>CAYLTB010000006.1:0-49682 GCA_964386675.1 uncultured Verrucomicrobiota bacterium
CGGCACATGGGATTGCACCTGTTCAAGGCCGGGGACGGGCATACCTTTGTCACCGCCGTCGCCCCTGCACCGCTGGACCCGGAGCGCGCCATTCCGCCGATCCGCGACGCGCTGAAATACCTGGGCGAGCATCCGGGCGTTACACGGGCGCAAATGCTGCAGGACCTGTTTCCCGGCCGCGCGCCGGACGACGCGGACGTGCGCGCTCTTGTGGGCCACCTGCACTGGCTGGTGGAGAAGGGCCACGTGATCGAGTTTTTCGACGGGACCCTTTCGGTGCCGCGCGGCCATTCGGCCGACCGGCCGCCCGCCGCGGCGGAGCGCCCGTGAGGATGCCGGGCGGACCGGCGCGCGGGCCGTACCGATGAATCCGCTGTCCACGATCGCACCGGTGGCGCTGGTGATCGCGCTGGGGGCCTGGCTGCGCGCGCGCGGGCACTATGCGGACGCCTTTTTCCGCGACGCCAATCGGCTGACGTACTGGATCGGGCTGCCGGCCATGTTATTCCGCGAAGTCGCGGCGGCGCCGCTGCGGGAAAGTTGGGCGGGCGGGTTGGTCGGCCTCCTGTTGCTGGCGACGCTGATGACCGGCCTGGCCGCCGCGCTGATCGCGCGTTGGCTCCGGTTGCCGCCGGCGCGTTTGGGCGCGCTGATCACGGCGGCCTTCCGGGGGAATATCGCGTATGCCGGCCTGCCGATCCTCCTGTTCGCGTTCGGCGGCGCCGCGCCCGGCGGACGGCCCTGGACCGCGATCGCATCGCTGTGCCTGGGGCCGTTGGTCGTCTTCTACAACGTGGCGTGCGTGCTGCTCTGTACGGCGCTAACCCATGGGCGCGGCACGGGGGCGCGGGCGCTGCTGCGCGACGTAGCCGGCAACCCGCTGATTCTGGCCTGCGCGGCCGGCATGGCCTTTTCGTTCGGGCGCTTTTCGCTGCCGCCAGCCGCCGCGCGTACGCTGAAAATCGTCGGCGATCTCGCGCTGCCGCTCGCCTTGCTGGGACTCGGCGCCTCCCTGGACCTTGCGCAGCTGCGGCGCACGGGCGCTCCAGCGACCGCGGCGGCCCTGTTGAAGGTGTTCTTCTGCCCGCTTGCAGGCTGGGCGCTGGCGCGGGGGATCGGACTGGGACCGGAGGAGACGCTGATCGCGCTGATCTACCTGGCCACGCCCACGGCCATCTCGCTGTTCGTCATGTCGGCGCCGCTGGGCATTGACGAGCAGGTCACCGGCACGGCCATCATGCTGAGCACCCTGCTCTCCGCGGCGTCGCTCGCGCTGGTGCTGGCGGCGTTCGGGCCGCGGTAGTGCGGCCCCGGGGACCTTTGCGAACGGATGCGCGGGCGGGCGTTCGCCGCCGGCGCTCGTCGGCCTGGAGATCCTTCAGCGGACGGTCTTCAGCTCCTCGACCAGCGCCAATACATTCGCCGCCGGGGTGTCCGCGGTGATCCGGTGGGTCGGGCCGGCAATGAGTCCGCCGCCGGCGCCCAGCGTCGCGACGGCGTGGCGCACCGCCGCGCGGACGTCCGCGGTCGAGCCGAACGGTAGCGTCGTCTGCGTGCTGATGCCGCCCCAGAACGTCAACCGGGCGCCGTAACGCCGCTTGAGCTGGGCAAAGTCGTACACTTCCGGCTGCACGGTCTGATAGCCGTCGAGGCCGATCTCGACGAGATCGTCGAGAAACAGCGAAATGTTCCCACAGGAGTGCAGCACGATGAGCTTGCCGGCGCGGCGGATCGGCGCGAAAAGCCGCGACAATTGAGGCCGGATCAGCGACCGGAACGCGTCAAGCCCGAACAGCGCGCCGCCCTGCTGTCCGTAGTCGTCCCCGAAATAGAAGCCGTCCACCGGAAGATCCAACACCGCCTCCACCAGCGCCAGCCGATGATCGCAGACGCGGCGCAGCAATTCCGCCGCGAAGTCCGGCTCGGCCAGCAGGTGCATCAGAAAATTTTCCAGCCCGCAGAGGCTCCAGGCGCGCTCGAAGAGCGTCGTGCCGAGCTTGACGAACAGCGCCGCGTCCGCGCCTCGCGCCAGCGCCGCCTGCACGCGCGCGCGGGCGCGGGCGAGGTCGGGAGCGGGGAACTCGGGCGGCGGGTCGGTCGGTTCGCCGATGCGCGGATTACGAATGATGCCGATGTCCTTGTCGGCGCCGCTGCGGTCCCACTCGACGCCGAAGTCGTCGCGAAAAATGCCGTCGGGACCCTGCGCGCCGCCGTCGCCGATATCGGCCTTTTCGCAGTAGTTCCCGAGCCACTCTCCGATGTCGCCGGGCGCCACGCCGGCCTGTGCGGCAACGCGATCCCGCAGTTCGCCCGTCATTTCGATATGGTAGGGCAGCCGTTCCGGCGGTTCGTGACGAAAAGCGCTCAACACGGCCGCCCGGCGATCAGATATCGGCGTCATAGGCGTAACTTTGTTCCAAAGGTTCCCGTCTGCACGCGCGTTATATACGCTGTAGGCTGGGATGCAGGTCAAGCACCGCCCATGGCAGGCGGGGCGCGATCATCCGTTATGCCGGAATTGATCAGGAAAGGAAATGGCCATGAACATTCGGTGGGCTGCTCAGGGTGCCGTTATCATTGCGCTGGCGGCGGGCCGGGCGACGTTGGCGGACATCGCCCCGGATCCGCTGACGACGGGCGGAACGAATCTCTCGCCCAAGTTGGCGAATGGGGCACCGATCCCGGTGGAGATGATCGCCGAGGAAGTGGACTTGCACCCTTCGGCGAAGCTCAACCGCGTGACGGCCCGCTTCGTGCTGAAGAACACGGGCGAGGCCGACGCCGAGTTCGAGGTCGGATTCCCGAGCTACTTCAAGATGCCGCTCCAGGACTTCGAGGTGACCGTGGACGGCCGGCCGCAGGCCGCCGAGGTGAAGCGGACCGGCGGCGAGGGCCGCAAGCAGATTTTCACCTACTGGATGTGCTGGCCGATGTCGTTCCCGCGCGGCGCGGAGCGGGAGATCGTCGTAAAATATGCCGTCGAGACCGGACGCGTCTTTCCGCAACTGCACGTGGACAAGCTGCCGCCGGACCTGAAGGACCAGATCTGGCAGCGCCAGAGCGGCTACGTGCTGCGGACCGGCACCGCATGGGCCGGCAACATCGGCCGCGCCGTGATCCGACTGCATTACAGCGAGGAATGCCGCAAGGAACTTGTCACCCGGTTGCTGCCGAAAAAGGGCTGGACATACGATACGAAGACCAACACCGACACGCTGATACTGACCGAATTCGAGCCGGGCGGCACTCGTGACTTCCCGGCCGCCGAGGAGTGGGATATCCGGTATGAGTGGCGCACGTTGACGCCGGCGCAGGAACTGGACACGCTCTACGCGGCCCTTGAACAGCGGCGGCTGGATCCGTGGGCGATGGCCTACACTCTCGAACTCGCTGAGAAGCAGAACGTCCGCAAACTCGACGCGGAGGCGAAGGCGGCCCTGGCGCGGAGTATTTTAGAGCGCATGCTTCCGCCGCTGGGACCGGATCGCTACGAGCACGAGATCAGCCCCGGCGCGGAGAACGTGCTGGCCAAAGCCCGGCAGCGCCTCGCGACGCTGTACGTGGAATCCGGTGAGGCGGACCGGGCGGCTGCGCTGGAGGCCGCGTGGAAACGGCTGCTGGACGGCATCAACGCTGACCGCGCGCGCCGTCGGGCGGAGGCCGCGGCGAAGCGGGCCAATCCGTCGCCGCCGCCATCGGCGCCGGCGCCGGCGCCTTGAGCGACTGCGCGCGAGCGAGCGCGCTTTTCACGGCGGCTTCTTTTCGTCGGATGGTCTGTTAGGATAGCCTCCAGGAATGGAGAAGCATTCGATGCGGCGCATCACGATGGCAGCGATCGGGTTTCTGGCGGCCGGATGGCGTCCTGCGGCGGAAGCGCAGCCGGCGCCGGGCGCGGGCGCAGCCGGCGCGCTGCGCGACGCGGCCGGCGCGCGCACGGTGCCCTTTTACGGACTCTATTGTTGGGCCAGCGATTTCGAGTCGCCCCGGCACTTGGGCCTGGTCAAGCAGACGGGCTTCCGGCTCATCTCCAGCGTACTCGACGCGCGCCAGGAGCGCGGGTTGCTGGTCGCGGCGCGCGAGGGCATCCGGGTTGCCGGCTACTTTTCCCCGAACGCCTGGGTGGCGAACATGGACCTGGAGGGCTACCGCCAGGCCGTGCGCTCCGCGGTCGCGCGCTACGGTCCGGGCGGCGCTCTGTGGAAGGAGAATCCCGACGTGCCGGCGCTGCCGGTGCTCTACTGGGTCATTGACGGCGAGCCGGGCACGGAGTTCAAGCCGCCGGGCGCGATGATGCCCGACGAGGCTTACGCGGCGTTTCTCAAGATCGCCCACGAGGAGATCAAGGCGTGGAGCGCCGATTGCAAGATCGTCGCGATGTCGCCGATCGGAACGCCCGGCTCGATTCCCGGCCCGGAATACGTGGACCCCGCGCGCAAGACCATGGGCGCCTACGCGTTCATCCAGGGCGTGCACGATCGGGGCGGTTTCGCGCACTACGACTGCCTGGATCTGCATCCGTTCTCGTTTCCCATGCCGCCGGACACCGCGGGACTGGCGGCGATGCTGCAGTGGGTCAAGGAAGAGTGCCGGAAACGGGGCGGCGAGAAGCCGATCTGGTTCACGGAAATCGGTTTCCCCATGGCCTATGGCCCGGCGAATCCGTTTCACGTCACGCAGGACCAGGCCGCCGACTACATGATCCGCGCGCTCGCGCTGGCCGCGCGCCACGATGTGCAGTGCCTCACGCTGACCTACGTGAACGACCAGTTCTCGCCGCGCGCCGGACCGCCGCCGTACTTTCTCTACAAGGCCTACGGTTTCTATCGGGACGGCCGGATGCGGCTGGCGGCCGAGGCCACGCGTCTGATGGCCGAGCTGATCCCGGACCCGGTGTTGCTGGAAGTCCTCAGCGACGGACAGAACATCGGCGCGGCGGCCGCCCGCTGGTCGGATCGCCCGTACAACGACAGCCCGTTTTACGCCTACAAGTTCCGCGGCCGCAGCGGTAGCGAGGTGTTCGTCCTGTGGACCGAAGGGCGGCCCTTCCGCTACAACCTGAAGGTGGAGGCGGATCGAATGACCCTCTACAACCGCGAATTGCGCGGCGGCATCGTGTATTCCAAGGCCGCCGGCTCGATCAGCGCGGCCGGCGAAATGCGGTTGCCGATCACCGGGGTTCCGCTCTTCGTCTCCACGGAGGTCACGCCCGAACAGGAGCGCGCGACGGAGAACTACCTGCGGCCGGTGGACTACCGCGACTGGAAGCCGATCGCCGGCGCGGAGTGAGCGGCCGTCGAGCTTGACACGCGTGGGCTCGTCGCGCTAGGGTCCCGCGCGTTGGTGCGGGCAGGCAAACGGAAGTCCGTGAAAATCGGACACGGTCGCGCCGCTGTGACCGGCTGCGAAATTCCGAAGGCCACTGCCGCAAGCGCGTTCTCCGCCCGGAGGGCGCCTGCGGGCGGGAAGGCGGAAGAGTAGAACGCCGGAAGTCAGAAGACGTGCCGCCCGCCAAACGCGCGGAATCCTTCGCGAACGAGGGCCGGCGGCTGGGCGCGCGCGCGCCCGCCTCTTCTCCCCGATCGGCGAACAGGTTTCCTGCCGCCGGACCTCCGGCGAAGGCGCCGCGCTGTGTTCAGCCCTCGCGAAAAGGGCGGAAAGGTAAACGCCATGCGTCATCGTCCGATTGCCGCCGCACTCGCGTTGCTCTGCGCGATATCGCCGGCGGTGGCTCCGTCTGCATACGCCGCATTCATCACGATCCTATCCGAAGATTTCGACGCTCCGTCGGGCTGGACCTATTCCGGCCCCGTGAACTCGAGCGGCGATCCGCTGTTTCAAGCCCTCGGCGGACGGCTGTTCGCGGAATGGGATCAACAGAATCATTACGACGGCAGCGGCGATCCCTATGTGATCGTCCCGGCGTTGTACAAGAAATCGCTGGGGCTGACGCTGACCGATGCCGACACGTTCCGCGTCGGCGTCCGGCTCCAGCTGGGCTATGTGGAGGACACCACGGAATTCTTCCAGATCGCCAATTTCGGCCTTTACAACACCGCGCTGCACGGACCGGACCGCGCGATGGACGACAACTGGAGCGGGAATACCACCCTGTTGAAAGACGGCAGTGACTTCGTCGAGTTCAACTACTTCATCAACAACAAGTCCTTCGGGTTCAATCCGAGCATTGCCGCGACGATCGGCGCACACATCGCCGATGTGAGCGGCGACTACACGACCGGTTCGGGCGCGGACCCCTTCTTCAACAACACGGACATGGGCCCCGACCACTGGCTGCCGGGCGAAACCGATCTTTTCATCCGCCTCACGTATTACGGAGCGGCGGGCGACGCCACCCGCCGGCGCGCGCATGTGGGTATCTACACGGACGCCGGCTTCACGACGTTGCTGGTCGTCAATGGCGCGACGATGTCGTACTGGACGCAGCCGCTGCCTGAATCCAAGAGTTTCACGCTGACCGATGTGGCGTTCTATAATTATCCCGGCGCAACTTGGGGCGGGACGCCGGGCGCCGGTTACGGCGCGTTCGACGACCTGACCGTCGAGGTCGTCCCCGAACCCTCGGCGGCCGTGCTGATCGGGCTGGGATTAGTCCTGGCCCGGCGGTTGCGCCGTAAGTCCGGAAGGCGAATGCAGTGAACCGCCGTGCGTTCACGCTGATCGAGCTGCTGGTCGTCATCGCGATCATTGCTCTGCTGTCCACCCTGATGTTTCCGTCGGCGCAGCAGGCGGTCGCGCGGGGTCGGGCGACGATGTGCGCGAGCAATCTCCGCCAGATGCAACTGGCGTTCCTGCTGTGCCTGAACGACCGCGCCGGCCGCTGGTTTCCCTACCGCGAGGATCGTCCGGAGGGCACGCTGTGGTACTGGGGGCTGGAGGTGGCCGGCGGCGGCGCGGAGGGCGAGCGGCGGCTCGACAAACAGCGCGCGCGGCTGTGGCCCTATCTGCAACAGGCCGGCGGCGTGGAGATTTGCCCGGCGTTGCCGTACAACGCGCCATACTTCAAGCGAAAGTTCGAGATCGCCAGCTATGGTTACGCGCTGAACGCCTTCATGCTGGCCGGCCTGCCGCTGTGCGAAAACTCTGGCGTCAACCGCCTGCACCAGGTGACGCGCCCATCGGAGACGATCGCCTGGGCGGATGCCGCGCAGATCAACACGTGGCAGGCGCCCGCCTCGCCCACGCGCCCGATGCTGGAGGAATGGTACTATCTCGACGGTTTTCCGCCGCCGAAATGGCACTTCCGGCACCGGCAGACGCTCAACGCCGCCTTCGCCGACGGCAGCGTGCGCGCGCTGCCGCCGCACGCGCTCGATCCCCGCTGCGACGGACTCGTCGGCTATCTCGAACCGGTCGGACAGTTCAACCGACTGCGGACGAACCAGTGAGGGCCTGCGCTCGCACCGCCGGCTTTCCTCCGCGGCAAGCAGCCGGGTTATGCTAGCCCCCGTTTCCCGACCGGTTGCAGCCGCTCCGGGTTTAGCCCCGCCGTTTCAAACCTTGGGCACTCGCCCGCCGGCATGGATCCCTTTCCCGCGATAGAGATGCGTTTCGGCGAAGGCCGGTTCACGCGGTCAAGTGAATGCCGAGCGTTGTGACTTGCCGCTCGTTTCGAACCGGCTCACTGGTTTCTTTCGGCGGCGCGACCGTCCGCTTTCATGCCGGGTACGGTCGCACGACGTATTCTTCGACGTTCGCCGGCGGTTTCAAGAATCCTGCACGGTCTCCGGCGGGCCGGCGGAGGCGGCGGAGGCGGCGGCCGCCCCCGGCTCGTCATCGCCGAGGTAGACGCCCTGAGCCCGCAGCCGTCCGCGCAGCTCATCCGCCGGCACAGCGCGCGGGGCGATGCGCCGGCGGACGGCGATCGCCGCCGCCACGCCCGCCGCCTGGCCGGTCGCGAAGCACGGCACGATGAGGCGCAGCTCGTTCGCCGCGAGGTAATCGGCCGAAACGCAGCGCCCCGCTACCAGCAACCCGTCCACGTCAACAGGGACCATGCACCGGTACGGGATGTCGTACCGGCAACCGGCCGGCGCATAGAGCTTGTAGCCGTCCATCGTCGCGCCCAGCCGGGCGATGCCGTCGTCGAAACGGCAGCCGGCGGTCAGCCCGTCGTGCGTGACGCGGTATTCCCCGCGGATGCGGCGGCTCTGGCGCACGCCGAGCTGCGGCCAGGTATCGCGCACGCGCGCCTGCTCCCAGCCCGGCAGATGGGCGCGCAGGTAGTTCACCATTTCGAACACGTCCCGGCGCAGTTGCGTCTCGGCACGGCTGAGCGCAGCCGCGTCGGTGATGTCCACTCCCTTGAGCTGTTGCGCCTTGCCGATGGCCGCCCCGCCGTTGCGGCGTCGGGCCTCGGCCTCGATCGCGGCATGGCGCTCCGGCTCCCGCGCGGCAAACTCGCGCGCGGCCGCCTCGTTGACGCCTTCCAGCGTGTACTTCAGCGAGACGTCGTGCGTCTCGTTCTCGCACTCGCAGCCGGCGCGGAACGCGAGGTCGGCGTCGGCGGTGCAGTCAATCGTCACGGCCGCCCGGAGGGCCTGCCGCCCGCTCTTGCTCTCCGTGACGACGCCCGTCACGCGTCCCCGCCGGACGATCGGCTCGCAAGCCAGCGTATGGAACAGCGTTTCCGCTCCGGCCTCGGCCAGCATCTCCGCCGCCTGCCATTTGAACACCTCGGCGTCCACGCGGTAGTCGCCGCTTCGGGATAGACCCTGTTTGGCAATTCCGCCGACCGCCGCGAGCCGCTCGTACAATTCGCTCGTGATGCCGCGCGCCAGCGGGACAAAACCGTCACCGACACCGAGGATGGCGACGACGCACGAACCGGTGATCATGCCGCCGGCGTACCCGAAGCGCTCAACCACGAGCGTCCGGGCGCCCTCGCGCGCCGCCGCGATGCCGGCCGCGATGCCGGCCGGACCGGCTCCGGCCACCAGTACATCCACCTCCTGCGCCACCGGCGTCCGGCGGCGGGGTTCCATCACATAGCGGCCCGATTTCGTCATGTCGAATCTCCTGGCGTCGCCGCCGTCATTTCCATCTCCGTGCGTTTCGGGCGGTCTTCGCGGAGGGCCTTTCTAACGGGAACCGGCCCCGTAGAAAAGCGGCATTTTCCCCCGCCTCGTCGTGCGCGGCAGCCCGCGCAACGAAGCGCCATGAATGTGCTTTATTGGCGGCCGTTCTTGTCGTAGTCTGTTCAAAGGGACAACAACGGGAGGAACATCATGAACGCCCTGCGACGATGCCCATGGCCTACGTTACTGGCGGCTATCGGCCTGGCGGCGGGCGCGGGCGCCGCGCCGTCTCCGCAGGATCCGGCCGTCGGCGCGATCAACGCGCTGGGCCGCGACCTCCTGCCGCACGCGGCGAAACCCGACGATAACGCGTTGATCTCGCCGTACTCGATCCAGTCGGCTCTCGCGATGGCGTATGCCGGCGCCGCCGGCGCCACCCGCGACGAGATGGCGCGGGCGCTTCACTATCCGGAGGATGACGCGGTCCTCCATGCCGCTTTTTCGGCGCTGCGCGCGGATCTGGAACAGATCGTCCGCGATTCGGAGGAGCGCGTCCGACGCGCCCGCGAAAGGGGCCGACGGTCCGAACCGATCGTGCTCTCGGTCGCCCACCGGCTGTTCGGCCAGCAGGACTTCGAGTTCCGCGAGCCGTTTCTGGCGCTGCTTCGCGACCGATACCGCGCGCCGCTGCAGGGCTGCGACTTCCGACGGAACGCCGCCCGCGAAACCGAAGTCATCAACGAATGGGTCGCCGGTCAGACGCGGCGCCGGATTGAGAACCTGATCCCGCCCGATGCGTTGAATGAAACCGCGCGACTGGTGCTGGTCAATGCGATCTACCTGAAGGCGCCCTGGCAGAATCCGTTCCGGGCGGAAAACACCCAGCCGAGGCCGTTTCGGGTTCGGGGCGATACCGCCGCCGATGTGCCGACGCTGTTCCAATTGACGGAGATCGGCTGTCTTCCGGCGGATGGCTACACCGCCCTGTCGCTGCCCTATGCCGGACGGCAACTGCATCTGCTGATTTTGCTGCCCGACGCTCCCGACGGATGGAAGGACCTCGAGCGGGGGCTCACGCCGGCGTTGCTGGCCGCCGGTGCGGACCTGCCGCGCCGGGAGGTCCGACTGTATTTGCCGAAGTTTCGCCTGCAGCCTCCGTTGATGCCGCTGGGCAAGGCCCTGATCGCACTCGGCATGAAATCGGCTTTCAACCAGCCGGTCGGGAGTGCGGACTTCAGCCGGATGGCGCCGCGGAGGCCCGATGACGATCTCTACCTGTCCGAAGTGTTTCATCGGACGTTTCTGAATCTGGACGAGTACGGCACGGAGGCCGCGGCGGCGACGGCCGTTGTGATGCTGGCCGAGTCCGTGGCGGTCGAGAAGCCGCCGCCGATCGAGGTGCGGGTGGACCGGCCGTTTCTGTTTGCGATCCAGCACCGTGCCAGCGGTGCGTGTCTTTTCCTGGGACGCGTGACCGATCCCCGGTGACCCAACGCGGTTGAAACCGCAGGAAAGGCCGATATGCAACCGAAGCGAGTCATCATACAACCCAGCGCGATCGAGCCGCACATCCTGCCGCGCCGCCGCCGAAACTCGATGGCCGCGCGGATTATTGCGCTGGTCACGCTGCTGCTGTTGGCGGGCGCGGCGGCGATGTTCTTCGCGCTCTCGAAGCAGCCGAAATGGCGCGCCGAACGCGCGTTGCTTGCCATCGGAATCGGCACGGCCGCGGAGACGGTGGAGAACGCGGTCGGCGGCCGCTTCGAGGCCGTCTATCAGGAGCGCATGGCCGCCGGCTGGCTCCGGCGCCCGCGCGATGAATTTCTCGCCACGTTCGCCGCCGCCGACACCGAAAGCCGCGGCGAGCGCCGTATGCGGCTGACGTTCCGCGGCCCGCTGGGAAACAGCGCTTCGCTGCTGGTGGAGTTCAACGCACAAGGCCGGGTCTCCGCCGTGCGCGCACCCGGCGCGGAGGAATGAGCCGCCGAGCGGCGGGCGGCCGATTCACGCCCGGCGTTGACATTCCGCACCGCGCCGGGAATCATGGCCGTGCCGATGCATTTGAACCGCTCTAATTGGAGGCGTTCGCTTTCCCTGTCCGGCCCGATCGCAGCGGCTGCGCTGTTGATCGCCGCAAAGGCCGGGGCCCAGGAGCGCCATCCCTCCGAGCGCGCCGGCCGCGCCGAGCCGGCCGCGCCGCTCCCGAAGATCCTTCACGTCCGGCCCGGCTTCACGTTCCAGACCCGGCAGAACTGCTGGAATCCGGCAACGGTGGACATCGAGAATCCGGGCCCGGCGATCCGGGCCGTGCTGCGCTTCGAAAGCGCCGGCGAGCGCTCATCCCAGGCGCTCGCGGTCGCGCGCGAGGTCCGGCTGCCCGAACGCAGTCGCACCCGGGCCTATCTTCCGATCTTCCCGGATCGCGAACGGCCTTCGCCGGAGAAGATCATCGAGTATGCCGATGCCCGGCTCGGGGACGGCGCCGCCGCCACCTGGAGCACGCTCTCGCTGATGGGACAACTGCTGCCCGACGACCGGCCCATGCACCTGGTCAGCGAAGCCGAGGCGCGTTCGTACAATATCGTAAAGCGGCGCGTCAGCGCCGGGCGCGAGCAGGAAGCTACCCGCACGGTCGTGACGCCCCGCGACCTGCCCGCGCGCGTCGGCGACCTGGCCGCGGCGGACATCGTAGTCCTCGGCGCCCTCGGTGATCATCGGCTCGACACCTTCCAGGTGGAGGCGCTCCGACAGTGGCTTGACGCCGGCGGCGTGCTGGCTTTGGTGCCGGGTGCCGGGTTCGATGCGGACGCGCTCGGCGCGCTGGAGCCGCTGTTGCCGGTGTTGTACGGCGCCGCCACGACGGTGGATGCGCTGCCGCTGGCCGAGGACGGCGCCCCGACGTTCACCGCGCCCAACGGCATCCTCGCGCGTCCGATGACCCTGCGCAGCGGACACGCGCGGCTCGGTCCGCCGGAGGCGCCGCTGGTCGCCGAGCGCGCCGTCGGGGAGGGTCGCATCGTCGCGTTCGCGTTCGACCTCGGCGACGACGCCTTCCAGCACTGGCCCGGCGCTTCCGCTTTCTGGAGCCGCTACATCCCGGTGCCGCCCGACTCCGTTCGCCGCGCCTCCCGGCGGCTGGCCGACCGGTCCGTATTGCCGCCGCTGATCCAGGAGCTGGCGGGCATCGAGGTCATGTCGCGCCGGCAGGTGCGCACGTATCTGGTCGCCGTCGCGCTCCTCGTGATGCTGCCGATCCTGCTCGGCCGCCTGATCAGACAGCCCATGGCCGGCTGGGCGGCGGCTTTGCTGCTGGCGCTGGGCGCGGGATTCGCCGCCGTCCTTTCGGGCCGGCCTCCGGCGGACGCGACCGCGGCGCAACTGATCGAAATCTACCAGGCGCGCGGAAGCTCCGGCGGCGCGACCTTTGCCGTGCAGTCCGCCTTCGGCGTGTATGCGCCGCTGGGAGGCGACTTCCGGATCCGCGGCGTCGGGGAAAGTATTCTTCCGCGGCCCGGCGCCGAATTCGCCACGCCGCCGGAACGCTTCGAGGCTTGGTGGACCGACCGGCTGGAGATCCCGGCGCTGCAGGTCCGGCCGCGCGCGGTCCGCGCCCTGGCCGTCGAATGCACGGCGGAGGACGCCGCCCCGGAAGTGGAACTGACGTACGGCGTGGACGGCGTCCGGGTCCGCGTGCGCAACCTGGGCCCGGCGCCGCTGGAAGACGCCTTTGTCCGCGTCGAGCGGCTGGTTGTTCCGCTGGGCGACGTACCGGCCGGGGGCGCGCGCGAGGTTTCTGCGCGGCCGGACGCGGCGCGCCGGGATGTGATCTACAGCGCGCGCGCGGTGCGCCGGTTGCGCGACCTGGCGCGCGAGCGGCTGTTCGCGGCGCTGTATCCGCCGTTCGACCCGGACGCCGAGCTTATCGCGTCGGCGGGCTTCGCGCGGCCGGGCGAGGGTTCCGGCGATTGGGCTGCGCCCGCGCTCGGTTATTGGTCGGATGCGCCGAGGGCGCCGCTCGAGCCGACCGTACCGGAGACCGCGCGGCGCGCATTGGGTTTCGTGCGGGTGGCGGCGGCGACCCGCACCGAGGGCGAGCGGATCGTCTGGCCGCGCGGCGCGCTGCCGCTGCGCGTCGAGCGGCGCAATCCCAGCGTGCGCGTCCACGCGGACGGCTTCTACACCGGGCGCGGCGCCGAGGAGTTCACGCTGGCCTTCGCGCTGCCGGAAGACGCGCCGAAAATCGCGGTTGAGTCGCTGCGTGTGTTTCGCTCGTTCGAATCCGACGACTACACGCTGGCCGTGCGCCTGCAGACGGCGGCGGACAGCGACCCCGTGGCGGTCGAAGACGCCGAGGTGGCCGTCGTGGCGACCCCGGAACGATTTTTCGACGCGCGGACGCGCTCGGTGCGGCTGACCGCGCAGATCCGGCCCCGGCCGGAAGCGCCGGAGCGGACCTGGACGCGGGGCTGGACGATCCGAGATCTCGACATTGAGCTGGCGGGCCGCGTGCTCGGCGCCGCGCCGGCAGGAGAGCAACGGCCATGATCGAAACCCGGGACCTGACCAAACGCTATCGCTCCGTGCTGGCGCTCGACCGGCTGAACCTGAAGATCGGCGAGGGCGAAATCTTCGGGTTCATCGGACCGAACGGCGCCGGCAAGACCACGACGATCCGCATCCTGTCGGGATTACTGCGCCCGACCTCCGGCCGCGCGAGCGTGGCCGGCGTTGACGTGGCGCGCCATCCGCGGCAGGCGCGGCTTCTGGTGGGGTACCTACCGGACGGCTTCGGCGTGTACGCCGGCATGCGGGTCTGGGAGTACCTCGACTTCTTCGGCGCCGCCTATCGCATTCCGCGCCGCCTCCGCAGCGCCCGGATCGACGAGGCGCTCGCGCTGGCCGGGGCCGAGGCGATGCGCGACTACTTCGTGGACTCGCTCTCGCGTGGCATGCTCCAGCGCGTCGGCCTCGCCAAGATGCTGATCCACAACCCTTCGGTGATGCTGCTGGACGAGCCGACCTCGGGGCTCGACCCGCGCGCGCGCATCGAAATCCGCGAGTTGCTCAAGCGGCTGCGCAGCGCCAAGAAGACCCTGATCGTCTCGTCCCACATCCTGCCGGAACTGGCGACCGTATGCGACCAGATCGGCATCATCGAGCGCGGCCGGCTGCTGGTCTGCGGCTCGGTCGGCGACGTGATGCGCACGGTGCACCAGGAGCGTTTCATTGACATCGAGGTGCTCGGCGATCCGGCCGCCGCCGCGGAGACGCTGCGCGCGCTTCGGCCGGGCGGCGTGCTGAAGGTGCGCGAGATCGTCGGCCGACAGATTCGCATCGGCTACAGCGCCGGAGACGCGGAGATCGCCCGGCTGCTGGCCGACCTCGTCCGCGCCGGGGTGCGCGTCGTCTGGCAATCGGAGCCAGCGCCGGACTTGGAGCAGATCTACATGACCGTGACCGACGCGGCGCGCGCCGGCGAGCGGCGGGTGGTCGCATGATCGGCGGTCCGGTCATCGTACGCGAAACCGTGCAGGGCCTGCGTCGGCGGCGGTCCGTGGTGTGGGCGGCGCTGTACCTGGGCGCGCTGGCCGGGACGCTGGCCGGGATCTGGCCGGAACAGCAGGTGTATTCGCTGGCCGCGCAATCGTCCCGCTCGCTCGTGGCGATCCTCGCTTCAGCGCTGCTGCTGGCCACGCTGCTGCTGGCGCCGGCGTTCTCGGCCGTGGCGATCGTCGGCGAGAAGGAGCGGCGCACCTACGACCTGCTGTTCGCGACGCTGCTGCGCCCGCACGAGCTGGCGATCGGAAAGACGCTGTCCTCGCTCGCGCTGCTGGCGATCTTCACCGCGCTGTCGTTCCCGTTCTTCGCGGCGGCCTTTTTTCTCGGCGCGGTCTCCGTCGCGGAGGCGGCCTTGATCTACGGCCTCGTGCTGGCCACCGGCGCGGGCGCCGCGCTGCTGGGCCTGGCGATCAGCAGCGTGGCGCGCGACTCGCACACGGCGTTGATCCGCGCCTATGGCGCGCTGCTCGGCTGGCTTGTCGCGCCGTGGGCCGTCGGCGCCATCGTCGCCGGAATGCGGCCGGCCTGGGCCGTGCAGGCGCTGTACATCCGCGCCGCCAGTCCGCTCGCCGCGCTGCTCTCCGTGCTGCTGCCCGCCGCGGGCGCGCCGGTCGGCTCCGGCCTTACGCCGCCCTGGCTGCTGTTCCTGCGGTGGACCGGATTTGCCGCCGCCGCGCTGTTCCTGTTTCTGGTCGCCCAGTTCCACCGCCGACCCGTCGAGCCGCGGCGCGCGGAGCGCGTCATTGACGACCGCCGCGAATTGAACCGCCGGCGGTTTCGGTTCCCGTTCTACCTGGTGGATCCGCAGCGCCGCAAGCGGCTGCTCTCCGACTGGGCCAATCCGATCTTTGCCCGCGAGATGCGCGCCCGCGCGATGGGCGGCGGCGTCTGGCTTATCCGCGGCCTCTACTTGTGCCTGGCGTTCTCGGCGCTGCTGGTGATCCTGCTCGCCGGCCAGGTCGCCGGGTACTCGCCCGACGGGCTCAAGGCGATTGCGCTCGCCTTCCAGATCGGACTCGTCGCGCTGCTGGGTCCGGCGCTGACCGCCAGCGCGATCACGCGCGAAGTCGAGGCCGGGCTGTTCGACCCGCTGCGCATGACGCGGCTGGGGCCCTTTGCGCTGCTCGCCGGCAAGTTCCAGGTCGCGCTGCTCTTCGTGCTGCTGCTGCTCGTCGGCGCCGCGCCGCTGTGGGCCGTCGTGTATGTCATGGAGCTCAACACGATCCGGGAAATTCTGATCGCCGGCGGCGTCATTCTCGCCACGGTCCTCTTCGCGATCCAGGCGGGTTTGTTCGCCTCCGTGTATGCCCGCCACACGTCCGCGGCCGCCGCGTTCGCCTATGCGCTGGTGTTCGCCGTCGTCGCCGCCACGCTGGCGCCGTACCTGGCGCCGACCCGATTCGGTCCCGGCGTCCGTCGCGCGCTCGAGCAGATCAACCCGTTCCTGGTCGCCTGGTCCGCGCTCCGCACCGAGCGCTCCGCCCGCGCGCTCGACTGGGCGCTTCACCTGCGCGGCTCGCTCGCCGCCTCCGCCTTGCTGGGAATCCTCGCGTATGCCCGACTCCGACAGAAATTCGCGACCGACCGCTGACGCGTTCCAACCCTTGGAAGCGCGGAGCCTCCGATTTTCCAAGGCTTGGAAAATTCCGGCCGCGGTTTCCCACGCCCTGGAAACCCGCGGTCTCGCCGCGCTCGCCCTGGCGCTCGGCGCCGCGGCGGCGCCGGTCCGCGGCGCGCCGGCGGCGGAGGCCACAGTGATCGTGCTGCCCGTGAAGAACGCGGCGACTCACGCGATCATCCGCGGCCGTCTCGACGAAACCGATCCCGTGGTGCGCGCGGAAGCGCTCGACGCCCTGGCGCGCATCGGCGACCCTGCCGACCGCGCCGCAATCCACGGTCGCTTGGACGACGGCGATCCGCGGGTGCGCGCCGAGGCGCTGCGCGCGCTGGCCCGACGCGGCGAATCCGCGGACGAGGCGGCGCTCGTTCGGCTCGCCGGCGACGGCAGCGCGGTCGTCCGCCGCGCCGTCTTTGACCACGCGCCGGACGCGTTTTTCGAGCGCCGTCCCGATTTGGTGGCCGCCGGCCTCGCGGAGACCGATCCGGCCGTGCGCGCGGCCGCCGCGCGGCGCGCGGCCGTGCTGGACGAATCTCCGGACGCCCTGCGGCAGCGCATCGCCGCAGAATCGGACCCGGCGGTGCGGGCGCGGCTGCTCTGCGCTTTTGCCGGCCGGAACGATGGCGTTCGGCCGATCGTCCTGCGCGCCGCGCTGGAGGGCGACGACCGCGTCTTGCGCCAGACGGCGCTCGAGTGCCTGACTCCGGACGACGCCGCCTTCGCCGCCACGGCGCTCGCGCTCGCGGAGCGCGAGCGCGGCGCCGTCGCCGCCGCGGCATTGGGGGCGGTCGCTCGGCTTCGGCCGGCGGGCGGGGCGGTGACGCTGATCCGGCGGCTGGACGTGGAAAGGGATCCGGCCTTGTGGCCGCCCTTATGCGCGGCGCTCGGCGTCTTCGACGGCGATCCGGCCGTTGTCGCCGCGCTCGCGGGCGAGCTACGCCGGCGGCGCGGCTTTTCGGCACAGTCCGCGGCCGCGCAGGCACTCGCCGGCCTGACGACGCCGGGCATCGCCGCGGCCACGGCCGCCGGCGCGGGGAATGGCGATCCGCGGGTGCGCGTTCTGGTCGCCCGGATTCTCGGCGGTCGCCGCGAGCCCGCCTCCGGCGCGACGTTGTGGAAAATGCTGGACGATGCGGAAGCTTCCGTATTGATCGCCGCGCTCGAGGCGCTGCATCGGCTCGGCAGTCCGCGCGAGGGCGCGCGGCTCGACCGGGTCCGCGCACTGGACAGTCACGAGCATCCGGACGTCGTCGCCGGCGCCATCCGGGTGCGCGGCGATCTGGGGGACCGGGAAATGATTCCCGCCCTCGTGCAACGGCTTCGCCGGGTGCGAATTGACATCCCCTCCTCGCCGCGGGCGGCGGCGCTGGACGCGCTGATCGCGCTGGGGCACGGCGGCGAAGTGCGCCGCGCGGTGGAACTGGTGGCGAAAAACGTCGTGCCGCCCTCGCAGATGAATCCGGAGCCGATTCCCGACGACCCGGCGGTGCGGCGCGCGGCGCTGCGATACCTGGAGCGATTCGGCGATGCGGCGGCGGCCGAGCGCATGCTCGCCAGTTTTGATGAGGTGCCCATCCCGGAACTGCGGCCGGATATCGCGCGCACGGCATCCCGGCTCACGGGACGGCGGTACCGCGCGCTGCCGAATTACCAGCACCTCATATATTCCGTGGAAAGCCTCGATGAGCCGTCGCATCCGCCCTGGCCTCCGAATCCCGGCGTCGCGCCGGAGTGACGCCGCCGCGGGGACATCGCCTTCGTGTGGATTGCCTTCATACCGGTCGTGCTTTGGTCGTTCAATGCCCTGTGCACGGCGCGCGCGGCGCGGGTGTTCGGCGCCATGGCGGCGAACCGCTGGCGGTTGGCGATGGCGGCGGCCGTACTCGGCCTCTGGACGACGCTCGGACCCGGCTGGCCGGCCCACCCGGCCGCGGGGTGGTGGCTGCTGCTCTCCGGAGTGGCGGGACTGGGCGTAGGCGACTTGAGCATGATGGTCGCCTACCGCAACATCGGGCCGCGGGTGACGGTGCTGATGATCGCCTGCCTGGCGGTGCCGGTCACGGCGGCCATCGAGTGGAGCTGGCTGGGCACACGGCTGACGGCGCGCCAGGTTGTGCTGTGCGCGGGCATTCTGGGCGGCGTGTCCCTGGTGGTGGCGCCCGGCGCGCGCATTCCGGCGGCCGATCGCCGGTCGCGGGTCGCCGGACTGCTGCACGGTCTGGTCGCGGCCGCGGGGCAGGGGGTGGGCGTGGCCTTGAGCCGGGTGGCGTATCGCATGGCGGAGGCGGACGGCATTGCGGCGCATGGGGTCTCCGCGGCGGCCGTGCGGATGCTCGGCGGATTCGCCTGCACGCTGCTCGTGGAACTGGCGCTGCGCGCCGGGCGCGGCCGGCCCCCGTGGACGGCCGCGAGCGTTGTGCGCTACGGGATGCTGTGGCGCGATTGGCGCTGGCTGGTGTCCGCGGCGTTGCTGGGTCCGATCCTGGGCGTGTCGGCCTACCAGTGGGCGCTCATCCGTACGCCGGGCGCGCTGGTGCAGTCTATTGTCGCGCTCGTGCCGGTGGCGGTGATGCTGCTGACGTGGCGTCTCGAGGGGGACCATCCCGGCTGGCGCGGCGTCTCCGGCGGCCTGGCCGCCTGCGGTTGCGCCATCGCACTGGCCATCGGCGGATGATGGCGATCCCGTTTCTCGCAGCATCGGTTCGACATTTCGATGCCGATCGCGCATACTGATCCCGGCGGACGCCGCGGGCGGCCCGCTCGCTATGATGTACCGTCTCATAGCCCTGAACGGCGCCGAGGCCGGCCTGCGTTGGTCGGTTTCTTCAACGCCGCTGACCATTGGACGCGATCCATCCTGCGAGGTTCGCCTCACGGATTCCGAGGTGGCCGCGCGCCACGCCGTGGTGAAAACGGACGGCGATTCGCTGCACATCCGGGACCTCGGTTCGATGAACCGGATCCTCGTCAACCGGCACGAGGTGCGCGAGGCGCGATTGAAGCACGGGGATACGATCGAAATCGGCTTGACGCGGCTGATGGTCGAGGCGCTGGTCCAGGCGGACGTCGCGGCGAACGCGCCGCCGGCCCGTCGCGGCCGACGATACGCTTCGTTTGCGGCCGCGGCGGCGGTGGCTGCGATCGCCGCACTATGGCTGATCGCCGTAGGCCGCGAGCGCGCACGGGCGACCGCGGCAACCGCATCCCGATCTCTGCCGAACGCCGTCCCCCGTGCTTCCGACGTTCCTGAAATCCGGGACATCTCGCCGCCACCGGTGGCCGAGTCCGCGCCGCCGGCGGCGCCAGTCGCCACGGCGACGCCGAGGGAACCGGAGTTGCCGGCGCCGAGGGTCGTCGTCGCACCGCCGCCCGATTTGACCCCCATTTCGGAAGAGGTGCGCCGGCTGCGCGAGGACATGGCCCGTTTGCGTGAGGCCGTCGAGGACCGCACGCCGAGGGGCCCGGAAGCCGCGACCGCGGCGGCGGCGCCCGAAGACGAACTTCTGGACCGCGCGCGGGCCGCCGTGGCCGATGGCCGCTGGGTGGAAGCCGATCAGATACTGACCGGACTGCTCGCGCTGGCGCCGGACCGCGCCGACGCGCTGGCCGAACGGGCTTCGCTGTACGAACGGCGGGGCCTGCTGAAGCGCGCCCTGGACGTATGGACGCGGCTCGCCGACAGCGCCGCCGCGCCCGACCCCCTGCGCGAACAGGCGCGCGCGGAAATGCGGAGACTGCGGTCGCTGGAAAGCGTGCGACGGACCGCAGCGCCGGACGTGCGAATCGCAGAGGCCGATCCCGTCAAATTCCAGACACCCGAAGACGCCGACGAATTGCGCGCCGTGCACGTGCGCCTGGAGCGCGCGCCGGAGGCCCCGCCCCCCGATCCGGACGCCTTGGCGCTTGAGGTCGTGTTCTATGATCGCGACCCGGCGACGGGCGCCGTCCGCCCATCCGCCGCGGTCCCCGCGCAGACCGTCCGGCTGGACGGAGCTTGGGAGGATGCGGCGCCGCGCACGCTGGTGGCGATGTACCGGGTGCCGCGCGGCGCGCGCGCCGGCGAGGCGTATCACGGCTTCGTGGCGCGGCTCCGTTGGCACGAAAGGGTGATTGACGAGCGGCGCCGCCCTCGCGACCTGGCCGCGCCGGCGGCTATGCTCTCCGAGGCGCGCGCGGAGAACCGTCCATGAGCGGCGATCCGTCCGCCACCCCGGACGCGCGGCCGAAAATTTCCGCCTGCGTCATCACTTTCAACGAGGAGGCGCACATCCGCCGCTGCCTCGAAAGCATCCGCTGGTGCGACGAAATCGTGGTGGTGGACAGCTTCAGCACCGACCGCACCGTCGAAATCTGCCGCGAGTTCACCGACCGGGTTGTGCAGCACGCCTGGCTCGGCTACGTCGGGCAGCGCAACCTCGTGCGTGAAATGGCGACCCATCCGTGGCTACTGTTTCTGGATGCCGACGAGGAGGTTTCCACAGGACTGCGCGCGGAAATCGAGGCCCGGTTTGCGCGGAATCTGGGCGCGGTCGCGGGATTCGAGTTTCCGCGCATGGTGTATTACCTGGGTCGCTGGATTCGGCACGGCGAGTGGTATCCCGACGTCAAGCTTCGGCTGTTCCGAAAGGATCTCGGACGGACCGAGGGCGAGGAACCGCACGACCGCGTCGTTGTCCGAGGGCCGGTCGAGCGGTTGCGCAATCCCATCTGGCACTATACCTACGACGACATCGAGGACCATCTGAACACAATGAACCGGTTCTCCTCGATCACGGCTCGGCGACGCCGGGTCGAGGGCGGCCGTTTTCACCTGTCCGACCTGCTGCTGCATCCGCCGTTTCGCTTCCTCAAGGCCTACCTGATCCGCGGGGGATTCCGCGACGGACTCCACGGATTCGTCATCGCTTTTATCAGCGCCTTTGCCAGCGCGATGAAATACGCGAAGCTCTGGGAGCTCCAACTCCGCGAGCGGCGGAACTTTCAGGAACGGCCCGGCCGCTTCCCGCCGCCCCTTCCGCCGCGGCCGCCGCGGCGGTGAGGCGCTACCGCCGCGGGCTCGCGGAGCGGAATTTCAGTCCATCAGCTCGATCCGGTCAAAATCGCCGTCGGTCGCCGCGGCCAGCACCGAGCCCATGTAGCGATCCACGCCCTCGGCGGTCAGCGGCACCGGCATCTGCTGCAGCTTCGAAACCAGTTGCGGGTTTTTCGCCGCCGCCAGCGCGCGCCGCACGTGCTCCTCCCGAAAACCGGGTATCTCGCCGAGCGTCGTCGGAAAACCGATCGCGCGGTTCATCCGTTGCATCGCACGCGCCACCGCAACACCGAGATCGCGACCCCGCAGGCGTTCAACGCCGGCATCCAAATAACCTGCGCGCCGGTAGATGGCGCCGACCGCGCGCAACTGACGTTCGACGGCCGGCGCGAAGAACACGGCGTAGTAGGGGTTCAGCACCGCGCATGCGCGGCCGTGCGGCATCAGGTCCACCAGCGAAAAGCTGTTGAGGTGCGCGCCGTTGGTGCCGCCAACCATGATCGCGTAGCCGCCGAGGTCCGTGCCCAGCCCGATCCGCTCCCGGGCCTCCAAATCGCTGCCGTCGGCCACGGCGCGCGGCAGGCTGGACACGATCAATTCGATGCCAGTCAGCGCAATCGGCTCGATCGTTTCCAGCCGCTCCGCCGGTGCGCCCAGATAGACCTCGAAGCAATGCGAGATGCCGTCGTTGGCGCCGTCGCGCGTCATCTCCGGCGACATGGAGACGCTGTGGCGGTAGTCGAATACCGCGCGTGCCGGGACGATCGCCTCGTCAATGATCAGTTTCTTTTGCCCGGTCGCCCGGTTTGTCGCGTTCGAATATTGGGTCAGGTGGGAGGCCGACGACGCGGCCGTTTGCACCGCCAGCAGCGGCAATATGCGCGCGCCCCGGTCCCGCACTGCCGCGGTGACCAGGCCCGTTCCGAAGAAGGGTTCCAAGTCGTCCCGGCCGGGGGTTAGCGCCGCGAGCACCGCGGCGGCCTTCAGTGCGTCCAGCGTCGAACCGCCGCCGAGGCCGACCAAAACCTCCGGGCGCGCGGTCTCGATCGCCGCGCGCAACCGAAACACATCTTCGTACGGCGCGTTGGGCTGTGCGCCGGCCGCAACCGCAAGGATCTCAACGCCCGCGGTCTCCAGCGATCGGCTCACGATCTCCCGCGCCGCGCGCAGCCAGACGGAAGTGTTGGCCACCAGCAGCGCGCGCCGGCCCAGCGCGGCCGCAAACGGTCCGGCCCGGTCTGCGCAATCCAGCCCGAAGGTAAACGTCGCACCCTTGAATCGGCGCAACAGCGCGACCGCGGTTCTTTTCAGTTCCGGGTCGTTCATCTCGCCGTGCTCTCCTGCAGCCAACCAGGAAAAGCGCACTCCGCACAATGCGACCTATTGTGCAGGCAGTAATCCTGGAAGATTTGCAACACGCCCTGTCGCCGCAAACCGTCGCGATACAGCGACGGCGGATGCTGGGGACCGAACAGCGTGTGCGCGACGGCCCGCAGCCGGCCGCTCGGCGCCTCCGGCGGCAGTCGTTCGAGCCAACCCGCGGCGAAGGGCGCGTCCAGGCCGAGCGCGGCTGTCATCGGAACGCAGACATTGATCAAAATGGCCGACGCGCGCGACCGGCCGATCAGCGCGACCGGCCGGGTCGAGCGCGGTCCGAGACGGCTTGCATAGTGGCCCCAAAAGGTGTCGGCGCGCACGTCCAGCCAATCGAGCAGCGCCGCGACCGGATTCGGTCCGAGCGCACAACGGCGAAGGGCATCCGCCGCCGGTTCCGGCCGGGTCAGAAACCACGCGGCACCCGCCAGGCGCCGCACGGGATGGTTGGCCGGCCGCACGCCGGACAGCCGCCAGACGTCGGGTTTCAACCCGCCCGTTTCGGGTCGGACCTTCCACCAGTGGTCCCACAGCGCGCGCGCATGGCGGCGCGCGGCCGCGCTCCACTCCCCTTGCGTCGTGGGGGGCAACAGGCCCGCCATGCCGGTCAGGAGGGCTTCGGCGCGCACCGGATCTCCGGCGGCGGTCGCGCGCAGTACGTCCAGCGGCAGCACGGCGGCAAGCCGGCGGAAGGGCGCCTTGTTTTCCGGATACCCCAGCGCCGCAAGGTATTCCTCGTAGAACACCTGATTCGCGCCGCGGTCGGCGATGGCGACGGCCAACCGCTCCGCCTTCCGCCGCAGCCGTTCCTCGCCGGCGGCGGCCAGCAGCGACTCCCGATCGTCGGGCGGCCAGTTGGAGAGCACACGCGCACAGGGCGCAGGATTTGCCGGCGCGGCATAGGGATAGGCTGAAAGGTCAATGTTCTCGAACGCAAACGTCGGATCGGCGGCCAGCGCATCGCGCAATGCGATCTGAACGGCGCCCGGCGGCAGTTCATCCGGCGGCAGGCGGCCGGAGAAAAACGTCACGTGCGCCCGCACGCGCCCATAGCGCGGATCGCGGGCGTGCCCGTGCGCCGTCCAATCGGCCGGCCGCAGGTGAATTTCCACATCCCCCTCGATGCGGCGCTTTTCCGTGCCGATCCGCAGCGCCGCGCCGAGGAAATCAGGACCGGCCCGCAGGTTCCACTCGCCGGGATGCTCGACCGCCACCGGTTCCCCATCGACCGTTCGCAATGCGGCCGGACGCCATTCGGGATCGAACCATACGCTCTGGAGCGCGCGCTCGGTCTCCGGCGCCGCCAGACCCCGCGTCCGTTCGCGTACGACGCCGTCGGCGCCGCGGGCCCCGGCGGAACGGTATTGCCGGGCCCGCGGAAAATAGTCCTCGTGCCGCTGGCCGTGCGCCGAATCCACGTCGGTTTCCTCCGCCGCGTCTAATCCCCGATGATCTTGACGAGCACCCGTTTCCGGCGGCGGCCGTCAAACTCGCCGTAGAAGATCTGTTCCCACGGACCGAAGTCGAGGCGGCCGTTCGTGACGGCGACGACGACTTCGCGGCCCATAATCTGTCGCTTCAGGTGCGCGTCCGCATTGTCCTCCGCGCCGTTGTGCGCATACTGCGCGTGCGGCTCCTCGGGGGCGAGGGCCTCGAGCCACCGTTCGAAATCCGCATGCAGTCCGCGCTCGTCGTCGTTGATGAAAACGCTTGCGGTGATATGCATCGCGTTGACCAGGCAGAGGCCTTCGCGGATGCCGCTTTCCCGCAGGCATCCTTCCACCTGCGGCGTGATGTTGACGAAAGCGCGCCGAGTCCGCGTTTCGAACCAGAGTTCCTTTCGGTAGCTCCTCACGGCTTTTGCTGGAGGATCGTGGCGCCGCCGAGTTCGCCCAGGCCGGTTTTCTGCAGGTCCGTCCACAGGGTACCCGGTCCGGCATGCAAGATCGCGACGCGCAGCTCCGGGTTCAGCCCTCGGGCGAAGGCGTGCAGCATGAAGGCTGTCGGATCGCCGAACGCCTTGATCTTCATCTGGTAGCCCTGCGCCTTCTCGCCCTCCACGCGGCGAATCACCTCGGCCTCCGCGCGGCCGGTGATCAATTGCGTTTCCGCCTGGATTTCGGCGGTCGCCTTTCCGATTTCCGCGACCCGCCGCGCGGCTTCGCCCGCGATCTCGGCGACTTTCTTTTCCTGCTCCGCCCGGATTTCCGCCCGGATGCGCTCGGTTTCCTGCTGCACCTGCTCGCCGCGCTGCGCAATCAAGGAGACCTCCGTGTTCAGCTCGGCCTGCTTGCGCGCCGTGTTCTGCTTTTCGCGGTTGGTCAGGTTCTGCTCGTTGGCGATGCTGGCCTGACGGATCGGATCGAGGATCTGCATCGGCACGTTGACGTGGCGGATCAGCGCGTTGTGCACCTCGATCCGGCGCTCCTCGAGCACCCGCGAAAGCGACTCGGTCAGGTCGAGCTGGAAGCGCTCGCGGCCTTCGCCCATGATGAAGTCTGTGGCGCGGTAGGCCGAGCCCTTGAGCCGGGCAATCGAAAGAATCTGCGGCATGATGATCTTGTCCACCACCGCCGGCAGGTCGCCAAAGGAGCGGAAGATGCCCGCGATGCGCTCCGGCCGCATCTCGAACTCGACCGTCATATCCAGACTGATCTCGAAACCGTCGCGCGACGGGAACTCGACGTACTGATTGAGCGTGAAGGTCGAAAGCCCGTCGGCGGAAGGACGTCCCGGCGGCGGCGACTCGCGTCTGCCGCGGGCCGCCTGCTGCGGCGACGGCGCTTGACGCGATTGAACCTCGGACTTCCAGGCGCTCGACTCCGCAAAATACGACTCGCGACGCGCCCGCTGTTCCACCAATACGTTGCGTTGCAGTTCGTCTATGGCCTGCACCTGCTGCTGCGGCAGGACATTCTTCGTCACCACCGCGCCGCCTTCCCGGCCAAGCAGGGAGACCTGGTTCAAGCCGATCTCCAGCACGTCAATCTTGTACTGCCGGGGATTGACGTAGTAGAGGCCCGGCTGGAGCACGTCGGAGCGCACGCCTTTCTGTCCGCGCTCCGCGAACTGCCCTTCCACGGCCTGTGCTCCGGCCAGCGACGTGACGACGCCGACGTACCCGATGGGAATACTGATCGCATCCACCACCTCGATCTCATAACCGTAGGGGTTCATCCGGTACTTCCCCGGTCCGAGTACGCCGCGCCAGATGCCTTTCTGACCGGGATTCGCCAGAAATTCCCCGGCCGGCAAGTCCGCGCCGACCTTGGAGGTCACGACGCCGACCTTGCCCGCGGGAATCTCGATCAGCGGCACGATTCGGCGCTCGAAGACAATCGGGTTCAGAAAATACCGCCCCTCGCCGAGCACGTCCTCCTGGATGCCCTTCTGTCCCGGCTTCGCCAGAATCTGCCCCGGCGGCAGATCCTCGCCGGCTTTTGCCGTGATGACGGCCATGTAGCCCGGAGGCACATAGAACCGACACACGCCCCACTGCCAGAAAAGCCAGCCGCCGCCCACGATCAACACGAACACCAGCGTCAACGAGAGCACGTGTTTCATCGCCCCGCCTCCTTTCCGGCCGGCAGCAGCGGTCGAAAGATCGCGCCCAGCCCTTCCGACCCGTCCGTGCTCAATATGGATGTGATCCGCGGCGCGAGCTGCTCGTAGAGCGCGAATCGCGCCAGGTTCATGGCCCCGCCAAATGCGGCCGATTGCTCGGCGATGACGCCGGCCTGCGCCTCATTGTCGAGGCGAATGACTTGCTGCTCGGCCTCCGCCAGGCGCAACCGCGCTTCCGCCCGGAACCGCGCGGCCTCGAGGTTGAGCCGGGCGACTTCGAGTTCTTTCGACGCCGCGGTGATTTTGACGGCTTGGTCCTGTTCCGCCGCGATCACGGCGCGGATGCGCAGCGTCTCGGCTTCGACCTTGGCTTTGTTCTGCAGCGCGAGCATCTCCTGGCGGGTCAGCTCGGCGCGCGACTTGGCCTGTTCGATTTGCCGTTCGAACTTTTTCGCGTCCTGCACGGCGACCTCGCGCTCGCGGATGATCGCAGCAATGTCATCCGGCGGCTGAATGTTGCGGATCAGCACCGATTTGACCGCCACACCCCAGGGTTGGCACCGCTCGCGCAGGTGCGCCTCGAGGCGGTCCTGGAACCGCTGGCGAGTCTCGCCGACAATGTAGTCGATCGCCGGGTTTTTGCTGCCCTCGATGCGGCTGAATCCCCGCGCCCGGGGCAAAATGACCTTCTTCAATATGTCGTCCATGTCGCCGACCCGGTGCGTCAGCAGCGCAGCGCCCTCGCGGTCAATAGCGAATTCGATGGTGCCCTCGACGTTGACAATGAAGCCGTCGAGCGTCAGAAAGCTGATCGAGTCATCGCCGCTCATCTCGAAGCGCTGACTCTGGAGGCTGACCTCCACCACGTGATAGAGGAACGGGTTGAGGTAGTGCGTCCCCGCCTCCTTGACTTCGGGCAGCACGCCCTTGAGGCCGTTCGAGACCAGAAACGTATTGCGCTGCTCGGCGGGCAGGTCGTTTTCCAGCCCGTCAGCTCCGACCAGCGAGGTCACGATGCCGACATGGCCCGGCCGTATCGTCATCGCGTCGAACATCTGCACGCGGTTGGCGTACGGATTGATGCGGTATTTTCCGGGCAACAAGATGTCCGCCAGGATGCCCTTGGTGCCTTCGCGCGCCAGAATTTCACCCGGCGGAAGGTTTTCGCCGTAGAGCCGGGTCACCACACCGAGCCGACCGGCGGGGATATCCGTGATTTTCTCGATTCTCCAGCTCCAGGTGTACGGATTTCGGAAATAGCGGCCTTCCGGCAGGACATCGAGCTGGATGCCCTTGTATCCGGGCTGCGTGGCGATGATCTGGCCCGACGGCAAGGGCTTGCCGGTCTTGCGGATCAGCACCGCGATTTCCCCGGCATCCGGCTCAATTCGCCACCCAAACCAGATCCAGGCCGGCAGCAGCAGCAGCACGGCGAGCAGAAGCACGGCGGCCGCACCGCCCGGCGTGGCCTTGGGAAGTTTCGGGGGCGGCGGTGCCGCGCGCGTTCGCCGGCCCGCGTTCAGCGGGGGCGGAAACGGACTGTCATCGGGCATGTCGTTCATTGTTATCCCTCCCCACGTCAAGGATGCGATGCCGGCGGCCGCCGCGCCTACCGCGGCCGCGGGGCACAGGCCGGACAGACTGTTTTACCGGTTCCGCCGCAGGATGTACAGGCGACCCGATTTGTTTTTTCGATATACCCTTTCCCGTTGCAGAACGGACAGCGGTTTTCGCCTTTGGTCATTCGCGCCTTATACTGACCCGTGCCGCCGCACTGCTGGCAGGAGATTCGTTCGACGCGCTCCACCTGGCCGTCGCCTCCGCAGACCGCGCACGCCACCCATTGCGTTCCGCCGCAGACCGCGCACGCGCCCGGCCGCCCGGTTCTGCCCGGCGGCGGCGAGACCGCGCCCGGCCGGACCGGCGAAACGGTTCCGCCGCCGGGCGCCCCCGGCGTTGACGGCGCGGGCGCGCGCGCCGTGGACGACCCGCGGCTGCTGCTCATCATCGGCGGCGTGCTGGCGCCGCTGCGGTACATCAACCACCCCATATAGGCGGCGGCTCCCACCGCAACCAGCAATACGAATGACCACAAGCTTCTCATAGCCCCACCTGCCGGAAGGTCCGGTCCACGTCGCGGAAATGCCTTCCGAGGTCGAACAGTTCGTCCAAGTCCTGTTCGCTCAAACGCCGTCGGATCTCGGGATCCGCGGCGAGCAGCGAACGGAAGTCTTCACCGGTCTCCCACACCCGCATCGCGTACTGCTGCACCCGGCGATACGCGTCCTCCCGGGAGAGGCCCCGTTCCGTCAATCGCAGCAGGACCGGCTGGGAGTGGATGAGCCCGTGGGTCAGCTCCAGATTCTCGCGCATGCGCCGGGCGTCCACACGCAGCGTGCGCACCAGCGCCTCCAGCTTGGCGAACATGTAGTCCAGCGCGATCGTCGCGTCCGGCAGCAGCACGCGCTCGGCGGAAGAGTGGGAAATGTCCCGCTCGTGCCAGAGCGCCACGTTCTCCATGGCCGCCAACGCATAACCCCGCAGCAGCCGCGCCATCCCGCAGAGACGCTCGCCGATAATCGGGTTCCGCTTGTGCGGCATTGCCGAGGAGCCCTTCTGCCCCTTGCCGAAAAACTCTTCGACCTCGCGGACTTCGGTGCGCTGCAGGTGGCGGAATTCCTGCGCCCATCGTTCCACCGAGCAACCCGCCAGCGCGAGCGCCGCCGTGTACTCCGCATGGCGATCCCGCTGCAGAATCTGCGTGGAAATCGCCGCCGGACGCAGGCCGAGTTTTCGGCAGACGTAGCGCTCGACGCGCGGATCGAGATGCGCGTGCGTTCCCACGGCCCCCGACAGTTGACCGACGCGCGCCACCTCGCGCGCCGCTTCGAGACGGCGGATCACACGACCGAACTCGTCATACATGACCGCCATTTTCAGGCCGAAGGTTATGGGCTCGGCGTGGATACCATGCGTCCGCCCGATCATCGGGGTCCGACGGTGCCGGCGGGCCTGCGCGGCCGCCGCTCGGCGCACGGCCTTCGCGCCGGCGATCAGGAGATCGGAGGCCTCCACCATCTGCACCGCCAGCGCCGTGTCCAGAACGTCGGAACTGGTCAATCCGCGGTGAATATAGCGCGCCGACGGGCCGACGTGCTCCGCGACATTCGTCAGAAACGCGATGACGTCGTGATTCGTCTCGCGCTCGATCTCTTCGATCCGGGCGACGTCGAACGCGGCGCGCCGGCGGATGTTGTCGAGATCCTTTTTCGGAATCTGGCCGAGGCCATGCATTGCCTCGCACGCCAGGATTTCGATTCGCAGCCAGATCCGAAACTTATTTTCTTCAGACCAGATCGAGCCCATTTCCGGGCGGGTATATCGTGGAATCATTGCAGCTGATGGGTCATGCCGCTACCAGCGGCTTTTGGGTTCGGTCAGCGCGCGCCCGGCCGGATCAAACGGCTTCATCAGGTCGAAGCCCGAAAACCCGCTGGGCGGCCGCTGTTGCAGCGAGGTCGACGGAGGAGGAGCGGAAGCGCCGCCGATTCCCGCTCCGCCGGATAGCCCCCAGGCCGGAGGCGGCAGGCCGCCGGATTCCAGCGAGCTGGAACGAAATGACGGCGAAAAGATGTCTCCACGGCGGCCATAATTCTCCGGCGAGCCGGATAACAGCGGACGATCAATCGGGCCTGGGCCCATGCGCACCCCGTTCCGAACGGCCGCCGGATCCGCCGCCGCGTCGAGCCGCATTCGGGCCAGCTCGCTGCTGCTGGGTTGAGACGGCTGAACCGTGGCTTCCGGTCGGTGCCCGGCCGTCACTTCATCCATCCGCCGCCGAATCTCGGGGTAATCCGGTGTCGCCGCATCCGTCCGCGCGGCCCCCGGCGGCGTGGAGGAGGTGTTCACCGACGGTCCGCCCAGCGCATTTCTTTCCGACCCGAAACGCGGAAGATCGCTGTCGGTAACACTGCCTTCCGGACGGAATTGCACCGCGTACCGGCTGGGGTCATCCGCTGTCGTAAAGGGCGCGACGACCTGCCCGCCCGCTGTCTGGGGATGCGTTATGAGCGGCGGCTCGCGCAGACGATCGTCCCGATTCGCTTCTTCTTCTGTATCTTCACCCTCGCGCCTCGGCGCCGCGACGCGGGCAACGCGATTGGTGGCCATGGAGTTTCGGATATCTCTCGCCAGCCAACCCCAGCGGCCGGAACCATATGAATTCGTCGTTGAAATTTCGACGCCGAGTATCGCGCTGACGGACGAGGTTATCCACAGGTCATCCGATTCTTCCTCTTCTTCTTCTTCCGGCGCCCTGTGCGGCCGCGGCTTGATCGGCATGCCCGGCACGGCGCTGTTGAGCATCAGCGACGGAGCATCGGAGGCGCCGAGCGACAACGGAGCGCCGGCATTGGGGTCCGTCTCATTACTCTTTTGCGGTACGGGTTCCGGCACCGTTTCCTGCAAGTCGTACAGCTGCACGCGGCCGTCATACCGCCGGCGGACGCGCCGCGACGGGGCGTTCGTTGCCGCAACATCGGATTGTGCGACCGCGACATCCATCAACGCAAGCCCGAGGATTGACAGAGCAAGCCCTCGGGCGAAATAAGCGCGCCATCGGGCCGGCGTACGACGGCAACGCCACGCGGTACTCTGGCGAACCGATTCCATGTACGTTATTCTCTTCCAGCACGCTTTCGATTACAATGAAAAAGACCGGCGACGGCAACCGACTGCTCAAAGATGCGCGCGGGCCGCATGCGCCGGCATCAACTTCATGGACGACGACACCATTGCCGCCATCGCCACGCCGCCGGGCATCGGTGGTGTTGCGATCGTTCGCGTGTCCGGACCGAAGGCCCTGACGGTTGCCGATCGCGTCTATGGCGGGCGCACGTCCCTGTCCCGGCGGCCGACCCACACGGTTTCCGTGGGACGCGTCCGCCGAGAAGACGGCCGCGTCCTGGATATCGCCCTCTGGCTGATTTTGCGCGCCCCGCATAGCTATACCGGCGAGGACGTGGTGGAAATACAGTGCCACGGAGGGCTTCACGTGCCGCACCTTGTGCTGTCCGCCGTCTGTGCGGCCGGAGCCCGGATTGCGACCCCGGGCGAATTTACCCGGCGTGCGTTTCTCAACGGCAGAATGGACCTGCTGCAGGCGGAATCCATCCTGGACTTGATCCGCGCCCAAACCGACCGCTCCGCAATCGCCGCGGCAGAACAAATGGACGGCCTTCTCAGCAAGGAAATCAACGCGCTGTACAATGACATTCTTGCCGCGCTAACAACCGCAGAGGCGGCCAACGACTTTTCAGAAGACGATGATGGAAAATATGATGCACATTCTTGCTCTTCTGCAATCACTTCTGCGATTGCCCGCGCCCGCCGGCTGCTGGCTACGGAGCGAAAGGGGAGGATCCTTCGCGAGGGCGTAAAAGTCGTGATTGTCGGCCCGCCCAACAGCGGGAAGTCAACGCTATTTAACGCCCTGCTCGGCTTCGACCGCGCCATCGTGACCGATGCTCCTGGAACAACTCGTGACACGATTGAGGAACAAATCAGCCTCCGAGGCATTTTGATCCGGCTGGTGGACACCGCCGGAGTTCGGACCGCCACCTGTGAAATCGAAGCAGAGGGCATCCGACGTGCAATAGCTCAGGCAAGAACGGCGGAATATATTGTCCATGTTTATGATGCAAGTATTTCGAACAGAGAAGATTCGATCTATTTTGATCGGGATTTTCCTTCCGAACGCATTATCAGAGTCCTCAATAAGTGCGATCTAAAGGCTTCGGATTCTGGGCTTGGTCCGCCGGACGCCATCCAGACCTCCGCCATATCCGGCTATGGGCTGGATGACCTCCGGGACGCTCTTTACGTCAAAGTATCTTCCGGTCTTCTGGACTCGGAATCTGCGGGTTTAAGTGTTTCATCGCGTCATGCTGACCTGCTCCGGGAAACGAGTCGTCATTTGGTTAAAGCTTCGGAGATCCTTGCAGCGGGTTCCGGGGACTGGTCTGCGCTCGTCGCCGTCTATTTGCGCGCTGCATTGGAAATGACCGGCGAGATAACCGGTCGGACATATTATCCCGAACTGCTGAACTCCATATTCGAACAATTCTGCGTCGGAAAATGAATGCCGGACTTTGACGTAATTGTTATCGGCGGAGGGCATGCCGGATGCGAGGCCGCACTCGCATCAGCGCGGTCAGGCGCCAGAACCGCTTTGGTGACCATGTCGCTCAATCGCGTCGCCCGGATGTCGTGCAATCCATCCGTTGGAGGCATTGCTAAGTCTCACTTAGTCAGTGAAGTAGATGCACTTGGCGGAGAAATCGGGATCAATACAGACTGTACCGGTATTCAATTCAGAATATTGAATACCAGGAAGGGACCCGCTGTCCGATCATCGCGCGTCCAATGCGACAAGGAAGCATACCCCGCCCGAATGCTCTCGGTTCTGAAATCCACCACATTACTCTTCCTTTTGGAAGGAGAGGTGGACCGACTGATCACAAAGAACGGCACTATTTCTGGCGTTTCCATTGCCGGAGGACCAGAAGTCACCTGTCGGAAAGTCGTCCTCTGTGGAGGGACATTTCTCCGAGGGACTATATATATAGGCAAGCGGGCGATTCCCGGAGGACGTATCGGCGATCCGTCTTCCAACAAATTGGCGGAATGTCTGGCCAAACTCGGCTTTATTGCTTCGCGGATGAAAACGGGGACTCCGCCGAGATTATTGGCAGAGAGTGTGGATTTTGATCGAATGACACCGCAATATGGTGAGAACCCTCCACCATTCTTCTCCTGGAAGCACAGGGTTCAGGCACTGTTCCACGTGGAACGCCATGTTGCAGACCAATCCCAACCCGGCGGATTGTTCCACGTGGAACGCAGCCCGGGAGCCCTTCATCCATGGCCACCTGGCGTAGGACAGATTCCTTGTTACCTGACCCATACGAATTCAAAGACTCATGGGATTATTTCGGAAAATTTGTCCAACAGCGCTTTGTACGGTGGCATGATCTCAGGGACGGGGGTGCGGTATTGTCCGTCCATAGAAGACAAGATCGTAAAATTCCCACATCGCGATTCTCACCACGTCTTCATCGAGCCGGAGGGGCGGTCTTGCGATCGAATTTATCCGAATGGAACGTCCAATTCCCTTCCAGAATCCGTTCAGCGCGACATGATACGATCAATTCATGGACTGGAAAGGGCTGTAATTCTTCGTCCAGGATATGCAATTGAGTACGACTTTTACGATCCGACGATGTTGACCGTCGAACTGGAAAGCAAGATTCTGCATGGGCTCTACTTTGCCGGTCAGGTCAACGGCACAACGGGATATGAGGAAGCCGCAGCGCAAGGGTTCATCGCTGGCATTAACGCGGCGAGGTCCGCTTTGGGAAGAACATCTTTCACGCTTGGAAGAGATCAGGCGTACATCGGCGTTTTGATAGACGACCTGGTGACGAAGGGCGTTGACGAGCCCTATCGTATGTTCACGTCACGAGCCGAGAATCGTCTTTCTTTGCGACAAGACAATGCCGTACTCCGTTTGACTGATGCCGCCGCGACTCTTGGGATCGTTTCAGATGAGGATCTACAAATCAGAAAACAGATCTCTGCCGATATCGAAGAACTAATCAGGCGTTGGGATCAACCCGTATCCGGCGCAGAGTCCGTATCAAATCAAATTTTGCGCGGGGCCTTCGTTGTGGAAAATTTGGAAGGGAAGACAGGATATGAGCGCTTCATCGCAGAACAGGCATACACTGAAATAAAGTACCGTGGCTACGTTGAAATCGAACGGTCCGTCCGGAAAAGAAATTCCAATTTCGACTCAATGATAATTCCGCATGACATTGATTACGGAAGTATAAAGTCATTGAGAACAGAGAGCCGTCAGAAGTTGTCCCGTATCCGTCCTGTTTCCATCGGTCAGGCGTCTAGGATTCCGGGCGTCGGACCGGCGGATATTTTACTGCTTGCCATTTGGATCAAAAAGACGCAAATATCTGAAAAGCAAATAGATAAGAATCATATCTCGGAAGAAGAAAATCGGAATGAAATATCCACTCCGGGGCTTCCATGAATATGTTGCTGATCGTTGACGATGAGCCAAAGGATTTCGTCCGTTCTGTGGCGCAGATCACTCGCGACCACAGTTGGTTACTGCGTTCTTTCGTGCCAAGACGGCGCCGCTGTAGCGTCCATTGCGGTTTGAGGAAAAGAACTCTCGGACCCGCTTCTCGCCTTCTCACGGGGCGACGAACCGACTCGTGCGCCTACACACTTATCGGGGGTTCTTCGCCGGGGGTAGCGCGTGTCCTTATAGCGCGGGGGGCGGGAGATTCACGTTTCCTTCGGTCCCGATCTCCGGCTGACAATGGGCGATGCCTGTCGTTGTCCGCGCATTGACCATGCAAGGCATCCGCGTGGACGAAGCGAAGAATGGAGAGAAGGCGCTGCATCTGTATTGCAACGCTCTATCTTCCGGAACCCCTTATGGCTTGGTCATACTGGATTTGACGGATCCAGGATGTACGGGTGCACTGCAAACGCTTCAGGCGCTCCGGGAGATAGATCCGGGCGTCCGCGCCATCGTTTCCAGAGGGTATGTGTCCGACCCATTCATGGAGATTTTTCGCGACCGAATGATTTTGCGGCCTGGCGACCAAACCCTTCAGTTTCCCCGATCTCGTTGTCACGCTGCAGAACGCATTGAAATCGTAATGAAGCCGGGGATGCGATGGGCCCGGCAGGGGTCGAACCTGCGACCAGAGGATTATGAGTCCCCTGCTCTGACCAACTGAGCTACGGGCCCATCAACGTTATTGACGCGCTGCGCAGAATATTCTAGGTTCGGCTCGGTTTCGGTGCAAGAAGCACTGCCGGATGGTGTAATGGTAGCACCGCAGATTCTGGATCTGCTTGTCTAGGTTCGAATCCTAGTCCGGCAACCAAAGCCTACGAGATCATCATCGGCATGATGACATATAGGAAGGGCTCATCCGTCTTGAGCACTCCCGGGCTCGTCGAACTGGAAATCTCCACGAAGATCTCATCGGCCGCCAGATAGCGCAAGGGTTCGATCAAGAGGCCCGGGTTAAAGGCGATTCCGATCTCCGGACCATCGTATTTCAATGGAACGGTCTCCCGCGCCTCTCCAACCTCCTGGGACGACGCCGTGATTTCCACGCGATTGTGCCCAAACGTCAACTTCACGGAGTTGCTCTTGTCGCTGGTCATCAGCGCCACGCGACGCACTGCGTTCATGAACAATTCACGCTCCAACGAGATGCGCACCCCGGTCTGCGAAGGAATCACCTGCAAATAGTTCGGGTACGTCCCATCCAGGAGCTTCGAAAAGACCGAAAGGGTCGCCGTTTCGAAAACGACCTGATTGGCGTTCGCACGAACCTTGACCTCGCCGTCGTCGCCCAGGGATCGAACCAGCTCCGTGATGGTCTTGCTCGGCACCACGAGATCCAATCCGCCGTCTCCTTCCACCTCGACGTCCTGCTCCACCAGCGCCAAGCGGCGTCCGTCCGTGGCGACCGCCGTCAACCGGCCCGCCTTGAAGCGAAGAAAAACGCCGTTCAGAATCGCACGACTTTCATCCGTGGAGGCCGCGTACCCAGTCCGCTGCAACATCGTCTTCAGAACCTTCTGACCGACGGTCACCGAGCGGGCGCCGTCCGCCGACGGCAAGGGCGGAAAATCATCCGCGGAGATCCCCCGCAGCAGGTACGTCGCGGATCCTGCGGCGATGTGTGCGGTCACCCCATCGCTCACCTCTATGGCAATTTCAGCGCTCGGCGCTTCGCGGAAGATGCCTGCGACGAACTTCGCCGGCAGCGTCACGGCGCCTACCTTAGCCACGTTAGCCGGTACCGATGCACGCACGCTGAGATCCAAGTCCGTCGCTGTCAGGTGGAGCTGGTCGTCGCGCGCAGCGAAGAGGACATTGGAAAGTACGGGAATCGGGCTCCGAGATCCAATGACCGTGAGTACCTTCTGAAGACCGTCCAAAAGGGCTTCTTTGCTGACGCTGAGCTTCATGGCAGGTTTCCCTCCGGGGTTTCAACAGGGCTGATTATAGAGGATGGAAGAAGCATAATCAAACACTCTTACCAGTAACGCCGTCAATATCTACAATAAGTCTGACGGGCCGCTCCAGTAGCAGAGAAACGCCGCTCATTCGGTGTTGGAAAGCTGTGGAGAAGAATCACGAGATTGTCCAGTTTACCGGATCTGCACGTTTTTTGGGGCGTTATCGGAAAGTTTTCGACACCCGATTGTTCATAGGTCGGCCAGGGCCGGCGTCAAGAGATGATCTTGGCGCGGATGTTTTCCACGGTCTCCCGGAATACCGGATCGCGTCGGAGCCGAGCTTCAATGGTTTGACAGGCATGGATTACCGTAGCGTGGTTGCGGTCGAAGGCCTCTCCGATAGACGCCAGGGACTGGCGGGTCAGGGACCGGCAGAAGTACATGGCCAACTGACGCGGCAGTGCGACAGACGCCGGCCGTCGCTTGCTGGTCATGTCTGCTACGCGCAGATCAAAACATTTAGCCACGGTGCGCTGGATGATGTCGGTCGTCGGCGCCGGCGCGGATTTCTCGAAGGAATCTCGCAGCAGGTTTTCGACGGCATCCACCGTCAAAGGCTGACGAGAAAGGGAAGAAAAGAGGGCGATCCGGGTCAACGCACCTTCAAGCTTCCGCATATCGGTGCGGATATTTTCGGCGATGAAAAGGACAACATCGTTGGGCAGCTGAATGTTATGAAGAGCGGCTTTTTTGCGGAGAATCGCGACACGGGTCTCCAGGTCTGGCGGAAGAAGCTCCGTAACCAGGCCCCAGGCAAAGCGGGACACCAGCCGGGGTTCGAGGCCTTGAATTTCAGCGACCGGGCGGTCGCAGGTCAACACGATCTGCTTGCGGCTGTTAAACAGGGCGTTGAAGGTGTGGAAAAACTCTTCCTGAATGCCGCGCTTGCCGGCCAGAAAATGCACGTCGTCCAGCAACAGCACGTCAATACCGCGGTAGCGCCGCCGGAAATCGGTTGGGCTGTGTTCCTGGAGAGACTCGATGTATTCGTTGAGAAAAGACTCGGCGGAGACGTAGACAATCCGGGCGGATTTTGAAGTCGCGTAAATCTGATGTCCGATGGCCTGCATCAGATGCGTTTTGCCGAGACCGGAGCCGCCGTAGATCAGCAGCGGGTTATAGGCGTGGGCCGGACGCTGCGCAACCGCGGAGCAAGCGGCGTGCGCCAGCGAGTTCGATGGCCCGACAACAAAAGAGTCGAAGGTGAACGCAGGATTCAATGCAGGAACAGTACGGGCGGCGGCCTTGCGATGGGCGCGCTCCGGAGCCGGCGCCGACGCCGCTTCGGCGTCGGGCTCGCGGTCTCGAGGAAGAGCTGCATCCGGGGATACGACGAAGACGATGTCACCGGTGAGTCCGCATTCTTCCGCGGCTACCTTGCGGATCAGCGGCAGGTAATTCTCCTTCAACCAAAGCAGGTAGAAATCATTGGGAACTCCCAGCGACAGGCGCTCCCCCGACATGGAAATAGGCTTGATGATCGCAATCCAGCGTGAGTGGATATCGTCGGAAAGCATCTCCTGCAATCGGTTATGAATACGCCGCCAAATCAACTCGGCCGAACTATTGCTCACGACAAAAAACTCCCCTCAATGCGAGCCCGAATATCATCCCAAGAACTTATTGACAGGTTGTCAACAAGGCCGCATCTACTGCCCTCAAAGCGACAGCTTCCAGGTTAGCGGCCAATCGCCAGGCGCTCAAGGCGGAATCCTGGCACCCGGAATTTCGGCAGGGTCGAATCAATCTATGGTTGTCAACCGCCAAAGGAACCCCCATATTTAGGCTTTAGATGAAAATTTCATTAATGCGGATCGAGTCGAAATTTCGATGCCAAACCTCGTCCGAGGACAATCAAAATTGAGAATATGGCCGTCTATCAAGGAGATTCTTTGTGAAAAAAGCCGAGAAGTTGACAAAATACAGGCTTTTTATAGGTCCTCCGTCAGATACTACTGATATTCAATATCTTACAGGATTCGCGGCCACGGACCCGGTTGTCTTGCTGGATTCCGGTCGGAAGAAACAACTTGTCGTGCCGGATCTGGAGTACGGACGTGCCTGTGAACTCGGCCGCGGCGTAGAGCCGGTGTTGCCGTCCGAGTTGCCGAAAGTCGCGCCGGACGTGCGCGGAGCGGGCGCGTGGATTCTTGGGCTGCTGCAACGCGAGCGTGTGCGCGCCGTGCGCGTGTCGCGCTGGTTTCCCGCTTCCTTGGCGCGTCGCATGGAGACATCGGGAATTCGCGTGGAGGTTCAGGAGGACTCTTTGACGCCCGAGCGCACCGTGAAGCGACCCGAGGAAGTGGAGTATTTGAAAGCGGCGCAGCGCGTGGCGATCCACTGCATGAAACACGCCATCGCGCTGATCGGCGCCGCGGAAATCGGATCGGACGGATCGCTTCGCCGGGGGCGTCGTCGTCTGTATTCCGAGGATGTTCGGGAGGAGATCGAGCGGATTGCGTTGGCGTCGGGCTGTCTCTGCGCGGAGACGATTGTCGCGGGCGGCGATCAGGCGGTCAATCCGCACGAGCGCGGCCGGGGTCCGCTGCGGGCGGGCGAGGCGATCGTGCTGGATATCTTCCCGAGGGATCGTCGGACCGGCTATTGGGGCGATCTCACGCGCACCGTGGCGCGGGGCCCGGTGTCGGCGCCGCTGCGCCAAATGTACGCGGCCGTGGCGGCAGCACAACGCGCCGCGCTGGACGCAATACGCGCGGGTGCGCCCGCGGAGGCGCCGGACGCGGCAGCGCGACGGGTTTTTGAGCAGCGGGGATACGAGACGGTGCGCAGCGCCGCGAGGATGGAAGGGTTTATTCATGGCACCGGACACGGCGTCGGACTCGACATTCATGAAGCGCCGGGCTTGCGGCCGGGTGGCGGCCGGCTTTGCGCGGGCCAGGTGGTGACCGTCGAACCGGGGCTTTACTATCGCGGGATCGGCGGAGTCCGCATCGAGGACGTGGTGGTGGTGACCCGTACCGGCGGCGAAATATTTCCGAGTATGGGCCGACGGCTTCTCGTAGGCTCGGGGGCCGCCCCATGAACGCGGCGCTGCCGGTCGCGGCGGCGCTGGCCGGAGGCATCTGGCTGGGCTGGCGATGGTTTGAGTGGCGAAAGCTGTATCATCCCCATCGCGACATTGCGCGCACGCCGGACGCGGTCGGGCTGGAATATGAAACGGTGGAGTTCATCGCAGAGGACGCTGTTCGTCTCTGGGGCTGGTGGATTCCCTGCGAAGATGCGCGGGGGGCCGTTCTGTACTGCCACGGGAACGGCGACAATATCGGGGACTTGGTGGATGCCGCGGCGGATCTGCACGGACTGGGCGTTCATGTTTTCCTCTTCGATTATCGGGGCTACGGACTTAGCCGGGGCGTCCCGACGGAAAAGGGAACGTATCGCGACGCGCGCGCCGCGTTTGAGTGCGTCCGGGCGCGGTATGGCGATGCGGATCAACCGCCTGTGGTCGTCTTGGGCCGATCGCTGGGGGGGGCCGTCGCGGCGCAACTGGCGCTCGACAAACCCGTGCGCGGCCTGATCCTCGAATCCACGTTCGCTTCGACTGCGGCGATGGGCCGCCGGCTCTATCCGTGGCTCCCCGCAGAACGCATCTGCCGCTTCCGCTACGACACGCTCTCCAAGGCGCCGCGCATCGCGGTACCGACGCTCATCGCGCACAGTCCCGAGGACGGTTTGATTCCCCACGAGCAGGCGCAAGCGGTATTCCGTCAATCCGGGGCTCGCGCGAAGCGCTTCGTCGAGCTGCGCGGCCGGCATAACGAAGCGGGATGGCGGCTGACGCCGGCCTATTTCGCCGCCATTCGCGTGTTTCTGTCGGAATGCCTCGACGGGGGACCGACGTGACCGTCAATTGTCCAGCGCGATCCAGCGTCCTTCCCGGTGCGAGCGATAAATGGCGAGGACAATATCCACCGCCGCGCGGGCGGAGCGCGCCGTGACGAAGGGCGCTCGGCCTTCGCGGATGGCCGCGATGAAGTCGGCGATTTGGGTGGGATGGCTCGGTCCGTAATAATCCTTGCCGGCTTCATTGTGGGCCGCATCGCGCAAGCCGGCCAGCTCCTTCTCGATGTGCTGTGCGCGAACGGGATCCGTGAAAATGGCGCGCAGGGGCTTGCCGTTGCGCAATTCCAGCGAACCCTCCGATCCGTAGATAAAGAACGACGGATCCCAGGTCAGGTGGCTTGAGCAGGTCGCCAGCATGCTGCCGAGGGCGCCGTTGCGCAACTTCAGAACGGCCACGGCCGTGTCCTCGGTCTCGATGGAGCTGGCGTGGGTCAGATTGGCGTGCACGGCGCTCAAAGAGACCACGCCGCCGGCCATCCATTGCAGCAGATCCACATAGTGGATGGCCTGGTTGATCATGACGGATCCGCCCTCGCGGTCCCAGGTGCCGCGCCATTGGTCGGCGCGGTAGTAGGCATCGGTGCGGAGGCAGAGCACCTTGAAGCTCGCGGTCAGCAGCGTGCCGAACGCGCCCTCTTCGATCAGCCGTTTGATGTATTGATGGACACGGTCGAAGCGGTGCTGGAATACGCCGGAGAAAACCAGTTCCGGATGGCGATTTCCGGCGGCGATCATCGCGTCCAGCCCTTCGGCCGTCGCGGCCAGCGCTTTCTCGCAGAGGACGTGCTTGCCGGCGTCGAGCGCGGCGATCGCAATCTCGGCATGGCTCGCGTGGTCCGTGCAGATGGACACGGCTTTCACTTCGGGGTCGGCCAGAACCTCTCGATAGTCGCGGGTCACGCGGTCGGCCGCATATTTGCGGGCAAGGGCACGCGCCTTTTCTTCGACCAGGTCGCAGGCCCAACGCAGTCGAACCCCGGGGATCTTGAGGTATCCGGACGCGTGGGATGGCGCAATGACGCCACATCCGATGATGCCGCAATTCAGGCTTTTCGACATGGTCCTGGTCCTTCTCGACGTCGTAAAGCGGAGTAAACTACGTCCGCGGCATCTCGGCTGACAAACCAAATCTGAACATCATTCGCCCGCGGCTCTCACAGGGCCGGTTCTGGAAAACGACGTCCACGGAAGAATATGCGTCTCGCTTTTCCTCCCTCGGAAAGGCCGGGCATCGGTACATTGTCATTCCCGTCGGCATGCGGCAGAATACGGCGACAGCAACGACGGACGATGGACGGCGGAGCGCCGCTCCTATGACAGACAGGATCTATGAGCCCGCGGGCGGCGATTTGGCCGTGCCCCGGTTCCTGTGCGCGCGGATCCGGGGCGGCGAACGCGCCGCCCTGTTGGTCGTGGCGGCAGCGGAAGGATCGTCACCGGGCGCCGCGGGCTTCAAAATGGCCGTGGCCGCCGATGGCGCGCAACGGGGCACGATCGGCGGCGGCGCGGTTGAGCATCGGATGGTCTGGGAGGCTCGGAAAGCGTTGGGCGACGGTCAAAATCCACCGCGAGCGGTTTGGCGCTTCGAGCACAGGGCCGTCAGGAACGAGCCCGACCGCCTGCCTTCGGGAATGATCTGCGGTGGAGGGCAGATCGTGGTGTTGCGGGTCTGCGATACGGGCGACCTTCCGGCACTCGACGCCTGGGCCCGCGGCGATACGGGACGCCTTGAGCTGGACGCCAGCGGAATCCGATTCGAAGCCGGTCCGGCCAACGGGGGACCGTACTTCGAGTCATCGGGGGATGCCTGGCGATACGAAGAGCCGGTCGGCCATCTCGAGACGGTCCATATCATCGGCGGCGGCCATGTGGGACAGGCCCTCGCGAGGCAGCTCGCGCTGCTGCCGCTGCGTATAGTGGTGGTGGACCCGCGCCCGGGAATGGCGGTTTTGTTTCGGGATCTGCCGACGATTGACGTTGTGGCGGCGGACTACGCCGACGGCGCGGCGGCGGTGCCGGAGGGCGACGACCGGTACGCGGTCATTATGACCCCGGAGCATGCCGCCGACTATCAATCGTTGCGCGCGGTCGTCGGAAAACGACTGCGCTATGTGGCGGTGCTCGGCAGCCGGGGCAAAGCGGAAGCGTTCCGCGAACGCCTGCGCGCCGATGGCGTGCCGGAGGAGCGGATTCGACGGGTGCGGCTGCCCGCGGGCGTCGCCATCGGCAGCCGGACGCCCGCAGAAATTGCCGTCAGCATCGCCGCCGAAATCATTGCCGTGCGGCGCGGCGCCGCCCATGGGACATGAGTTGTCCGCGGCGCCGCGCCCGGCGCTGCCGCTGTGCCGGAGTCTTTCCGGTTACGGTTGTTGGCGCCGAATCAGCAGTTCGCGGGAAACGGAAACGTCCGGACTGGCGATCGCGAGGTAGTCCAGATTGACGCCTTTGCCGTCGATATTGGTCAGTCGAAGGACGTTGCGGCCGGCGTTCAGCTTGATCAGCAGCGGTTGCGACGGATCGGCGGGGTCGGGCGCCACATAGAGCCGCCAGTCGTCCGCATTATTCGCCCAGCCCCCGGTCGAGGGCAGCGTCAGTACAGCATCGGGATCCGGCGCGACGCCGTTGACTTCGATCGAGCGCGTGGCGTTGTTGAAGTCGGTGCAATAGACCAGCGCGAATTGGTAGTAACCCTCCGCCGGCGCCTCGAACGTCCATTCGAGCCAATGCCCGGAGCCGTCCCATCTCGCAAAGGCATCACCGATCGCATTGCGCTTGTTGGGTGTGACCGTGACCGTGCCGCCCCCCTGGCCGGTGAAGGCGGTGGACTGAACGATCACGACGGTGCCCGGAGGAACCGAGAAGCGGGCGGCGTCGGCCGCGCGCGCTTGCGCACGGCGCGCAAGGGCTTCGCGCTGCGCGAGCCGTTGCGCCTCCTGTTCCTCCAACCGGCGGCGCAGCAGGGCCTGCTGTGCGTCGTATAGGCTTTCCGCGCCCGGTGCGGCAATCTCGACGCGCGCGGCCGGATCGAGCGCGACGGCCAGCGCGCCGTCCGCGCGCCGAACGGCGGCCGCGCCTTTGCGTTTCCCGTCGGGATCCAGCACAAAGATGTTCCATCCGTCGGCGCCGGGAATGCGCACGGTTACCTCGGCGGCCGCGGGCGAAGGGTTGCCCAGCACCCAGGCGCCGGTCGCCGCCCTCTCGATGAAGGCGAGACCCGGAGCGGAGCGCCGGAGCTCGAGGGCGCCGGCGCGCAGCTGCGTCCCCCCGCCGAGCAGCGCCGTGATGACGACGCCGTCCCGGCGCCCGACAAACGCCTGCTGGGCGTCGGTCTCAAAGTCGCCGTGGCGATACAAACCCGGCGCATACGCGGCGAAACAGATATCCGTCCCGCCGGCCTTTTCGATCTCGGCGAGGGCGAAGCCGTCCGCCAGCGAGCCGGCCTGCCGCACGGCCTTCACGACACCGTCCGCGCTGTAATCCAGCGTGTTCGCCCAGAGACTGACATCGCGGCGGCGGCGCTGCAGGATCGTCGGCGGCCGGGACTGGCCGAGGTGTCCCTTGCCGAGGATGACCTCGGTTTCTGCCCCGGCGGCGGCCACGAGCCGAAGCGGCGTGGTGCGGTTGGCGATCTCGACCACGTACGCGGCGTCCGTCTTGGCGGCTTTCAATTCGATCAGTTCGCTGTAGCCGCGCTCCACCGGCGCCGGGAACGCGAAGTCCGCCGTCGGAAGGTTGATGGTCGCGGACTCTCCGATCGGATGCCAGGCCAGGTCATAGGTCCGCGGCAGGCCGGCGAATGCGCCGAACAAATCGGCCAGGTAGTCCGGCGTCACAAAGACCGCGCGGTCCATCATCACGCCGCTGTAAGCGGTATCCACCTGCGCGCGCTGCAGGCCGGCCGTGCCGGCCGGCAGATAGACCAGTTGTCGGGGCCGCACGGCGGCGCCTTCGGCCTGGTTGAGTTCGTCCACCGCGAGGGTGTTGTGCGCGACGGTCGTCGCGTACCAGTTGCGGTACAGCGGTTCCTCGTACCAGATCGAGCCCGGATCGGGCATCAGCCGCGCGCCGAAGCCCCACAGGTCCATATTCAGCTTATCCGGATGATCGTGCGAACCGGAGGGTCCGTAATCAAGCAGGAGGCTGATACTGCCGCGCGGGGTGGTGTTGCGCAGGATGCCGTAGCCGACATCGAAGAAGTTGACGCTGCGCCACTCGACCGGGCGCGTTTCCGCGTTCAAGTCGACGCCCCAGAGCACGGACGGATTGAACTGCTGGAAGGTCGCGGCGAACTTGCGGCCCGTTTGCTTGAGCACGAGGATGTACCGCGGGTCGCGGTAACGGCGGTAGGCGTGTTCGTAGAGATAGGCGTCGCCGGCGACCATTGAGCCGTGGCCGGAGTCGTTGATCGCCGGGGTGCGCAGGTCGGGGTAGCAGAGTTCCAGCGGCGAATCGAAAAGCCGTTTCAGCGCGCCGTCGCGGTAGCTGTACAGGTCCACACCGCGGTGCCACATGATTTCGGCATAGGCGACCAGGGCCTGGAGGGCCATAAACTGGTACCCCATCGCGCCCTCGCCCCACAGGCCATCGTCGCGGATGCTCCGGGCGCTGAAGTGCAGCTCCATGCCGTTCGGCTGCGCGTTGGGCTTGCCTTCCCACCAGTTCGTCTTGCCGCGCGCGCCGCCGGGACCGAAGAGCCCGAGGTCAATCAATTCCGAGTCGTCGGTCACGACGCCGGTGATGAATACCGCGCATGTGCCGATCGCGCTCCAGTTCGTCGCGCCGCGCAGTTGCGCGGAATTCTGGGCGATGAAGCGGGCGGAAGCCTTCAGCAAATCGTCCTCGATCTTCCGGCGCTCCTCGTCCGTGATGGCCGAGTTGTAAATCAGGTCGTAGCCGCGGCAGACGGGAATCTGCCAGGTGGCGTCGCCGAGCCGCTGGTCGAAGAGCCGGCTCGGATCGTGATTGAAGCCCGGCCGCGCGCCCACCCCGTACCGCGGATAGGCGTCGGCATACGCCAGCAAAAGCCGTTTGGCGTAGTCGGCGTACTTCGCGTCGCCGCTGAAGGCGTACACAATGCCCAGGTTGCAGATGTCCAACGCCAGGGCGTTGTGCACGGCGTTGACCTCGCCGTGCGGCAAATGCATCCACTGGCCTTGGGCGTCCTGCCGCGGTTCCGGTACGCCCAGGGGTTTCGTGATGCGAATATCCATCGCCGACTTCAGGCCCTCGTAGAGCGCCCGCAGCTCGGCGTCGGTCTTCATCAGCTCCTTCAGCTCCTCGATATCCTCCCGGTCCCAGATCGTCTTGGGATGCTCAGAGGCCACCCGAGGCCGGCCGTGCACGGTCGGCACGCCCTGGGCGATGGCGCCGCCGGTCGGCGCAATGAAGGCCTCGTTTCGTTCGACCCGGTAGGCTTGGGGAATGGCCATCAACGCAGCGACGTTCGTCGTGCTGTAGACCCGAATCCGGCTCCAGCCGCCGTAGGCGGGACCGTCGCGGCCATCGGCCAGTTTTTCCGGCGGATGCTCGCCGGTGACCTTGACCATCACCCGCTGCGCCGTGCGGCCGTCGAGCGGGAAAAAGTGGCCCTTGCCGAGCGCGCGCGGCAGCTCCACGGAGGCGACCTTCTCGCCGTCGAGGTAGATATCCGCCGCAGCGATCTGTCGCGTGCCGCGATAGTTCAACGGAAAAAGCTCGATGCCGCGAATGTCCATAGGCACCGCCAGACGGATCTCCAACTCTGCGCCCGTCATCGGCGCTCCGAACAACGCGCCACCGTTCGTGCCTTCGCGCAACGCGTTGATGGCCGGCCAGTCTTTGTTACAGGGCACGCCTCCGCCCTTCGCGGTGGCCCCCAGCGCCGTCGTGCCGACGCTGTGCAGCCCGGCCGCGGGAGACGGCTCCGGCGGCGCCGCCGGCGCACGGGGCGCGCGCTGCGCCGAAACGGAAATCGCGAAGGCGGCGAGTACGAGGGCGGACAATCGGATGGTGAAGCGGTAGCTCATGGTCGGGTCTCCGGTAATGGATGTCTGAAAGAGCAGACTGGCAGGATTCCCGGCAACCGACAAGCGGGAATCGCCGGTTTTACCGCTGGATTCGACGCGGCTGGCGGCGGATAGTAGACAAGCTATGGGGAGAGCAAGGGCGAAAAGCAGGGGTTATTAACATGGCGAGGCGGTGGTGGAAGGAGGCACGAAGAGGGTGGCGGATTTGTACATACCGCAGAGGGTCTCGACGAGCTTACGGACGACATGACTAAGGGCGAGGCTGTGATGTTTGCCTCTGGCGATCTGGCGTTGGTAGACGGCGTTGAAGGTGGGGTTGAAGAGGCGGACGGTACCGGCCAGCAAGTAGAGGGTATGGCGCAGGTGACCGCTGCCGCGTTTGGACATTTTGGTTTTACCCTTCCACCGACCGCTTTCGCGCACGCGGGGTTCGCAGCCGGCATAGGCGAGGACGCGCGCGGCCATGTTGGGGCCGCGGAAGCGGTCCAGGTTGCCGAGTTCGGCGGCAGCGACGCGGGGGAGGATTCGCCCGGCGCCTTTGATCGACTGGAGCAGTTGGGCGGCGGGCGGGGCTTCAGCGTCGGCGATGCGCTCCTCGACCTACTCGATGAGGTGGGCCAGGGCGCGGATCTCGGCGATGAGTTGGGTGAGGACGAACTCCTCGCCCTCATTGACGAGGGTGTGCGATACGCTCTGACGGGCGGCGGTACGGAGGGATTCAGCGAACGCGCGGTCGTAGTGACCGCCGGAGGCCTGGGCGACCAGCGTGGCGAGGGTGCGGATATGGGCTTGGGCGAGCTGTCGCGCCGAGGGGAACCGCTCCAAGACGGCCAGCGCCGTGGCCGAATAGAGGTCGCCGAACACGCGGCGGGCCTCGGGGAAGAGTTCGTCGAGGCTGCTGGAATAGCGCATTTTGGCTTCGGTGCGGCGACCGACCAGGTGTCGTCGCTGACGGCTTAGCGACTTGAGCGCGTCAAAGGCGGGATGGGTGGAGGGCGCGGGGCTATAGCCGCCTCTTCGGGCCACCTGCGCGATCGCGCAGGCATCGAGTTTGTCGGTCTTGCGGCCGCGGACGTCGGCGGCGGCTTCGTGGGCGGTGAGCAGCGGATTGATCACGTCGGCGCGATAGCCCTGCTGCTCCAGGAATTGGCGGAGCGCTTTCCAGTAGGGTCCGGTCGCCTCCAGGGCCACGACCACCGTGGCCGGACCGCCCCACGACTGGAGCAGATCAAGCAGCGTGGCGAACCCTTCGGCATCCTGGCGGATGAACCGAGGCGGGGCTACGACGCTGCCGGCGTTATCCACGGCGGCGAGGGCGTGTCGCGTCTTTCCGATATCGACTCCAACGTATACCATGACTATCCTGCTTTCCGGCTGGGCCGTTGAGGTTTTACAAAAGTCCGCCGCCCCACACTGGCGGCTAGATCACGGGTACCGCGCACCAGCGCGGCCCCGATCAAGCTATCAGGGGTCATGCGGACGGTGATTGGACCGGGCACCCCTCGTCTACCGGAAGGGGATTTGCCCCAAGGGCGCGACGGCAAGGGTGTGCCCGGAAGAATCCTAACCCAACGGCCCGGCCTTGTCAGACCGTAGGTCCAAAGAAAAAGAAGCAAAAAGAAAGCCATCGGCATCCCCGGTCCTGTGGATAAGCTTGGCCTTATGGGGCCTTGGGGGCCCCCCGGCCAGCTTACCCACAGGCATGCGGGGATGCACATACCAGGGCGCGCTATGAACACCACATACCTGCATCCCCGGGACGAACTCGCCCTCATCATGGAGCGCATCTACCGCTACAAGATGACCACGCTCTCCGGCGGCAACCTCTCGATCCGCGACGCCGACGGCGGACTGTGGATCACCCCGTCCGGCGTGGATAAGGGCGCGCTGCGGCCCAGCGACATGGTGCGCGTCCGCACCGATGGAGGGGTCGAAGGCCCGCACCGGCCGTCGTCGGAGTTGCCGTTCCACCAGGCGATCTACCAGGTGCGGCCGGACCTGCGCGCTGTGGCGCATGCGCACCCGATGGGGCTGGTGGCGTTCAGCCTGCTGGGCCGCGCGCCGGAGACGCGCGCGCTGCCGCTGTCCTGGCAGATCGAGGGTCGGGTCGGTTTCGCGCCCTACGGCCGGCCCGGGAGCGAGGACCTCGGCCGCAAGATGGCGCGCGAGTTCGCGCGCGGGTTCGATAGCGTCATCCTCGAAAATCACGGCGTCTGCTGCGCCGGCCCGGATCTTCAGACGGCCTTTGAGCGTTTCGAGACGCTGGAATTCACGGCCAAATCGCTGATCAAGGCTGCGGCGCTCGGACCGGTGCGTCCGCTGACGGCGGCGCAGATGCGGCGGTATGGCCGGTCGGCGCGCCCGCTGCCGGAGTTTGATCCCGACCCGCCGAGCAATCGGGAGAAGGAGCTGCGCCGCGAATTGTGCGATTTCATCCAGCGCGGCTGCCGCCAGCGATTGCTGACCGCCGCTGCCGGGACGTATTCGGCGCGGATGGGTCCCGACGAGTTCCTTATTACCCCGTATCCGTTCGACCGCTATTCGGTGGCGCCGGAAGACCTGGTGCGGATTCGCCACGGGCGGCGCGAGCGCGGTCGGACGCCGAGCCGGGCGGTCGGCCTGCACCGGGCCGTCTTCCGCGCGCATCCGGCGGCGCAGTCGCTGATTAACGCGCACCCGATTCACGCCACGGCCTTCAGCCTCACGCGGCGGATGCTCGACAGCCGGGCCATCCCGGAAAGCTACGTGCTGATCCGCGAGGTATCGCGGCTGTCTTTCGATACGCCGCTGGGCGATTTCGCGGCCGTGGCGGCGGCGTTGACGCCCGCGCGGCCGGTCGCGATCCTGGAGAACAACGGCGTGATGGTGCTCGGCGAGAGCGTGCTGGGCGCGTACGACCGCCTGGAGGTGCTGGAGCACACGGCCGAGGCGCTGCTGGATGCGCAGGCCCTCGGCCGGCCGCGTCCCATGCCGGCGTCCGTCATCGCGGATCTCCGCCGCGCGTTCCTGGGCGCGCCGGGGCGATAGGCACGGGCCACGTATTCCCCAACGCCGCCGAACGCCGCAAAGAGGGGTGGAGCGCCCGCGGGATTCTGGGGTAACCTGACCGGCATGAACACCGCCATTCCGCCGGACCCCCGCATCGAAGAGGACCGCCGTATCGCGCTCGATCGGCTGAAGCCCTCCGCGCGGGATCTCGAGTACGGGCTCGCGCTGCACGCGGCCAGCCATGTGATCGAGTCCTATGGCTTCTCGCCGTTCTCCGCCGTGTACGGCGCGCGCATGAAGGCGCTCGTCGAGGCCGGGGCGTCGCCGGACGAGATCGAGGCGCGGCATGAAAGCGACCTGCGTGTGCGCGCGGCGACCGACCCGGTCGAACGCGCCTACCACCTGGCCGCCTGGGAGGCCGCCGGTTCGAGTCCGGCCCCCGCAACTTCTTGCGCCATGCAGATCACGATCAAAGTCTATGACGGGCTGACGCCGAGCCTCTCGGCCATGGCCGCGAG
>CAYLTB010000007.1:0-48357 GCA_964386675.1 uncultured Verrucomicrobiota bacterium
GATCACACCGGGGCTTACTTCCATGTCGTAGCGCTCGGCCGCGTCAAAGGTCTCTGCCGGGAAGACGGACTGGAGGCCGGCCTGCGCCGTGCGCAGCAGCAAGGCGCGCTGCTGATCCTGGCGCATCCGCACTGGTGCGCGAACAGCTTCGAGGATGCGCGCCGATGGCCGTTCGACGGCGTGGAGATCTACAACCACGTTTGCCACTGGATGAACGGCAAGAGCAGCGGGTTGGCGCATTGGGATGCGATGCTGACCCGGAAGCCCGGTACGCTCGCACTGGCCGCGGACGACGCCCACCTGCGGCCGGAACACCCGGGCTGGAACGGCGGATGGATTGTCGCCAATGCGCCGGAATGCACCCGCGATGCGATCCTGGACGCCCTACGGCGCGGCAACTTTTATGCGAGTTGCGGCCCGCAACTATTCTCGCTCGCCCTGAACGATGACCAGCTCGAGATCGAGATGTCGCCCGTCAGATTCGTCCGGCTGGTCGGGCCGGGACCCCGGGGCGTCCGGTGGGGATCCTTCGGCGGCCCCTTGATCGAGCGCCTGCGTGTCGCGGTGCCGCGCGACTGGTCGTACGTTTATCTAGAAATCGAGGATGCGGCAGGCCGACGCGCCTGGACGCAATCCCTTTTCAGTCCAAAGCAACCGGTCGCGGAAACAGAGACCTGATTTCTTCCCACTGCCCGAACACGCGCCATACCAAAGATTGCGCCGATCCGCGTTGCGCCCTCGGTTCCGGAAACAAGCGGGTTGACGGGTCCGAGGAAACCGAACAAGCTGCCCCGCCGTTGGTCTAAAGTCCAAACGGTTGCGGCCGGGGTCAGGGCGACTTCCGGCGGGACCCGGCGGACCGGGAATCGGTATAGAGGTGTCCATGAATGCCGATGATCGCTGCATAGAACTTCCGACGTCTTGTTCCGCTCAACGCTTGCCGGGCTGGCGTCACACCGCCGCCATCGCCGGCTTGCTGGCGCTAGCGCTGCCGGTCTTCGGCGCGACGTACTATGTGGACTTCGAGGGCGGCAACAACCAGGCCGACGGGCTGTCGTCCGAGACCGCCTGGAAACACAGCCCCGGCGACGCCCAGGCAACCGACAACCCGAAGGCCGCCGCGCTGAAGCCGGGCGACATGGTCATCTTCAGGGGCGGCGTCCAGTACCTGGGCGAGATCGAGTTGACCGCCTCCGGCGAGGAGGGCAAGCCGATCGTGCTCGACGGCAACACCGCCGGCACTTTCGGCAACGGCCGCGCCGTGCTCGACGGCGCGCGGATCATCACCGGCTGGAAGCCGGTCGAGTCAGCCGAGCAGGTCGAGGGCAATCCGCGGTGGAAGCAGATCTTGTACGCGGATCTCGAAATGGACCTTTCGAGCAATTTCAAGGAGGACCGGTTCGTGCCGCATCGCGACGCCGGCGCGGCGAACCAGGCGCCGTGGCAGCGGGTGTTTCTGATTGACGGCGAGCGGCGGCTGCTGCCGCTGGCGACGCTGCCGAAACCGTCCGATCCTTTCTATCCGGACCTGCCCTCGGACTTCTTCCGCTCGCCGCACCGGTTGGCCGACGATTATCCGCACAAGGTCTATTACGAAGAAGGCACGATCGGCAACCGGACCCTGCCGCTGTTCGCGATCACCTACGGCGGCCCTGCGCCCGTTATCCAGCCCTTCAACGGCGGCGCGGTCTCTCTGGACCTTTCCGCGCCGACCGTGATCGCCGAGATGGGCTTCACGCTGTTCCGTCCGGCGTCCACGCCGGTTCCAGAGCACATCGCCTTCCTGGTGGACGGCAAGGAAGTACTGAAGGCGGCGGTGGACCCGAAGCAGACCGCGATGCAGCGGTTCAAGCTGCCGGAACCGGTCGAGGCCCGCAAGCTGACCTTCCGCCTGCTGCACTCCCATCCCGGCAACACGACCTGGACCAAGCTCCAGCAAATCGCCGCCTTCACCCCGGCCGGCGAGAACATCCTGCAATACCCGACCTCCACCCTGCTGCGTGACGACGAACGCCTGACGCAGCCCGATCCGAAGTATTACGAAGGCCTCTTCATCGGCGTACACGGCGGCAACAACCACGTCTATTTCGCCCGCGTGCGGCGCTACGATCCGGCAACGCATCAACTATTTCTGCCCTATTTTCAGCCGTCCACCTACGAGCAGACCCGCTACGCGTTCTTCAACGCGCCGCGCTTCATCGAGCAGCCGGGCGAGTGGTGCCTCGCACCGCTGGAAGGCGGACGCACCCGCGTGTTCCTGCTGCCGGACCGGCTGGAGGGCGGACAGCCCGTCAACATCGGCTATCCGGCGCTGAAGAACGGCATTCTGATCACGGGCGCTTCGCACATTGAGGTGCGGGGTTTCCTCGTGCAGCGCTATGCGGCCGGGCTGGGCGGCATCACCACGCGCAGCGGGCGGACGGGACGGTCCAGCAATATCCGCATCGCCGACTGCATTGTCCGGTTCATCAGCGGTCAATCCGGCATCACGCTGAACCACAGCGATCAGGTCACCGTCGAAAACTGCAGCGTGTACGAGTGCCCCGGCTGGACCGTGGGCATCTATGTCAACCGCACGAACGATTATCAGCTCATCGGCAACCGCGTCGTGAAGAACTCCGGCTCCGGCATCCGGCACTACGAGGCGAAGCGCGGCGTACTGCGGGGCAACGTCGTGCTCGACAACTTCGGCATGCACTCTTCCGGGATCAACCTTTATGAAGGCTGCGCCGATATTCTGCTGGAGCACAATTACATCCAAAATACCATCGCCATCAATCGCAACGCCGAGCGGTTGACGATCCGCAACAACGTTCTCGACGGCGACGGCCGCGGCTCGCTGGGCATCGCTATGTGGGGCAGCGGCAGCACTGGCGGACGCGACATCCGAGACGTCCACGTCATCGACAACACTATCGCGAACCTCAGCCCGACGGTCACCTGGGCGACCGGCATTCTGGCGCAGGGCGGAACCGGCGGCGTGAGCGCCCCGCAGGGACTGGTGATCCGCAACAACATTCTGCCCGGCCTGGCCCAGGCGATCTCCGGCGCGATCGAGAACAATATCTATACGCGCGAGGTCGAGCCGCGGTTCATGGGTCCCGGTTGCCAGGTCGTTGCCGATCTCGATTCGCTCTTCCGCGATCCGGCAGCGCGCGACTTCCGGCGCAAGGCCGGCGGCCCGGCGATGGACGTCGGCGCCGACGTGCCGCCGCCGGCATGGCAACGCTGAACGGCCGCCAGGGCCGGCGCAACAGAGGGATCGCGCAGGACGGCAAACGGCCCGGACGGCGTGCGCAAGTTCCAGGGCTTGGAACCCCGCGAGGCTCGTTTTCCAGACCTTGGAAACGGACGTTTTCGGCCGCGTCAGAACTCCGCCCGCGCCTCCAGCGACACGGCGCGCAATCCGTCAGGGGCGGCGCCGTCGAGCCGGCGCCCCTCGCTCCAGACCAGACTGAGCAGCAGCCGGGCGGCGGGGCGATAGGCGACGCGCCAGCGATGCTCGGTCCGACCCGTGCCCGGCCAGAGGGTGTCGTCCGTGAACGCCGGCTGCACGGCGTCCGACTCGATCCGCCGCCACTGCCAGCCGAGCTCGAGACCATGGATCGCGTCCGTCCGACCGATGGTCAACCCCGCCAGTCCGCCTGCACGGGCGCGCTCAGCTTCGGGATTGACGACGTAGTGGATAACGCCGCGCACCGGGAAATACAGCTCCCATGTCCCCGCGGCGAAAATCTCCAGGGGCCGGCATCGCAACGCCCTCGCAGAAGGGCGTCCGGAGTCCGAGGCCGGAGTATCGGAGGGATAGAAACCTGCCCCGGCCAGCGCGAAGGAACGGTCGGGCCAACGATGCCGCGCCGCCATCTGAACGGCATAGAGGTATTCGCGCTCACCGCCGAAGTCGTCGTCCCGCAGGATGAACGCCCCCGCCAGGGCCAGCGCGTCGAGCGCTCCCCGGGCGCGACTCCAGCGCACGGCGCCGCCCTCGGGGCGGACATCGTCGTCCCAGACCAGGTCGCTTGCGCGCGCCCACGGCGCTTCCATCTTGCCGGCCAGCAGCGTCAGCCCCGGCACGGTCTCGGGCCGCCAGGCGAGTGAAGCCGTTCGGACCGCGAGCGGCAAGTCGCCCGGATCTTCGCCCAACGTTGCCTCCGCAGCGACCGGCGCGCCTTGGCGACAGGTGGCGAGGGCGACCACCGCCGTGACGGCGTCGGAAATCGGCGCCTCCAGTCGCGCCTCCAGCCGCAATCGGGTCTCGGATATCGCACCCGCGCCCTCCCGATCGAGCCGGACCTGCCGCAGCCGCAGGTCGAACTCGGGCGTCGGCGGAGGCGGCTCGGCGCGCGCCGCGGCGACCGCCAGCGCCGCGAACACGATCCGCCGGCGCCAAGGCGCGTCGCCGGGCCGGTGGAAGACTGACCTCATGGGCGCGCCGCCGCTCAGCTTTCCGAAGCGTCCCGCACGCCGCCGAACAGGTCAATGTCCCAGGCGACCAGGTCGCGCCGGATCGCGTGGATGCGCGAACGCGGCAGAATGCGCGCGAGGTCCTCGCCGCTGAGCACGCCGACGAGCGGCGCGCCGCGTCCGGTCCGCGCATGTTCCAACGCGTGCCAGGCCAGGATGGCCGCGCACACGGCCGCCGGATAGGAGATGTAGGTCGCGCCGGCATACGGCGAGCCCAGCAGCCCGGGGTAGCGCAAGTAGCTCAAACCGATCGTCTCGATCACCGTCCGACGCTCGTTGCGGACGCGCTCGCTGACGCGGATTTCCGCGGCCGCGGCGAAGTGGGCGCGGCGGATGCTGCCGTCGCGCAGGTAGGCCTCGATGCGCCGCGGGTTCTTCATGCCCGGCAGCAGCGAGCGCACCAGCGCCTCGACCGTCAAATCGGGCCGCTCCGGCAGCGTCCGTTTGGACAGCAGATTGAGCTGGAACAACGCCTTCACCAGTTCGACTTCCGATCCGCCCGTATACACGCTGATCGCCTCCACGCCGGGAAACGCGCGGTGCAGCGAAAGCAATTCCTCCTGGTAGAGCGGATACTGGCGCGTCGGTTCCGGCTCGTGCGGGAAGAGGTACTCGCGCGAGGACGCGAACGGCTCCAGCGCCATCAGCGCGCCGTCGCGGATCACGCGCGGGCGTTGCGCCAGCTCCTCCAACGCGACGATCGGCGACCACGAAAAGATGACCGAGTCGGAGTCAATGTCCTCCAACAGGAACAGGTCTATACTTTCGACATCGAGATCCTGGCGGTCCACCGCCAGCAACTCGTGCATGCGCTCCCCAATGAGGAAATCCGTCATGCCGGGGGCGACCCCCAGATTGATCAGCGCCGCACAGCCGCGGGCGCGCAGCGCGGCGTCGTGCCGGTATTGCGGGAACGCCAGCGTGCGCTCGGTTTCCTCATTGTACATGTCGGACGCGAGGTCCACCGCGTGGGCGCCGATGCGGAGGGCCAGCGCGATCGTCGGGCCGTTGAAGTCCGGCAGCGCGGCGTTGATCACCACGGCCGCGCCGCGCAACAGGTCGCCATACGGCGGCATCAATTCAAACAGCGGCGCGAAGTCGGGCACCGCGACGAACTCGATGCGGTCGAACAGTCGTTCCGCGTTGAACAGCGCGTCGCGCGCACGGTCGGGATTCGTCGTGAATACCACGAAGCGTACCGGCACGGCGTCGCGCTCGGCCAGTTCGCTCAGGCAGATCAACATGCCCGACCCGACGGCGCCAAGGCCCATGAAGACGATCTTCACGGGCGGCGCGCCGTGACGGACCTTGGCCTTACGTTTGCTTTTCTTCCGGGTCGTCATGCCCCGCTCCTGGCGGTTGATCGCGCGGCTCGACAAACAGTCTAGGAGCCGCGCGCAACGGGCGCAAGCCCCGACCCTTTCGCCGACGGCGCGCGCAACGGGCTGCGGGGCGGACCTTGCCGGCCTGCGCCGACGCCGCAGGCGCTACCGGTCCGGCGAGCGCTGCGCCGCCGCTCGCGACGCGGCCTTCCTCCCCGCCGTCGGTCTGAAATCCCTCTTCATGGATCACGCGCACGGGTCCCCGTCCGCCGCTGTGCGCTTTTCCGCCGCCTCCATCCGCCGCAGGAATTCCTCGAACTCCCGGTCGTCACCCGCGATAACGTGCGGCTCGGCGGGATACGTTCCGGCGGCTACGTCGTTTCGGAACTCGGCGAATGCGGCGGTCATTTCGCGCTGGAGGCGGTCGTATTCGACCTTCAAATTGCGGTAGACCTTGGCATGACGCGGCACGTGGCCCCGGTTCGTGCCGAGCAGGTCGGTCGCGAACAGATACTGGCCGTCGCAACCCTCGCCGGACCCCATGGAGAGCACGAGCAGCCGCACGCGGCGCGCGATTTCCGCGGCGACGCGCCGGGGCACCAGCTCCATCTCCACGGCAAACGCGCCGGCCGCTTCGTAGGCCCGCGCGCGTTCGTAGAGCCGGAGCGCCTCCTCGGCGGTCTTGCCGACCGCCCGCGGGCCGCCGAACCAGGTGGCCTTGTACGGGATGTAACCGACATGGCCGACCACGGGGACGCCCTCGTCGGCCAGCGCCTTCACGATGCCGAAGCCGCTGCCGCAGTAGACGGCATCGGCCCCGTGGCGTTGGGCCTGAAAGGCCGCGCGCAGGGCCTCGGCGGCGGTGGGATAGTTGCCGTGAATCAGCCCTACCGTAAAGAACGTGTTCGGCGCCGCCGCGCGGATGGCCTTCACGTCGTTGTGCTCGGCTGTGATCACCATATCCACGCCCGCCGCCTCGCCCGCGGCAGCCTCGGCGGCGCTGGAACAATAGACCTGGGTGAGCTGCCGACGCCCCTTCTGGCTCAACAAGTCATGGACGGTCAGTTTCTTCATATCGCCAACATACGCCGCGGCGGGGCGTTCCGCAAAACAGGCCCCGGTGCCCGCCGGTTCTCGGAAAGCGACGGCATGGACGAGTTCTCTCCGCCCGCACGGCATCCCGCGCCCGCCGCGAAGACCTTACGCGCTCCAAGCTCGTTTGCCCCTGTTGCGCAATTCGCCGCGACGCGGCATATTGGGCGGATGAAGACATTGCCCCGGCTGCGTCCCCTCTTCCTGTTTTTCGCGCTCGCGCTGACCGTCCGCGCCCAGGCGCCGGAGCCGCGCGAAGGTCTGCTGGATCCCGCGCGCGTGCTGGCAAGCGCTGCTGCCGCCACGCGCGAGGCCTTCCCCGATGCCGATGTCGTCGGCGTCAACACCGCCCAGGTCGCCGAGTACGCCCCCGACGGCACCGCCATGGAGCGATTTGACTTCTTTGCCAAGGTCCTCACCGAAAAGGGGCGGCGCGATCTCTCCGCGTTGCGGTTCGGGTTCAATGTCTCCTACGGCGGGATCGAGATTCACCGCGTCACGATCTTCAAGCCCTCCGGCGAAACGATCGAGGTGGACGTGCCCCGGTTCAGCCGCGAGATGGTCGCGCCCGGCCAGATGAGCAAAAATATCTACGATCCAAATCAGAAGCTTCTGGCGGTCGGCGTGCCGGGCCTGGACATCGGCGACACCGTTCGCGTGGTCGGCACACAGCGCACGACGCGCGCGCGCATGGCGGACACATGGGCGGACTTCACCACGTTCGAGGACGACGGGCCGATATTGGAAGAGACCTACGAAGTCCGGGCGCCGAAGTCCCGCCCGCTGGTTCACCGCCGGCTGCGCGACGAAATCCCCGGCACGGTGTCCTACGAGTCGGAAGACACCGAGACCGCAACCATCCACCGCTGGCGAGTGCGCAACGTGCCGCGCATGTTCGAGGAGCCGAACATGCCGGCGGCCCATACGGTGGTGCAGCGGCTGCTGGTGAGCACGATCCCCGACTGGCCGACCGTGTCGCGCTGGTACTGGAAGCTCTCTCAGCCGCGCTTGGACGCCGTCACCCCCGAGCTGCGCGAGAAGGTCCGCGAACTGACGGCGGGCGCCGCCGACGCCGACGCCCGGCTGCGCGCGGTCTTCTTCTGGGTCGCGCAGAACATCCAGTACCTCGGCATAACGACGGAGACGGTCGCGCCCGGCTACGAGCCGCGCGACGTCGGCGCAACCTTTGAAAAGCGCTCCGGCGTCTGCCGCGACAAGGCGGCGCTGCTGGTGGCCATGCTGCGGGAAGCCGGATTCGAGGCCTTTCCGGTGCTGATCTCGGTGGGGCCCCTGATGGACGCCGAAGTACCCCTGCCCTATTTCAACCACGCCATCGTCGCGGTGCGCCGGCCGGACGGCACGTTCGAGCTGATGGACCCGACCGACGAGACGACGAAGGAACTCTTTCCCCCGCACCTGAATCACCGCAGTTACCTGGTCGCCACGCCGGAGGGCGAGCCGCTGCGCGTGTCGCCGGTGATCCCGTCCGAGAAAAACCTGGTGGAGATTGAAACCGCGGCGCGGCTGGCCGCAGACGGCTCGGTCAGCGGCGTCTCGACGCTGCGGTTCGACGGCCTGAACGACAACGCCTACCGCGGCTATTTCACCTCGATCAAGCCCGACGAGCGGCGTCGGTTCTTCGAGGGCCTCGTCAAACGCGTGTTGCCCGGCGCAACGCTGACAGGGTTCGCGCTGACCCCGGACAACCTGCTGGACATGAATCAGCCGCTGACGGCGCGTCTCGAGTTTGCGGCGGCGGACGCGATGATCTCGGGCGACGGCGTCGCGCTGCCGCCGACCCCGTGGTTCGGGACCTCCGTGGGCCTCGTCAACTTCGCCCTCGGCGCGACCGGCCTGGCAAAACGCCGTTACCCGCTGGTCACGGAAAACGCCTGCGGGGTGCGCGAACGGTTCGTGCTCGAGGTCTCCGCAACGCTGGGTCGGCCGCTCTCGCTGCCCGCCGCGCCGGGCGTGGAAGACCGAAACATCGTCTGGCGCCAGACCCTCGCGCACGATCCCGACGGGGGCTCGCTGACCGGTTCGGCGGAGTTCCGGCTGGAGACCGTCGAATTTTCGCCGACGGAGTATCTCGAGCTGAAGGCGGCGCTCGAACAAATCGCGTTCGCGCGCCGAAAACGCCCGATCTTCGAGCTCAAGACCGACGTCGCGCCGTCCGCGCCGATGCCGCCCGCGCCCGCGTCCCAAGGCGCCGTGGATGCGGACGTCGACGTTCTGGAACAGGTCACGGAATATGACGTCGTCTCCGCCTCGGAGTGGACGGTCACGGAAACCGTCCGCAAGAAGGTGCTGACGTTCGCGGCGATCCGGCCGCATTCGGTCATCAAGATTCCGTTCAACACCGGCTGGGATACGGTCGAGGTCGAGTATGCGCGCACGGTGGATTCGAACGGGCAGACGCGCGCCGTTGCCGACCACGACATCAACCTTATGGACGCGCCGTGGGTCGCCTCCGCGCCCCGGTATCCGGCGTCCAGGCTGCTGACGGTCAGCCTGCCGGGCGTCGAAGTCGGCGGCACGATCGAATACCGCATTCGACGACGGCTGACCGGACGCCCCTTCTTCGCGGCCATGGAATCGTTCGGCGGTCACGAGCCGGTCGCGCGGCGGGTCGTCCGGCTGCGCGCGCCGGCGGATGTGCCGCTGCGGATCCGCGCCACGCCGGGCGTGCCGGCGGAGGCGGTCGCGGAGCCGGCGGGCGGTTTTATCGAGCGCACGTGGCTCGCCGAGGGGATCGCGGCGATTCCGCGCGAGGACGCACAGCCGCCGTTGTGGGCGCTGGCGCCGACCCTGTTCATTTCGGATCCGGAAGGCGCCGCCCGATATGCGCACGCCGTGCACGAGGCGCTCTGGACCGCCGCATCCGGCGCGGAGGCCGTCGCCGCCGCCGCGCGGGATATCGCGGCCGCGAATCCCGACGGCGCGGCCGTGCAGGCCATTCGCGACGCTGTCGCGCGGCGCATCCGCCGCGCGGGTCCCGCGCTCCACGAGGCGCCGCTCTCGGCGATTACGCCCGCAGACGTGACGTGGCGCGACGGCTACGGCAGTTCGGCCGACGCCGCGGTCGTGCTGGCGGCGATGCTCCGGGCAATCCACGAGAAGAACCCCGAATTCGTGCTCGCCGCGACCATCCGGCCCGCGGACCCGGCAATGCAGGCGCCGTTCGAGGTGTTTCAGCCCAACCTGTTCCCGGAGGCGCTGGTGCGCCTGCCGCGCGGCAGCGAATGGATTTACCTGAACGACACGGACCAGTATGCCGCGCTGGGCGCGACCCCGCGCGAAGGCTTCGCCGGCTTGGTGACGCACAACGGCGCGATCGAAACGATCCGCCCGCCCGCCGATCGCGGCAGCGAGACGCGCACGCGATTTGCGATCGCCGTTGAACCCGACGGCGCGGCGATCCTGCGGGTCACCCGCGAGTATAAAGGGCCCGTGCATGGGCAGATGGCCAAGACCTATGCCGAACTTTCGCCGGAGGAGCGACGCCGTCGGCACCAAGAACTGGTCGCTGAAATTGCGCAGGACGCCGCGGCCGAGGGCGAACTCGAAGCGGACTTCGGGGTGTATCCCGGGCGCGAGTCTTTCGCCGTGCGGATCCCGCGCTTTGCCGTGGTGGACGGCCCGTTCCTCTACTTCTCGCTACCCGCGCCCGACGCCGGCCTGCCGCGCGTGCGGTCGGACGCCCGGCGGACCCCGCTGTACTGGGACCAGGTGGCGCGGCAAACGGCGTCCACGGCCGTGGTCTTGCCGCCGGGTTTCGCGCAGGCCGTCCTGATGCCGCCGGCTCACCGCTGGGTGGGCGCCGGAGGGCAAACGGAGACAACCTGCGCGCTGTCCGTCACCGCCGGCGCCCCGACGCTGACGATTCAGCGCGCCACGGAATGGAGACCTGCGGTGTTTCCGCCGGACGCGTACCCTGAACTGCTGGAAACTAACCGGCAACTCACACACCCGCGGACGCGGTTCGTACTGCTCCGGAAGGGCGATTGACGCGGATGCGTTACAGCTTCGCTCCGCTGCCCGAACAACCGGAGCAGGAGCCGGCGCGATAGGCGGCGCGGGCCTTGTCCGCGTTGAACTCGCAGGCGCAACCCTGGATCGTCTTGCGGCGGCCGAGGAGGATGCCGATGCCGATGCCTGCAAAGGCGAGCACCAACACGCCGAGCACGACGGCGAACAGCACGAGATAGGCGGAAACGGACATGGCGAGAAACTATAGCGCATCTCCGACGCCGCGCAAGGCGGCCGGGTCCCCGCACAACGCCCGCCGGGGCATCCTGTTCGACATGGACGGAGTGCTCTGCGACTCGGAGCCGCTGATTGCGGAAGCCGCCTGCCGCATGTTCGCCGAACGCCACGGCGTCCGCGTTACCCCGGCGGACTTCCATCCGTTCGTCGGCACCGGCGAGGACCGCTACCTCGGCGGCGTCGCTGAAAAATACGGCGTCACGCTGCAAAGACCCGGCGACAAAGCGCGGGTGTATGAAATCTATCTGGAACTCATCCCCGGCCGGCTCCGGCCCCTGCCGGGCGTTACGGCGTTCATCGCGTCGGCCCGGGCGGCCGGCTGGCGGCTGGCGGTCGCCACCAGCGCCGACCGGATCAAGATGGACGGCAACCTACGTGAGATCGGCCTGCCCGCGAAAACGTTCGACGCCGTGGTGACGGGAGAGGACATCGAGCACAAGAAACCCGCGCCGGACATTTTCCTGCTGGCGGCGCGCCGGATCGGCGTGCCGCCGGAGCGGTGCGTCGTGGTCGAAGACGCCGTCAGCGGCGTGACCGCGGCGAAGGCGGCCGGCGCGCGCTGTCTGGGGCTGACCGGCAGCTATCCGGCCGCCGCGCTGCGCGCGGCCGGCGCAGACTGGACGGCGGACGGACTGGACCGCGTGACGCCGTCGCTGTTCGACGCTCTGCCGTGACCCCGGCGCCGGGTCCGGCGGACGTCAGCGCAGCAGGAACATCAGGCCGATGTTGACGGCGTTGAAGATCACGTGCATGACGATCGGCACGGCAATCGCGCCCGTGTAGAGATACGCCATCGAAAACGCCGCGCCGATCAGAAACAACGGGATCAGCGACGGCACGTGCAGATGCAGCGCGGCGAAGAAGAGCGAAAGCAGGCACACCGCCGGCCAGACGCCGATCCGGCGGATCAGCAACGGCAGTCCGATGCCGCGGAAGAGCAACTCCTCGGACACCGGCGCCAGCACGATGCCGACCGCGACGAAATAGAACCGCAGGGCCGCCGCGCTGTCGCCCATCAACAACCGCAGCACGTCCTGCAACTGCGGTTGATAGCCCATCCAGCGCAGCGTCCATTGGTAAACGCCGGTGTAGAACAGCACCAGCGGCATCGCGCCGAGATAGAACAACACGCCCAGCGCAGCATGGCGTGGGAGGCGCCGCCAATCCCAGCCGAATGCTTCGCGGGCCGAGCGGCGGCCCCGGATCAGCGCCATACAGATCAGCAGCAGAATGGCCCAGTGAAAGACGATGGTCTGCGCGACCATCAGCGTACCCGCCTCGAGGCCGCCCGGGCCCTGACCGAATCCGCGGACGGCCAGCAGGATCATCAAGTGCAGCGCCGCCAGCGCCAAGGCGACGCCGGCGCCATCGCCCCATGTCCACGGCCGCGCCGCCAGCGCGCGGGCCCGGCCCGCCCAATCCACCGGCTTGGCGCGGACGTGCGCGACCAGCCCCAGACTCACCACGAGTCCGCCCGCCATCAGCGCGATGAAGAACGCGGCGACCAGCCGGACCGTGTCTTCCGGCAGCATCCGGGGCGAGGCTCCGCCCCAGGAGGCGGACACTTGCGCCCAAACGATTGGCAGCGTCGCATTCACGCCGTCAGGACGCCGGGGACGACGAATCGAAGGTCTCGCGCACGACGTAGGTGGGCTTGGATTGCGACTCGTGATACGTGCGCGTCTGCACTTCGGCCAGCAATCCCATGCTGATGAATTGCATGCCCATGAAAATGAGCATGAACGGCGTCATGACCCAGATCGGCCGTTTGATCAGCTCCGCCGCGAACCGCGTGTCGAACAACCGGAACGAGAGGTGTGCGGCCACGATGAAGGCCAGCAGCGCCATCCCGGGCACCGCGAATAGCGCGCCGATCTTGCCGAAAATCTGCATCGGCCCCATGCTGTAGCGCAGCAGAAACTTCACCGTCATCAGGTCCAGCAGGACGCGGAACGTGCGCGAGATGCCGTATTTCGAGCGTCCGAAGCGCCGCGGGTGGTGTCGAACAACGACCTCCGCCACCCCGCCGCCGACCCAACTGGCGAGCGCAGGAATGAACCGGTGCATTTCGCCGTACAGCCGCACGTTCTTGATCACGTCGCGCCGGTACGCCTTGAGCGTGCAGCCGTAATCATGCAGCGCGACCCCCGTAATCCGACTGATCAGCGCGTTGGCCAGCATCGAAGGCAGGCGCCGGTTGAGGAACGGATCCTGGCGATCCTTGCGCCAGCCGCTGACGACGTCCACGTCCGGCGTCAGCCGCTCCAGCAGCAACGGGATGTCGTCCGGATCATTCTGAAGGTCGGCATCCAGCGTCACGACGACCGCGCCGCGCGCCGCGTCGAAACCCGCGCTCATCGCCGCGGTCTGTCCGAAGTTCCGCCGCAGGCGGATCAGTCGGAAGTTCGGGCGCATCGCGGCCGCCGCACGCATCCGCTCCCAGCTTCCGTCGCGGCTGCCGTCGTCCACGAGGATGACCTCATAGGATCGGCCCAGGCGCGAAAGCGACGCGTGGAGACGTTCGCAGAGCATGTCCACGCCCTCGACTTCATTGTAAACGGGCACCACCACCGAGATGTCCATGGCGAACCTTTTTTGGGCGGCCACCGGCGCCGCCGGGCGCATCCTGCGCCGTTTCCAGCTTTGAATCAAGCGCGCACGGCGCGCCGTTCAGCCCTGGCGCGCCGTTCGCAGCCGGTGGAAATGCCAGACGATTTCCTCCTCGAAACACCGGCGATTCGGATAGACGGGCGCCGCCGGATCATCATATCGCGCCAGCCCGCGGTTGGTCCGGTCCGCCGGCAGCGTGGCGCGCAATTCGCCGAGAAACAGATGGAGCGCTTCCGGTTCCCGCCAACGCACCGGCCAGCCATTCAGCCGGACCACCCGGTCCTCTTCCAGCACCCATTCTACCCGCAGGGGGTCGCGGGCGAAGAACAGCTCGATGCGGAACTGGAACGCCTCTACGGGTTCCTTCTTCGTCACCGGCACCACGGAGATGCTCGATCCATAGCGCCCGTAATGGCGAATCTCCAGTTCCGTGGTCTGGGTGCGTTTGATCCGTTCGATCCCGACGCGGCCCGCCGCGGCGAACGCGCATTCGGCAACCGGAACCGCCCGCTCGCGCCCGTACACGTCGCCGGTGACCAGCGAACCCGCCTCGATCCGCAATGCGCTGGCGCCGAAAGAACCCGGCAGCGCCAACAGTGCGTTATCCGGCACGACCTCCGTCTCGAAACCGCAGCGCCGCAGTGCGTCCTGAAATGCGCGCGCGTTCTCCTCGTCCAGCCGGCGCACGACGATCCCGAACAGCTCACGGTGCAGCCGCGCACAATCGCCCCGCGCGACCATCGGCGCCACCGTCGAGGCCTCTTCCATCGCCTCGCGCGAGATCGTCTGCTCCAGCGATTGCTGCAGCAGCGCGAACATCATGGCCGCGTCACCCCCTCGTTCAGGCTGCCGGTGCGATATCCGAGCAGGTCCACGGCGACAAATCGGAAGCCGCAGGCCCGAACGGCATCGTGCGCAGCGGCGCGCGCCGCCGCGTCCAGCAGGCGGGCGAATTCTTCCGGCGCGATCTCGATGCGCGCCACGTCGCCGTGCGCGCGGACGCGGAGTTGCCGGAAACCGAGGTCGCTCAGCGCATCCTCCGCGCGCTCGACGCGGGCCAGCGCCTCCGCCGTCACCGGCGAACCGTACGGAATGCGCGAGGCCAGGCAGGCCGACGCGGGCCGGTCGGCGGTCGGCAGGCCGAGCGCGCGCGAGGCCGCCCGGATGTCCGCCTTCGTGAAGCCGAGTTCCTGGAGCGGGCTGCGGACGCCCAACCGACGGGCCGCTTCGCTGCCGGGCCGGTAATCGCCGCGGTCGTCGCTGTTCGCGCCGTCGAGGACGGCGGCGTACCCCTCCTCGCGAGCGATGTCGGTCAGCCTTTCGAATAACGAAAACTTGCAGTGGAAGCAGCGATCCGCGTTGTTGGCGGCGTAGGCGGGATTGTCGAGCTCGCACGTGCGGATGACGCGGTGGTTCAGACCGAGCCGGCGCGCCCACTCGACGGCTTCTTCCAGCCGTCGGCGGGGCAGCGACGGGGAATCGGCGGTCACCGCCAGCGCGCGCGCGCCGAGGGTCTGCGCGGCGACCGCCGCGAGGTAGGTGCTGTCCACGCCGCCGCTGTATGCGACCACGGCGGAGCCGAGTTCCTTGAGCCAGACCTGCAGGCGTTGGACCCGGGCCGGCACGTCGTTCGCGGTATCCGACTTCCATATTTCCGGCATGTCTGAACTGTACCTCATCCGTTCCGCGCGTGTATCGCGCGCGACGCCGACCTCAGTTTCCGCCCCCGGGCGCCGCAGCGGCGCCCGGGTCCGGGGCGGAAGCAGGCGGGGCCGGCGCCTCTTGCAATTGGCGGATTTCCGCTTGCAGTTTCTCGATCTCCGCCATCCGCGCGGCGAGTTCCGCGCGCACGGCGGCGAGGTCGGCGCGGGCGGCGTCCCGCTCGGCGGCACGGTCCGCGGCGGCGCGTTCGGCCGCGGCCTGCGCCTGCGCAGCGGCGATGCGGTTCTGCTCGGCCAGCGCGGCCTTGATGTTCGCCTGTTCCGCCTCCCGGCGCAGTTCGACGATCTGCCGCGCGCTTTCCTGACGGGTCGCGCGCAATTCCTCCGCGTGTTGCTCGATGCGGCCGCGCAGCCGGGTGACTTCGCCGCTCAGGCGTTCCAGCTCCCGTCGCAACGGATCGTTCGTGGCGCGCTCCTCGGCGAGACGCGCGGCGGCTTCGGCGGACGCAGCGTGAGCGCGGTCCCGTTCCGTTTCCGCATCGCGGACGGCGCGTCGGGCTCCGACGAGCGCGCGCTCCAGTTCCCCGGCGCGCTGGCGGGCGTTGTCGGCTTCGAGCCGGAGCCGATCGCGTTCGCGGTCTTCGCGTTCTCGCCGCCAGAGATGGCCGGCGGCCGCCAGCACCACGGCCAACAGCAGCACGAGCAGGGGATGCAGTTTCACGGCCTCGGACCTCCGGGTCGCGGTTGGACGATCTCGAACAGGCGCCAGTCGCCCCAATCGCTGTCGTAGAGCGTATGGCGGCTGCCGAGCTCGTAGATGCGCGGGTATTTCCAGTGGATCGCATCCAGCGCGCCGCGCAGTTCCGGGCGGCGGACCAGCAGGTAGAGCCGGTTGCCGGCGTAGTCCCGCTCGGCGGCGGCGAAGTCGAAATCGAGCGTGGGGACAAAGGTATCGGGTGGCCGCGCGCCCAGCAGCGCCAGGCCGTCGTAGCCGGCGACGAACACCTTCGAGAAGGGCGAGCGCGCGCGCACGCGGGCCTCGATGCGGGGCAGCCAGCGGCCCCGCTGGTCGGCGAGGGCCGTGAACGTGGCGCGCTCGGGCGCGTGGAGCGAGCGTTCCGGCAACCGCGCGACCGCGGCCGCGGTGAGCGTCAGCGCCGCCGCGGCGACGAACGCGCGGGCCGCACCGGGCCGCCGCGCGCCGCGCGCGTGCCCGGCCACCGCCAGCAGCGCGAGCGGACCGGCAATGTAGAGCAACGGCGGCGGCGACCAGAGCACCCCGCGGGCGGCCAGCGCAAATGCGATCGCCGGCGGCGCCGCGGACAAGAGGCCGAGGAACACGCCGGCGCGGCGGCCGCGGACCGCCGCCACGGCGGCCGCCCCGAGCGCGAGGCTCGCGGCCGCCGCGTCGAGCGGCGAAAACGGAAACGGCGCCGGACGCGGGAACGGGGACGGCGCCACATGGGATCGCAATCCGCGCACGAAGTACCCCGGATCGCCCATGATGAGCCAGTTCGCGAGGAACCACAGGCCGGCGACACCCGCCGCCGGCAGCATCGCCAGCCAAAGGGCCGCCCCGCGCTGGCCGCGTGCGAAACGGCCGAAGGCCAAGTCCAGCAGCAGCAGCGCGAAGAGCGCCGCCACCCAGGGAATCAGATCGAGGCTGCTGCCGGTCAGCAGCGCCGCGCCGGCCGCCAGACGGACGAGCGCGCGCAACGACCGGTCGGCGACCCAGTCGGCCATCCCGACGGCCGCGAGAAGCGCACCGCACAGCACCAGCGGGCCGACGCCGCCGCCGAGCAGTTCCGCCAGGAAGAACGGATGGGCCGCCACGGCCAGCACGACCGGCGCACGCGCCCAACCCGCACCCCAGCGGCCGAGCGCGCGCCACAGCAGCACGAGGGCCGCCGCGCCGGCGATCACCGACAGCAGCAGCGACGGATACGGTCCGACGTCGCCGGCGCTCCCGAACGGCGCCGCCGGCAGGCGCAGCAGGGCCGGCAGCGGCGGCCACACGGCGGCGCCGACCAGCGCCTGGCGTCCGATCGTCGTATTCAGCCAGAGATGGCGGGCGACGACGTCATAGACGACGCCGTCGGCGGAGAGCCGGTCGGCGCGGCCGAGACCGATCACGAAGAACAGCGCGGCGAGCGCGGCGGTTGCCAGCAGCGCCCGCCCGGCGCCCGGGCTACCCGGCGGGCGGTGCGCGGAAGAGGCCATGCCGCGTTTTCTCCCAGTGAAAAGGGTTCGAAAAGAACTGGCCGAACGCGCGCCAGGCGCTGTAGCTCATCAGCACCCAGTACACGGGCGCCGCAAGCGCGTACTTGACCAGGTCGTAATAACGGCGTCGGTAACAGCCGATCGCGCCGAGGTAAAGAAACGTGAAGTTCCCGGCGAACAGGCAAAAGGCGCTCATCAGGAAGACCGGCCCGGGGAACAGTTCCATCAGCTCGGTGCGTCGGAAACCGAACCACGCGACGGCCATCGCCCAGAAGACCGGATTCATCAGCAGCGACAGCACGATGCCGCCGATCAGCACTTGAAAGTGCACGAAATCCGCCGTGCCCAGCTCGCGCCAGAGCCGGAGCGGACGCCGCATGTGCACGAGCCATGTCTGGATGTAGCCCTTGAGCCAGCGGGTCCGCTGGCGGATCCAATACGGCAGACTGGCGCAGGCCTCCTCCCAGGTTGTGGAATCCAGGATACGGGTGCGCCCGCCGCGCCGTCGGATGCGAATACCCAGATCGCAATCCTCCGTGACATTGTACGCATCCCAGCCCAGCAGCTCGCGCAGCGCGTCCGCACGGAAGTGGTTCGAGGTGCCGCCCAGCGGGATCATGCCGCCCAGCGACGAAAGGCCCGGCAACGAGAGGTCGAACCAGGACGCATATTCGGCCGCAAACCAGCGCGTCAGCAGATTTTGCCGCGGGTTGTAGAAGTTCAGCTTGCACTGCAAGCAGACGACGTCCTCCGGCAACCGGCGAAACGCCGCGACCGCCTTGCGCAACTGATCGGGCTCCGGCCGGTCCTCCGCGTCGTAGATCGTCAGCAGCGCGCCGCGGGCGCGCGCCAGTCCGACGTTGCAGGCCTTGGGCTTGGTCCGCGGAAACGACGGCGGCACGAGCGTCACGCGGAAACCGGCCGGCAGGGTGAGCGCGTCTGCGGCGGCGCGTGTGGCGGCGTCGTCCTCTTCCAGCAGCAGTTGCACATCGAGCCGGTCGGCCGGGTAATCCATCGCGGCGAGCGCCGCGACGAGGCCGGGGAGCGACTCCGGCTCGCGGTACATCGGCACGAGCACCGAATAGACCGGCAGCGAGGCCGGATCGAGCGCGGCCACCTCGCCGGGCGCGATCCGGATTTCCGCCGCACGGGCGACCGACAACCGCGCCAGCGCCAGTTTGTAGAGCGTGAAGAGCAGGTAGAACACCGTCGCGGCGAACACGAACGCGCGGCCCACGGCCCAGGGCCGCAGGGCGGCGGTCGCAATCAACGCGATCGACGCGATCACCGCCGTGGCGCTCTGGGCGCGCGTCAACGGCGTCTTCGCGCTCCATTCGGGCGCGGCCCGGCTCAACGCGAGGGGATCGTCCAGGCCCGGCGCGGGCTGCGTCATGGCGGATTCTCCCCGGCCGCCTGCAGCAGCGCGCGCGCGGCCACCTGCGCGGCCAGTTCCCGGCCTTCCGGCGTCAGGCTCGGGGCGCCGGCCTCGAAAAATCGTTCGGGCGAGCCCATCGCACCGGCCCCGATAAAAGCGGTGAACAGGTCCACCACCGGCACCGCGCGCGCGCGGGCGATGCGCCGGATGGCCGCCGCATAGGCCCGCGCCCCATCCACCCGGCCCGGATAGGGCGGCGGGGTCAGCCAGACGACCGGCGCGGGGGTCGCCGCGATCCATACGTCCGTGAGGGCCGCCGCCTGCCGCTCGTAGTCCTCCTCGTTCAGTCCGCCCAGCAGGTCGCCCAATCCGATGGATATCGCGATCAGGGTCGGCTGGCGCATAGCGGCAGAGGGCGACAGCGTGAACTTGAGGAGCGGCGCCCAGGCCTCGGGCTCTCGCTCGGCGCGGGGCGGATGCACCAACCGGACGCGGGGCCGATCGGGCCCGTCGAGCAACCGGGCCAGCCGGTGATGCCAGGCGTCGCCGGGATCCGACAACGCAACACCGGGACGAGACAGAAAATCGTCCAGGAACAAGACATTGCCGAACAGGTCATCCAGCGTGATCCGACGCTGACCGGGCCTTCGTGCACGGTCATCCGGCCGCAGCACGACGCGCTCGCTTCCCGCGTAGAGCGCCTCTCCTTCGACGCGCAGAGGGGCGGCGGGAGCGGCGGCCAGGCGGATGGTTTCACCAAACAGCGTCACGCCCTCGTGCCGCAAACGCCAGTTCAGTGTCTCGGCTTCGGAGGCCAGAAAGCGTCCGATGGGAAAACGGATGGGAATCTGCCGAGCGGTGATTTCCCTCGATTGGACGCGCGTTTCGCCATCGCGCCCCGTCCAAGCCCACTCCAGAACGAACCGCGCGGCGGCGGGAGCGTCCCCCTCGATCCGCAGCCACGGGTCCAACCGGTCTCCGGGAAAGACCACGGGGGGCAGCCGCTCGAGAGCGGCGTTCAGCGCGTACAGGCGGGGCACGGCGGCCGGCGCGTCCACCTCGCGCGTGATCGCGGCGACAAAACCGAGCGCGTCCCGAAGCTCGAGGGTCGCCCTCCAGGGCCCTCGACGCGTGAAGACCTGCCGGACCACATCCCCCTCCGCCGTCAGGCCATCCTCAAAACTCCAGCGCGCGACACGGTTTTCCGCCAGCCAGTTGACGGATCGGTTATCGAAGCGCACCGGCTGAAAGAAATCGTGGCGTTCAACGAAACCGTAGGCGTTTTCCGGCGTAGCAACAAAGTCGGGCTGCAGCGTGCGGTCCAAGCGCTCGATGCGGACCTGGTCGGCGCTGGCGCCGCACAACAGGAGATCGGGGCCGACGGCCTCCGGAGCGACGGCGCCGGGAGGAATCCAGCCCACGCGCAGCGGCGAAAGCCCCCGGGATGCAACATAGACTTCGAACCGATGAACGCCGGCAGCCACTTCGATCGCCTCGCCCTCGACCCAGACCGCCGCGGGTGAGCCGCGGGGCGCCGAGACGGCGAGGCGTCCGTCCACGAGGAGGAAAGCGGGGTCGTCACTGTCGAGGACGAATCGTACGCGGCCGCCGACGGGCAGCAGCACCCAGGCGCTGAGTCGGCTCAGGCCGACCGGCTGACGGCGCCGCTGGTCGCCGCGATCTCCACGGGGAAAGCGCCCCTCCGGCGGCAGCCGGTCAATCCGGTCGAAGCCGGGCAGCCGGAACGGCTCGCGGAGCACGGAAGAGATCGAGAACATGTAGGCCATGCGCGCCCAGGAATCGGGCGCGTTGCCGCCGACGGGCCGCCAGTTTTCGAACAGCACCGGATCCGGATCCCGGAGATCGGACGAGGTATCGGACGCAGGACCGCCAAAATAGATTTCGTGCGGACGGCACTCGCCGGGCGCCTCGCGTCCGACCAGCACCCAGGCGGTTTGAGCGTCTCGGTGCACGATCCGGGCGCCGAGGACGCGCCCGGAGGGGCCGCGGACCGTGAAGCCCTCCCCCTCCGCCCATTCGACGGCGGGAATCGCGACCAGGAAGGCGGCGCCCGGCGCGGCCGGCGGCACAACGACCGCGCGCCGCGGATGCTCGGGCCGCCGCCAGGGCGGATCCGGCTGCTGAGCGCGCGCCGCCGGCGCGGCCAGCACGAGCATCGCCCCCGCGGCGGCCAGCGCGCGGCCAGCATTCCGCCGCGTTTTTTTCCCGTTGCGCTTTTGTGCCAAAAACATGAGCATGGGCGACGCCGGACACAATGGAACCGGACGCGCGTCCGTTGTTATAGTCGGACCGCGGATGCCGACAACACATTTCGCCGGAATACGCGGAGATGGAATCATGGGCAACCGGGACATTCAACGCGCGAGCGTCGGGAATTCGTTTCCGCGACGCCCCTGGACCGGCGGCCGGCGCACGGCCTTCACGCTGGTCGAAATGCTCGTGGTCATTGCCATCATTGCGCTGCTGATGGTACTGGTGATGCCGATGATCGGACGGGCCCTGGAGCGGGCCCGCCAGGCGGACTGCGCCAGCAACCTGCGGCAATTCGCGGTCGGCTCGCTGCTGTATCGGAACGACCACGACGCGGAAGTCCTGCCGACGCCGGGATGGCTCTCGACGCTGCATCCCAGCTACATTCCAGACGCCCGGCAGTACATCTGCCGCACGGACCGCTCGCGCGGCGCGCACGGCAGCAAGCCCGACGGCGTGCTCGATGTGGGCGATCAATTCCCGGAGACCGACGACACCGAATTCAATCCGGCCGGGCCGGACGCCTACGGCCGCAATCCGGACATCAAGCGCTGCAGCTACATGTACGAATTCAGCGCCGCACCGTGCAGTTGGGGCTGGTCGTCCTATCTCGGCGCCTCGCTGGCGGACGTGGACCGAAATGCGGACGGTGTCGCCAGTTGGGCGGAGGTGAAGATTTACCAGTTGCGCAACGGCGACAGTTGGAACCACAACCAGCCCTACGGCGACTCGATGTTCCCGATGATCCGCTGCTTCAACCACTACGCCTACAAGAAGGTGCCGACCCCGGCGGGGATGCAGGCCTGGACGCTGAACGTTTCCTATGCGGGCGGGGTCTTCGAGGCCCCGATGTACTGGGAATACAACTACAGCCCGCCATGACGTCCCGCGGTCGGGGTTCCCGTCTTTAATTGCGCGAAAGGAAAGGCCCATGACAAAACTGCGATGGTCGAAGCGCACGCAATGCCGGCTGGCGGCCACCCTGCTCGCGGCGCTGCTGGGCAGTTGCCGGACCCCGGCGCCCGGCCCGCGCGCGTCCGTACCGGCGCCCGCCGAGTTCACCCGGATCGAGTGGCTGATCGAGGACGGGCGGCTGGAGGATGCCCTCGCGGCCTGTATCGAACTGAGCCGCCAGGATCCCTACCGCCCCGGACTCGCCGAGCTGCAGGAACGGGTGCTGAACGCGCTGCTGCGCGAACGGGAGCGCGTCGCGGCCCGCCGCAGCGCCAACGCCGAACGCGCCGCCGCCGCGGACATCGCCGAGACCGACACCGTCCCGGACACCTATCGGCTCCGCCGCGCAATCCGCGGCGAGCGCGGGTCCCTGCGCACCCCGGGCGGGCCGACGCGGCAAATGCTCGACAAGAAGGTCACCCTCCACCTCGACAACGTCGGACTCACGGACTTCATTCTCCAGGTCGGCCAGACCGAGGGCATCAACATCGTCGCCGACGCGATGGCCAGCGACCGCACACTGAGCATCCATGCCGAACAGGTGCCGTTCCGGGAAATCCTCGACTTCGTGTCGCGCAACCTGGGGGTCACGTTCTATGTGGGAGAAAACCTGATCTGGGCCACGCCCGCAGCGCAAGAGCAGGCCGGCGCGCCGATGGAGACGCGCATCTACCGTCTTCGCAAGGGCCGCATGGGCACGGAAGTCGCCGAAGGTTCGACCTCGAACGCCATCACTCGCGCGATCGAAACGTTCGTCGAGCAACCCGAGGGCGCGGCGCTGCAGTTCGAGCCGCGCGCCCACGCGCTGATCGTCCGCAATACGCGCGCGAACCTGGACCTGATCGAGGACATCGTTGAGGCGCTCGACGTCGTGCCTCCGCAGATCCTGATTGAGGCGCGGTTTATCGCGGTGGACGTGACCGACCTGTCCGAACTGGGCATCGACTGGTTCATGGACAGCGCGATCGCGCTGTCGAAACAGCAGGTCGGCGGGTCGCGCCGCGCCCGCACGCAGATCAACTCCGGCGCCGGGATCGGCTTCGAGCAGTTCCCGAACCAGGCGGTCGGTCTCAACTTCACCTACCAGGGGCTGCTGACGGAGCCGATGTTCCGGGCGGTGCTCCACGCGCTCGAGACCAGCGGCAAGGCGCGGACGCTGTCCGTGCCGAAGGTCACCACGCTGAACAACCTGCCGGCCTCGATCCGCATTGGCGAGGATTTCCGCTACTTCGAGGAATATGACGTACAATCCATCCCGGCCTCGGTATCGGACGGCGGCAATACGACGTACCAGACGACGCTCGTGCCTGTCGGGCGGCCGACCCTGGAAGAGCTCGGCATCGAGCTCTCGGTGACGCCGAGCGTGGGCGCGGACCTGGAGGACATTCTCCTGACCCTCGCGCCGGAAATCAGCGAGTTCGTGCGCTACGAGTTTTACAACACCGCCGACAACAACAACGGCGGCAACAACGGCGGCAACAATAACAACGGCATCATCGCGACCAACGCGCCGATCTCGCTGATCAAGGTGCCGATCTTCCGGCGCAGCACGATCTCGACGCAGGTCCGCGTCCGCAGCAGCGAAACGGTGGTGATGGGCGGCTTGATCTCGACGACCGATGCGGTCAAGCGCAGCGGCGTGCCGATCCTCTCGCGGATTCCGATTATCGGTCATCTGTTCACTCGGCTGAGCACGGATACCACCCGCAAGAACTTGATGATCTTCGTCACGGCGACGCTGATTTCCAACCGCGGCGAGAGTCTGGTTCCGGTCGAACCCGAGCCGGCAGCGCCGGCCGCCCCGCCGGCGGACGCGGTCCCAGCCGAGGCGCCCGTTCCCGAGGCGCCAGTCAACTGACCCTGACGTTACCTCCATGCGCTTCGCCTCCCGGGAAACCTTCGTCGGACTCGACCTCGGTCGCCACGCGCTGCGGGCCGTCTGGTTGGCCGCCGCCTCCGGCACGCCCCGCCTGCTGCGGCGCGAAACGTTGCGGTTGCCCTTTGACGGCATGGGATCGCGGGAGACGATCGCGTCGTGGATCGAGCAGAAAGGCCTGCGGGACGTTTCCTGCGCGATCGCACTGCCGGGGGCTCAGGCGCTGTTCCAGCCGCTGCTGCTGGCGCCGGACGATCCGCGCACGGACGCCCAGGCGGCCGACGTCGAGGTGGTCAAGTACAGCGAGATGATGTCGGACACGATGCGCCACGCGCACGCGCCGTTCGCGCTGAAGACCGGCGAACGGCGGCTGCTGCTGGCGATGGCGCGCGCGCCGGCGGTGGACGAGACGCTCGCGCGGGCCAAGGATCTGCAACTGCGGGTCGTCGAGGTCGCGCCGGCGCCGGTGGCGCTGTTCAACGCCCTGTGCGCCGCCGCCGGCCCGGAGCCCGCGCTGTTCGCCGGAATCGGCGCCGGCGGCACGGACATCGCGATCGGCTCGGCGGAAGGGCTGTATTTCGTGCGTTCCTTTGGCGTCGGCGGCCGGGCGTTCACCGATGCCATGGCGCGGTCGCTGAAGGTCCCGTTCGCGCTGGCCGAAAGCCGCAAGGAGAGCGAGGGCGACCTGCGCGGCGACCGTCCGGAGCACGCGGCGCTGCGGCAAGTGGCGGACCAATGGCTCAACGAACTCCGGTCGTGCCTGTCCGTGTTCGCCAACCTGTTTCCGGATCCGGAAGCCCGGCCGCGGCGCGTCATCCTCGCGGGCGGCGGCGCCCGGCTGGCGGGCTTCGCAGATCGGATCGGCGAGGCGCTCCGGCTGCCGGTGGCGGGCGCGGATGCCGCCGGGTGGCTGGACGATCCGGCCGAAGCGGCCGGCTATGCGACGGCCGTCGGCCTGGCGTTGGCCGCGCAAAACGCCGGCCGTTGCCGCATCAGCCTGCTGCCGGAGGACCTGCGTTATGAGCGCGAATTCCGGCGGCAGAAGCCGGTCTGGGTCGCCGCGGCGATCGTCGCGGGGCTGATCTTCGCGACCGGGCTGGCCGGCGGATATCGCGACAACCAGCGCAAGGCGGACGTGCTGCGGGCGCAGGAGGCCAGCGTCCGGGCCCGCCAGGAACTGGCCGCTTCCATCGAAGCCATCCGCAGCCGCAACGACAAGTTGCGCCGCATCGGCGGAACCGTTCGCACCCTGATTGCGGGCGGGCCGGTGCTGAGCGACTTGCTGACCGTGATCCAGAAAGGCAAGGACAACGACGATTGGATCACGATGGTCGCGGATGCCGATCTCTACTTCGAGAAGCCGGCCGCCGGACCGTCGGAGCGACGGCCCGTGCCCGGTCCGGGCGAACCTGCGGCGGGAACCGCGGTGCCGCCCGCGCCCGCGCCTTTCCAGCGGGTGCTGATCGAGGGTTACACGCGGCGCGGCAACCTCGCGACCGTGAAACGGCTGATCGACGCGCTCGCCGCCGCGCCGTTCGTGGCTTCGGCCGACCTGTTGAGCGATGATGAAGTAGTGGAGAGCGAGGCAGCCGAGCGCGACGGCACGATCGGCGCGCGGCGTTTCGTGCTCGACGTGAGGTTGCGCGAACGATGAAACTCCTGCAACCCAACGCCTGGAGTGAACGACAGCAGGTCGTCGCCATCATTGCCGCGACGATCGCCATTATCGCCGCGCTCTGGTTCCTGGCCCTGCTGCCGCAGAACGTCACGCGGCGCAACCTCGAGCGGCAGATCCGGGAAAAGCGCGCCGAGCTGGAGCGAAAACGCCTGTTGTTCAGCGAGGATGTGCTGCGGGAAATGAAGCGTACGGAGGCCGAAACAGGCCGCCAACTGGAAGAGGAATGGAAACGGATGACCGAACGGCTCTCGGTCATCGAGCCGCCGGCCGATGAGGGCGACGGCCGCGTCGGGCATATTGACTTCAAAGTCGCGCTGTACGAGGCGCGTTTCCGGATGAACCGCAAGGCGCGAAACCTCGGCATCGAGTTGCCGCGCAACCTGGGAATGGAGGAGACGGTGCCCAGCGGGGAGGACGCGCGCAAGCTGCTCTACCAACTCCGGACGCTGGAGCGGCTGACCGATGTGGCATTGGACCTGAAGGTCGGCGGCATCCGCGGTCTGGAACCCCTGCCGCCCATCCGCCACGCCGGTCCGAGCGGCGCGGTCTTTCTCGAGGAGTATCCGGTACGGATGCGGTTTGAGGGCGACATCGGCAAGGTGTTCGAGTGGTTTCAAGCCACGCTGCAATCGAACCGAACCTTTGCGGTGCGCAGCTTCCGGGTGGACGGCACGCCCAAGGGCGCGCCGTCGGTTTTGAACATCACGGCGATCATGAGCGCACTGCATTTCCCCCGGGATGTGTCCGAGGTCATCGGGCCGCCGGTGGAAAAAGTCGTGTACACAACCCCGTTGGGGCACTAGACTAATGCCGCCGCCGGATCGGGCGATCTGGAACGAGAGTCGTATGGATTCGCTCTGGAAATGGATGATGCGGGCCAATGCGGCCGCAGTGTTTTACTGCGGACTCGCACTGCTGGCGCTGCTGGTCTCCTTTTTTGTCTGGCGCGAATTCCAGCCGGTGGCGGTCGGCGCCGCGCCGCCCGCCGGCCGGCCGCGGCTGGAGCCGGGCGCACCGCTGGGATTGCAGGACTTCCTGGACCGGGCGTTGGCGCGATCCGTCGAGCCGCCGGGTGATCCCTTCCGCAACCCGCGCCCCCCGCGGCCCCCGACTCCTCCTCCGCCGCCGCGGGTGGTCGACACGCCGCGCCCACCACCGCCGCCGCCGCCCCCCCCGAAACGCGAGACCGTCCGGCTGACCTATCGCGGACTCTATCAAACCAGTGAATCGGATGTCCGAGCGCTGATCGAGGATTCCAAGCGGCGCCGCAGCGCGTTTTACCGGGTCGGCGAAGTGCTATTCGGCATGAAGATCCGCGAAATCCGCATGCTCGAAGTCTATCTGCTGCCGGCCAACGGCTCGGACGTTACCCTGAAACTCGGCGAGCCTTACGAGTTCGAGGAACGGCCGAATGGATACTGACGCCTCCGCGACCCCGCCCGTCGAGCAACGCCTGCTGTCCGAGCAGCTCATGTTCGAGCTCGGCAACGCGCTCGTCGAGGCCAACCTGTTGAGCCGGCCACAGCTCGATGAGCTCTCCGCCCGCGCCGCGCTGGTCGGCGAATCCGTCGCGCGGCTGGTCGTGGACAGCGGACTGGCGCCGGAAGCGGAGGTGCTTCAGCGATTGTCCGCCGTCAGCGGAATCCCGTTCCGCCACATCGCGGAATTCCGGATAGATCCGGCCGCCGTCGCCCGCGTTCCCGCGCGCGTCGCGCTGCGCTACCAGGTCATGCCGCTGGCCATCGAAGGCGGCGTCATCCGACTCGCCATCGCCGACGTGCCCCCGCTATCCACGGTCGACAGCCTGCGCATGGTCCTCGGCCTGGCCATCGAATGGGTGCTGAGCACGCGGCAGGACATCACCCGCTCGATCAAGCACTACTACGGCCTCGGGGTGGACACGATTGACGCGATGGGCGAACTCAAGGACGAGGAGGAGCCCGTCGCGAGCACCGACGTCGCCGACATCCAGGCCGACGCCGGCATTATCCGCTTCGTCAACCAGATCATCGCCGAAGCGATCCGGATGGACGCCACGGATATCCACTTAGAGCCGTTCGAGGACGACCTGCGGCTGCGCTACCGCATTGACGGGATTCTTCAGAACATCCCGATTCCGAAAAAGGTCAAGCAGGTCCGCCGCGCCGTGGTCTCGTGCATCAAAATCATGGCGGACATGAACATCGCGGAGCGCCGCAAACCGCACGACGGCCGGATCAAGGTTCGCAGCGGCGCGGAGGAATTCGACCTGCGCGTCTCGATCCTGCCCACGCGGTACGGTGAGACCGTCAACCTCCGCATCCTGAACCGCAAGTCCATGTTCATGGACCTGGAGCACCTCGGCCTGACGAAAGAACAGCTCCCGCAAATCGAATACCTGTCCTCGCTGCCGCATGGCGTCGTGCTGCTGACCGGCCCGACCGGCAGCGGTAAGACGACGACCCTCTACGCCGTGCTGTCACGCGTGAACACCGCGGACGTCAAGATCATCACAGTCGAGGACCCGATCGAGTACCAGATGCACGGCATCAACCAGATCCAGGTCCACGCCCACATCGGGCTGACGTTCGCCAACATCCTGCGCTCCATTCTGCGCCACGATCCGGACATCATCCTCATCGGCGAGATCCGCGATTCCGAGACCGCCGATATCGCCGTGCGCGCCTCGCTGACCGGCCATCTGGTTTTCAGCACGCTGCACACGAACGATGCGCCGAGTTCCGTCATGCGGCTGGTGGACATGGGCGTCGAACCGTTCCTGGTCTCCTCCTGCCTGGAGGGCGTCGTGGCACAGCGTCTCGTGCGCCGCATCTGCCCGGCCTGCCGGGAGGAATACACGCCCGACGACGTCATCGTCGAGGAAATCGCCCGCGCTTGGCCGGACCGGTCGGCTGGCGCCCATTACTGGCGCGGACGCGGCTGCCCGGACTGCAACTTCACCGGCTATCGCGGGCGCATTGCGCTGCTGGAGATCATGCTGCTCAACGATGCGATCCGCTCGATGATCGTGCATCAGCGCCCCTCGAATGAAATCAAGGCGCAGGCCATCAAGAACGGCATGATCACGCTGCGGCGCGACGGCTGGGCCCGCGTGCTGGAGGGCGTGACTTCGGTCGAGGAAGTTCTGCGCGTCGCCCGCAAGGACGACCTGCCGATCTGAGCCCGGGGCGCCGACACCGCCAAAACGAACGGCGGGCGCGGTCGGCAACCGCGCCCGCCGCCTGGGTCAATCCCCTATTCTACGGCCTCGGCAAGGCCGGCACGTCCCGGATGCCGTCGCCGTCAAAGTCGCCGGCAAGGTACTGCTGGACATTGATGGTCGAGCCCAGATTGCCGCCGCCCTCGGCCGCGCCGATCGCCGGACTGGTCGGCTGGAGCGACAGGTCCAGTCGGAAGTCCGTGTTGTTCTTCCAGTTGACCATGATCGAGTACTTCCACGCGAGCCGTTCATCGCCGGGATCCACGTCCACGTAGTCGCTGCCCTTGGCGATCACGGTGCGCGGCACACCGTCGAAGTCCACTTCGACGATGTCCCCCACGGCGAGCTGGGCCATGTTCGTTGTTCCGCTGTTGTTGATGTAGATGCGGTTGGTCGGAAACGTGTGGTACTTCCCGAAAGCCAGCTGGTAGAACGAATGCGGGGCGTTCTGAAACTGCGGGCCGGCATACAGGCTGTTGGCATCCTGTCCGCTGGCCGCAGAATACTGGGCCAGCGTCATGCTGTAGTTCCCGCCCCAGGCGACCGGATAACTCGTCAATCCATCCACGTGCCAGAACAGGTTGTAGTTGCTCTGGTAGCCCAGGGTCGCGTTCGCGACCCATAGGACTCCGATATGGCCCTTGACGCAGATGTTGTTCCGGTAGGTATAGCCGGTGGCGGTCATCGAGGAGATGCTGTAGCCGGGCCAACACAGCGTGTTGTTTTCCAGCGTGGCATTGTACGTGTTGCTGTGCCCGAAGATCAACATGGTGGCGGCAGAGCCCAGAATCGTGTTGTTGCGAAACACGATGCCGTCCAACTGCTCCATCATGTAGCTCTGTCCCGCATTGAAGAGCAGGTTGCCCTCAATCGTCAGGTTCGTGATGTTGCCGTAGGTCTGCATGTTGTCCGGGTGCGCCCAGAAGCGGTGGCCGTGCACGACATTGCGCCGCGCCGTGGACCCGGAACCGTTGAGCACGATGCCGTCGGTTCCGTTCATCGCCACCTCGTTCTCCTCGACCAGCACGCTGCCCCGGTCGCTGACGAGAATGCCGGTGCCCTCGTTGTCCCATACGCTGTTGCGCCGGTAGATGCCGTTCTCGTTGAAACGGCCGTAGATCCCGCTGCCGTTGTTCTGGTACACGAGGCAGTTCTGGACAACGATCCCGCCCGGATTCCCGCTCGACCAGCATCCGATGCCGCTGGCGGCGCCGTGCCGCACTTCCAGGCCGTCGAACACCCAGTGGCCGTAGTTGCCCCATTCGATGACGAATCGGTCGCGGCGCGACCCCTCCATCATCGCCGTGGCGGGATCGACGCCGCCCGCCGGCCAGACATAGACGCGGAACTGCGTGCCGTTGCCGCTGATATCCTCCACGGCCCATTCGCCCTCGCGGTCAATGATTTCAACCTTATTCCGCAGGATATAACGATCATTGGCGGACGGGGCCGTCCAGGAGCTGTTCACGGTCAATGTGCGCGACACCGCGTCGAATCCCGTAACGTTGCGGGTGAACTGCGAAGTGTCGCTGAGACGCCAATAGAAGATTTCGGCGCCGGTCCAGTAACCGTCCGACTGGACCAGGTTCACGACATCCGTCAGCGTGTTGGTCGTCCCGCCGGTCGCCAGGTACCAGCCGACGTTGGGCCAGCGCGCTTTCTCCAGGCTGACGCCGTCTTGAACGAGCCGAACGGGCCGCCAGCCGATATCCGCGTAGTATATGTTCGGCCAGTTCGGGTTCCCCTTCGCGATCGCCGAGGTGGCCGGCGCCCAGCCGGTGATCGTATCCGCGCCGGTGATCACCACGCGCTCGAACGGCTGCGCCATCAGCGTGATCTTGTGGGTGGCATTGCCGCTGCTGTTCAGCGTCACGCGCTCGCGATAGATGCCGCCCTTCACGATGACGACCTGGCCGGGCTGGCGACCGCTGACCCCTTTCTGCACGGTCTTCCAGGGCAGCGCTTCCGTGCCCGGATTGGTGTCGGCCGCCTGCGGGTGATTCTGGTCCACGAAAAAGTCGCCCTGGGGCATGACCACGACGCGGACGAAATCGGTGCTGCTGAAACCATAACCGAACGCCGTCAGCTCGATGTCATGCGTCCCCTGCGGCAGCACCACCTGCGGCGTCGCGCCCGTGGCGATGAGCTGGCCGGCTTTCCGCCAGTAGTAGCCCTGAATGCTTCCTGTCGAGGCGGTGCCGTCGAGCTGCACGGTCTCGCTGCCGTCGCGGTTCGCGTCCACTACGACAAAGTCCGGACCGGCGTTGGCCACCGCGGGAATAACGGCATTGACCGCGCTGGCGGCATAGATGATCGCCTGCCGGGACTTGTAGACGTCCTCATCGTAAATCTTCAGCGTCAGCCCCATCAGCTTGCGCTCCGGGTCCAGCGGGATCGGCTGGTCGAATGTCCAGATCCGAGCCGTGCCGCTGCGGATGGCGGAATAATCGCCGCTCTGGCTCCACCGGTAATTCATCGCCAGCGTGGAGACGGCAACCAGATCCGGATTGGCGGAGGTGGTCGCCGTCAGATCGGGGAAGCCGGTTTCCGTAGAGGTTTTCGGCACACCAGGGGACTCGTAGATCAGCACGCGATCCGTGCCGCCCTGGCCGTTGTCGTATTCGGCGTAGATCATTGTTTTCCCGTTGCTGCCGGTGACGAGGAAATTGATGCTCTCGTAATAGGTCTGCTGCGCGGCCGGCAGCCAAGCCGTCGCCGTGGCCGTCGCCCAGCCCTTGAGATTGGAGTGCGGGCGATAGACCCACAGCGTGTTCGAGGCCATGGGCAGGAGGCCCGTCGGTGTGGTGGGCTTCGGAATCTGCACATAGCCGCCCGGCGGTTCGTTCCCGAGCGTCGTGCTCAACTGAAACGTCCCGTACGCCGTCGTGATCGTTCCATTATCGGGCAACCCCACACCGCCCGCCGGCACCTGATGCTGCCATGCAAAGTTGGTTCCGGCACTGGAGAAGGAGGAGGAATGCTGACCAAAGACATGGTCCACCCTGCGCCGCGACAATCCCCAGTCGCCGCACGGATTGTAGAGGAAGGCGTGCGCCGACTCCGCGTTGCTGATGAAACCGTCGTAGTTGAATCCAGCCGAGAGGTCCAATGGGACGGCCTCCTGTCCCATGGCGTATCCACGCAACAGCGTGAATAGGATCGCACCGACAACCCATCGTTTCATCCACGATCTCCCATTTCTTTTGTTGTGTTCCAGGTTTCCCGCCTTCGACCGGGTCAGCCAACCGTCTGACCTCGAACCCCTCCTTCCCCCTTGTCGAGTCCCGCCTCCGTGCTCCACCTCCTGCTGCTCTGTGCTAACGTCTTTTTTTGACCAGTTTCCCACATTCTAAATTGTCCGCGCTGAGTGTCAACATTTATTTATATTGAGAATTGTTGACGCGTCGGTATTTCCCCCTTGGCGCGCGAGGCGGCGGGCAGCCATACTGCACGCATGGGCTCGGATGATACAGCTCCGACGGGCGGCGGACGCAAAGTCGTCGCGACGAATCGGCGTGCGCGGCATGATTATTTCGTCTTGGAGACGCTGGAGGCCGGCATCGCGCTGCGCGGTACGGAGGTCAAGTCCGTGCGCGCCGGCGAGGTGAGCCTGGCCGAAAGCTTCGCCGATATCGAAAACGGACAGGTCATTCTTCGCGACCTGCACATCCAGCCCTACCGCTGCGGCAACGTGCATAATCACGAACCGAAACGACCGCGCCGGCTCCTGCTGCACGCCCGCGAAATCGCGCGGCTGCACGGACTGTGCACGGTCAAGGGCCATGCGCTGATTCCGCTGGATCTCCATCTGCGCCGCGGCATCGTCAAAGTCGAGCTCGGCATCTGCAAGGGCAAGCATTTCGAGGATAAACGCGAGACCCTGCGCCGCCGCGAAGCGGACCGCGAGGCGCGGCGCGCCATCGCCGAACGGGGGCGCCGGTGAACTTCGACTGGCTCATCGTGGACGGCTACAGCCTGCTGTATCGCGCGGGCCCTCCGCCCGGCCGCGACGAAGGACTCCGGTTCAGCCTGGCGCGCGACGCACTGGTCCGCCGGCTGGAACGGCTGGCCGGCTGCATAGCCTCGCGCGTCACGGTAGTGTTTGACGGCCGCAGCGAGCACGTCGCGCCCGGCGAGATCGCCGCGGGACCGGTTGAGGTGCTATTTTCCTCGGGCTCGTTGACGGCGGATTCCGTCATCGAGCGCCTCGTGGCTACGGCGTCAGATGCCGCCCGGATCACGGTGGTCAGTTCGGACCGGCGGGAACGGGAGACCGTTGAGGCGGCCGGTGCGCGCAGCCTATCGTGCGGAGATTTCCTGGCGTTGTGCGACGCCGCCGAACGCGACCTGGCCCGAGCGCGGCCGAACCGTCCGCCCCGGCGCGTCACACTTGGCGACGTCTTCCCGTGGTGACGCCGCGCGGCCGCGTTAGAGCGGGCGATACCAGATGTTGCGGAACCGGACGAGGTCGCCGTGGTCCTGCAACTCCAGCGGCGCCGCCGGCGCGTGGGGCCGGTAGTTGGCCAGCTGGCGGTGCAGCGTGGGCCCCATCAGTTCCTGCCCGATGTGCAAGGGGATCCCGTTGAAGATCACCGTGACGCGCGCCGGCGCGACGAGGCGATCGCCCTCGAATCGGGGACCGAACCAGAAGATGTCGTACGTCTGCCATTCGCCGGGACGGCGACAGGCATTGACCAGCGGCGGAAACTGGCCATAGATCGCGCCGGTAGTGCCGTCCGGATAAGTCAGATTCTGATAGCAGTCGAGCACTTGAATCTCGTAGAGCCGAAGCAGAAAGACGCCGCTGTTGCCGCGGCCCTGGCCCTCGCCCTTGACGACCGAGGGCGCCATCCACTCGAGGTGGTACTGGCCGTCGCCCAGGTCTATTCGGGTCCAGATGTTGCCGGTTTTCGGCACGACCTCCATGTAGCCGTCCTCGACTTTCCATCGGGCGGCGCCGTCGCGGCCCGTCCATCCGCTCAAATCGCGGCCGTCGAAAAGAACCGTGGCATCGGACGGCGGCGCGGTAGGGCGGTCGAAGGGCGCGGGCGTGACCACGCGCGGCTGAGGCCGCCGCGGATCGTGCACAGTCCACGGCGTCCCCGGCAATATGGGAGTGTCGATATAACCTTGGACGGGTTGGTCGGTCATGTTTGGAATCCTTTTCGAAGCGACCCTCTTTTATCACGCCCGACGTCCAGGCGCCAGGCTTATTACGGCGCGATCATCCTCGGCCCAGCAGGGCGCGGGCGATGGAGAAGTAGATGACCACGCCCGACATGTCGGCGATGGAGGTAACCAACGGCACGCTGGCCGCCGCCGGATCCGCCTTCAGCCGCAGCAGCAGGAACGGCAGCGCCGCGCCGATCAGGCTGCTGGCCATGACCGCCGCAACCATCGCCAGCGCGACTGTGCCGCCCAGGCGCCAGCCGCCGCGCGCGACGCCCAGCAGAAACACCACCGCGGCCATCGCAATGCCCAGCATCGCGCTGACGAGCGCCTCGCGCGTCAGCAACCGCCAGCGGTCGACCGCGGTGACGTCTCCCGTCGCCAGGGCGCGGACCACCAGCGTCGCCGCCTGCGAACCCGCGTTGCCGCCGCTGTCAATCAGCAGCGGCAGAAACAGCACCAGTGCCACTTGCAGGCGGATCAAATCCTCAAAGGCGGTGATGGCCGAACCCGAGAATATGTTCACGAGCACCAATCCCACCAGCCAGCCCAGTCGCCGCCGCACCAGCAGGGCGACGCTCGCCCGGCTGTAGGGCGTGTCCAGCGGCTGGACGGTGCCAATCCGATGAAAATCGTTCGTCGCCTCCTGTTCTTCGACGTCAAGCACGTCGTCGTGCGTGACGATCCCCAACAGCATCCCCTCCGCGTCCACCACCGGCATGGCGTAGAGATCGTACTTGCGAAATACGCGCACGGCATCCGCCCGGTCCTGTGTGGCGAGCAGCGCGGCGAACTGGCGGTCCATCAAGTCCCGTACCGGTGTCGCCGGATCCGCGAACAACACCTGCCACAGCCGGATGTCGTCCAGCAGCCGGCCGCGCTCGTCGGTGACGTAGAGCATCGCGAGCGTTTCGCTGTCCGAACCCCATCGCCGGATGTGCTCCATCACCTGCGCGCACGTCCAGTCTTCCCGGATGCGCACGTAGGCGGTGGTCATCAGACGGCCGACGCTGTGTTCGGGGTAGTTCAGCAGTATCGCGGCTTCGCGCTGCTGTTTCTCCGGCAGCAGCGCCAGCAGGCGGCGCGTGACGCGGGCCGGCAATTCCTCCAGAAGCGCGGTGCGGTCGTCGGGGCTCATCCGCGAAAGCGCCTCGCGCGCTTCCTCCTGCGCCATAAGGCCGATCAACGCGTTCTGCTGCTTCGCGTCCAGCAGCGAAAAGACGTCGTCGGCCAGCCGCCGCGGCAGCAAACGGAACAGCAACAGCCGTTCGCTGTCGCCGACCGCGTCGAGCAGTTCGACGAGGTCCGGCGCCGTCTGCGCGGCCAGGCACCTGCGCAATTCCGACCAGGCTCCGGCCTGGATCCATTCAAGAATGTCCGGCAGCAGCGGGCGGGCCGGTACGTCGCTCATCCGCCCCCCCCCGCCCCCAGCCACGCGCGGGCGATCGAGAAATAGATCAGTATGCCGCCGATGTCCGCCAGCGATGTGATGAGGGGCGCGCCGGCCGCCGCCGGGTCGAAACCGAGCCGGTGCAGGCCGATCGGCAGCAACAGTCCGATCAGATTGCCCATGATCACGACGGCCAGCATCGCCGCCGCGACAATGCCGCCGACCTGCGGACCGCCGCGCATCCAACCCAGCGCGAACACGGCGGCCGCCATGCCCAGCCCGATCCACAGGCCGACACGCACCTCGCGCCACAACATCTGTCCCACGCTCTTCGCGCCCGCGTCGCCGACGGCCATGGCGCGGATGATCAGCGTGGCCGACTGCGATCCCGCGTTGCCGCCGCTGCCGATCAACAGCGGCAAGAAGGAAACCAGCACGACCGCCGCCGCGATCGTCTCTTCGAATCCGGACAGCGCGGCGCTGGAGAGCAAGTTGACGAACACGAGGCCCATCAGCCAGCCGATGCGCTTGCGGAAAAGCTGTAAGATGCCGGCGCGCCGCAGGCTGCCCTCGATCGGCGCGATCTTGGCCAGCTTGTGGAAATCCTCGGTCGTCTCCTCTTCCGCGACGTCCAGCACGTCGTCCATCGTTACGATCCCCAGCAGCACACCCTCGCCATCGGTGACCGGCAGCGCGTACAGACCATGCTTCTTGAACGCCCGAACGGCCTCTTCGCGATCCTGCAGCGAGTGCAGCGCGGCCGCGGGCCGTCCGTCCATCAGGTCCGCGATCCGCGTGTCGGGCGGGGCCAGAATGACTCGCCGTAACGGGACGTCATCCACCAGCCGGCCGCGTTCGTCGGTGACATAGAGCATGGCGAGCGTCTCGCTGCCGCGGCCGCAGCGGCGAATGTGTTCCAGGGTCTGCGCCGCCGTCCATTCGGGCCGGACGATGAGATATGCGGTGGTCATCAGGCGGCCGACGCTGTTCTCCGGATAGCTGAGCAGCGCGAGGGTCTCGCGGCGCTGGGCATCGGGCAGCAGCTCGAGGAGCCGCTGCGTGACGCCGGCCGGGAGTTCCTCGAAAAGCGCCGTGCGATCGTCCGGTGACAGATGGGCCAGCAGGACGCGCACTTCGTCGCTGGCCAGGCTCTTCAGAAGTTCGTTCTGAAGATCGGGATCGAGCAGCGCGAAGACGTCGTCCGCGAGCCGGCGGGGCAGCAGACGAAAGACGACGATCCGGTCCCGCGGCGAGAGGTTCCCCAGCAGTTCGGCAATTTCCGGCGCCGGCTGCGCCGTGAGGAACGCGCGCAACTCGTTCCAGTCCCTGCCCTCGATCAATTCGAGTATTTCCGGCTTCAACAGATGGGCCAGCAGCATGCTCCGTCTCCCGGCGCCCGAACGCGGCTCGGACACGCGCCTCTTGTAACCGCTTATGCCCGCCGCAAAACAGGAAAAACGAGCGTGCCCCCGCGTTGCCCCACGACACCGGGGAGCGCACGCCGCCGATGCCTCACGATGGCGCGGAGGCGGCGACGATCGGTCCTGCGATTTCCAACGCCAGGCGCTGGAATTCCTCATTCAGCGCTCGGCCATACGTCGCGACGGGAATCAACAGCGGCAGCCAGGCATCGGCGGCATACTCGCCCATGGACCGATAGCCGGCCCGCCAGACGTCTTCGGCCTTTCGCAGTGCGGCTGCCGGATCTTCGGCCCGGGCGAACTCGCGGGCGTAGGCGAAGCTGCTTTCCGGATAGAACGGCAACGGGCGCGACAGGCCCTGCAGATAGAGTCCGGCCAACCGTTCCCACTGACGCCGAGCCTCGGCCGGGTCGAGCGGCGGGAATCGAATCTGCTCGTGCATACCGATCAGCACTGTGGAAAGCGGCTCCCCCGCCGCACTGGCGGCCAGATGGCGAATCCAGACGCTCGCCAGGTCGCCGGCGCGCACCGAACCGGGACGGCTCCACACGATCGTGTCGCCGTGAACGGAGTCCACGGCGCCGCGCAAGGGGAACGGCTTCAGCGCTGCCTCCACCTTCACCGTCCGGGGACTCCCCGCGGCGCGCGCCGCATTCAGGCGTTCCAGATAACCGCGGACATCGCGCAAGGCCTCGTCGAGCTCCAGCGCGCCCGGCGTGGCATGAGGCAGCAATCCCAGACTCCGCAGATCCGCCTCCAGCGCCGCGCGGTCCACCATCGAACCGGCCGTGTCCAGGCGTTGTGCGAGCTCGCGCCGTAGAAGGAAAGCGTCCAGCGCATCGAGTTGCATCGGTTCGGCGTCATCCGGCAGCGGCGGGCGCTCATCCACGCGCGCCCCCAGCCGTTTTTCGACCCAAAAGCGGGCGGGATGACGGAAAAAGTCCGCCAGCAGATCCAGGTCCGGTTCACACAGGGGCCCGCTGACCGGCGCGGACGAGGACACGGCGAACGGCGCGGCGGCCGCGGCCGCGGCGGCCGCGGCGCGGCAGGCGGCCGACTCCGCCGCTTCGCTGGAATACGTGAAAAGTCTCGGATCCCCCGCGAAATAGCGGGCGCTGAAAGGCTGCAGCGGATGGCGCACGACCAGACGTTTGGCGGCTTCCTCTCCGCCGAGGGCTTCCAGCAACTCGCGGACCAGCGTCGAGGCCGGCCGTTCGCGGTTATCGCGGATGCTCTGGCCGACGTAGGAAATCAGCAGCGTATCCCGCGCCGATAGCAGGGCCTCGAGAAAGAGATAGCGATCCTCGGCGCGTCGGTTGCGGTCGCCGGGCCGCGGCTGGCGAGCCACCCGGTCGAATTCCGCAACAGCCTCCCGCCGCGGAAAATCGCCGTCGTTCATCCCGAGCAAGGCGACCACCCGAAACGGGATGCCGCGCATCGGGACCAGATTGCCGAAGGTCACGCCCCGTGCCAGGTAGGGGCTGGTGGGACGTTCCGCGGCCCATCGGTCGTCCAGCCAGGTCCGCAAGGCGCGCAGCGACACCGGCGCGTCTCCCCGGACCTCGGCGGCGGCGGCGCGCAGGCCGGCCAGCGCGGCGCGCGCAACCTCCGCGGTCTTGTCGTCGGTCCCCGCGATGAGCCGCTCGAACAGACGGCCGATGTCCTCCGCCCATGCCCGCGGCGCGCGCGGCGCCTGGAATTGTGCAGCGGCCTCGAAGAGGATCTCGACGTAGTCGCGGAATCGCCGCAAGGCCGATCGGTCGGCGTCGTCCTCCGCCGCGGCGCCGGCATCCGCAGCCGGCAGCAGCCGCGCGAAGGCGGCGCGCCACGTGTTGTCGTTGAACCGGGGTTGGCCGAGCGCGGCGCGATGTTCGGCATCAATGCCCCACCGAACGCGCGCTTCCCGAAGCCGGTCGCGCACGCGGTCGAGTTCCGTCTCATCGAGTCCGGCGCCGCGCCGGACCGGGTCGAGATCGAACAGCGCCAGAACGTCCGCGAAGGCGAAACGACTTTCCAGCAGCCGGAGCGTCAACGCGAGGGCGCGCGCGGCGGGATTGCCGGCGCCGGCGGGCCGATCGGCGATCGCATACGGAATTCGCGGCGACCCGTCGGCGGAACGGTCGAAGACGGCCTCGATCGCAGCGGCATAGCGTTCGATGTCGGGCGCCATGACGATGACGTCGCGCGGCTCGAGGCCGGGCCGCGTCTCGAACAGCGCCAGCAGCCGGTCCCGCAGCACTTCGATCTCGCGCATCTCGCTGTGACAGGAAAGTATTTGAATGGACTCGTCATAGCGATAGGGCGGAACGTCCGGGGCGTCCGGACCGGGCGGCGCGCGCAGATCGAGCAGGTCGGACTGCAAACGCGCCAGCAAGGTGTCCTCGCCGGGCGATTCATACCGGGGCGGCGGCGGCTCGACGGCGTTTGCATCAATGAGCCGATCAAAGAAGAAACGGCCGGCGCGACCCAGGGACGCCAGCAACGGATGGCCGACCTCGAGGTGCAGGGCGGTCGGATCGTCTTCCGCCCCGGCGCGCGCCAGCAACGCCGTCTGTTCCCGATCCGAGCGCAGGTCGCCCCAGTAGGCGCGGCAGGGATTCATGACGAAAAAGCGCACGTCGGCGCGCAGGGCCAGCGCCTCGAAAAAGTCCATCTGCGCGGGCGGCAGCGCGGAGATGCCGAACACGGCGACGCGGGCCGGCAGCCGGTCCGCCGGAACGTCACCGGCGCGCAACCGGCGCCGCAGCGTTTCCTGTCGCGCCGCGCGATGGAAAGGGCCGTAGCGTTCGGTCAAGATCCGCCAGAGCACCGCCTGCCAGCGCTCATCGGCGTCGTCCGCGACCTCGCCGCGATCCCAGCGGCGGATCAGGTCGGGACGATACGCCAGGTACTTGTCGAGCACGTCCGCGACGCGGCGCGCCAACTGGATGCGTTTGACGCCGTCGCCGTCGTCGGCGAGATAGCTGCGCAGCGCTTCGAATTCCGGACGGGCCAGACATTCGGGCAGCGCCTCCCACAGCGCCCAGACCAGTCCATCGCGGTCCGGCCAGCGGCCGCCGCGCGGATCGTCGCACAGCCGCTCAATCAGGACAGCGGGGTAAATGAATTCCGCCTGGGCCCATACGCCGAGCCGCTCCGCCAGCCGCAGCGACAGCCAACGGGACATGCCGCGGCTTTGCACGACGATCGTCTCGCGGGCGAACAGATCGGGCAGCGGCGTGCGGAGTGTTTCCGCAAGCGAATCCGCCAGTCCTTCCAAGCGATTGCCGGCGTAGAGATAGAGCATGGCGACACGCGGATTATGGGCCGCCGGCGCCGGCGGTCAAACCGGATCGGACGCCCGCCGAAACACGGCTCTCGCCGGGCTTCTCAGGCGGCGTCGGCCATGGCATAGTGCATCGGGAGCGCGAACGCCATGGATCTGCTGGAAACGATCGCCGAATTATCGCACGAGTTCGGCGGGCCGGAATACGTGCTGGGCGGCGGCGGGAACTCTTCCGCCAAGGATGACGCCACGCTGTGGGTCAAGCCCTCGGGGGTGACCTTGCTCGATCTCCGGCCCGGCGATTTTGTCGCGATGGACCGCGCGCGAATCGCGGAACTCTACACGGCAACACCGCCGGCGGATCCGGCCGCGCGCGAGGCGCTGGTCAAGGACCTGATGCTGGCGGCGCGGCGGTCCGGCGCGACGGGCCGGCCCTCGGTGGAGGCGCCGCTGCACAATGTTTTCGCGGAGCGCTTCGTCGTCCACACGCATCCGGCGCTGGTGAACGGACTGACCTGTGCGCGCGGCGGCGCGGCGGCCTGCGCGCGGTTGTTTCCCGAGGCGCTGTGGGTCCCCTACGTGGATCCCGGCTACACCCTGAGCATCGAGACGCGCCGCGCGCTCCAGCGCTGCGCGGAGCAGCGCGGCCGGGCGCCCGCGGTCGTCCTCCTGGAGAACCATGGGGTTTTCGTTGCCGGGGAGGACCCGGAGACCGTACGGGCGGCCTATGCCCGCCTGCTGGACGCGCTGCGCGCGGAATACCGCGCCGCGCGGCTCGACCTGGATCTGCCGCCGCCGGCGCCGCCGACCGAGAAGGCCGATGCCGGGACGCGCGCGCTGCTGCGCGAACTGCTCGGACCGGCCGAAGCCGCGCACATCGCGTCGTCGGGCTTGTTTCCGCCGCCGCGCGGTCCTCTGTCGCCGGACCACATCGTCTATGCGAAATCCTACCTGCACATCGGACCGATCTCGGCGGATTCGATCGCCCGGTTCCGGGCAGAGCACGGCTACACCCCGCGCGTCTTTGCCACGGATGCCGGTGTGTGGGCGGTCGGCGCGACGGCGAAGGAGGCGGAACTGGCGCTCGCGTTCGCGCGCGACGGCGCGCGTGTGCAGCGGCTGGCGCAGGCGTTCGACGGTCCGCAATACCTGACGGAGCGCGCCCGCGCGTTCATCGAGAACTGGGAAGTCGAAAGTTATCGGCGCCAGGTCTCGATCACCCCGCCGAAATGAGCTTCCGGACCCGTTCGTCGAAGTCCGCCTGATCGGCGGCGAACGAGCGGAACGCGGCGAGGTTCATCAAGGCGTCCAGCCCGATCCGGCCGGAGGCGAGCCGCGCTTTCCAGTGCGCGTACACCGGAATCTTGCCCCCGCGATCCGCGGCGGCGATATCTTCCGCCGACCACTCGGGAAACAGATCGGCCGCGCCGGCCGCCGCCAGCCGCCGGAGTATATGCTCCGGCGTCAACGCCCGCGGATCCTGCCGGCCGAGTTCGGCGGCCGCGGCGCGCAGGGTGCCGTCGGTTTCCCAGAGCGTCGCGCCGGCGAAATCGGACAACGCCACTCCGGGCGCCGTGGCCACCGTCAATTCGTCGTGCAGGCGCGACGACGGCCGCGGCAGCGGGTGGGCGCGGTAATCGGCGGCAACTTTGGGCGGCATCGTGAAGACGTCCACCCCCGCCAGCGCGCCAACCTGCGTCCCCTCGCGCATGCTGGCGCCGATCAGCTGCGACGAGGCCGCGCCGACGCGGCGCAGCGCCAGAAGCTCCCGCTGCGTTGCCAGCGTGGCCCGCTCGCCGACATTGCGCCCATCGCCCAGCCGGTTGTCGCTGACGAAGGCGTTCAGGCGGCCCATGAAGACGTTGACGAAGGCCGGGCGCGCGACGAGGGCCGCGAGGACATTCTGCCGCGCCGAGAAACCGAGCGTGAAGTTCACCGGGATGCCCGCCTCGGAGAGTCGGCGCGCGCCGATCAGCCCCGCGGGAGAAAGCGGCACCTTGACGATGAACCGTTCCGGGCAGACCTCATGATAGCGCCGGCCGTACGCAACGGTGCGCTCGACGTCGTCGGCCAGGTCGGTGTGCAGTTCCACGCTGACGAACGCGCCGAAACGGCGGACCAGCCGGGTGCCGTGCCGGGCGTTCAGCACGAAAGCGATCTCCAACAGCAGGCGCTGTTCATCCATGTCGGGCGCGGCGGCGCGCAGCGCGGCCGCCGCCTCGCGCACCAGGTCGTCGTAGATGCCCTTCTGGACCTCGCGATTGAGCAGCGTGTTGTTGGTGGTCAGCGCCTCGAACTCGGTGTTCCAGAGCCGGCCCGCCTCCTCGATATCGCCAGTGTCCAGCCAAAGCCGCGTGCCGCAATCGCGGATCGCGCGCCATACGAGATCGGGATGCGCCGCGACCGGCGGATCGCCGGACGGATCCGATCGCAACGCCAAGGTTCGGGCGGTCTCGGCAATCGCCGCTTCGCGTTCCAGACTCATCGGCGGCACCCTCCCGGTTGGGGCGCGCCGCGGACTCAAACCCGACGGCGCGCGATATTTCCAAACCTTGGAGGTTATTTTACCGGCTTTTCCAGGCGTTGGAAAGCTCTTTTATCCAGCCTCCAACCCTGGTACGGCCGCCGGTCGCCCGGCTTACGGCGTGCCGACCCGCACGCGGAAGAAGGCGTTCTTTATCGCCTCGTAATTCACCGGCAGCACATGCGCGTTCTCCGGCGGCGTCGCCGCGATCCCCGTCGCCACCGCGACGAAGGGATGCCGCAAGTCCGTCGTCATCTCGATCGCGTAGATCCGGCCCGCAACACTCGACCACCGCAACCGAACCCCGTCCGCCAGCGGCTCGATCGCCGTGATCGCGAGCACGGAGTTCGCGCTCAGCGGATCCGTACCCGCCAGCCATTCCTGGAAGTTTGTCGCGCCGTCGCCGTCCGGATCGGCGTCGTGCGCGCTATCCGCGCCGTTCCACGCGATGCCCGCCGCCCAGGCTTCATACGTCCATCCCGACCCGCCGATTTCCAGATCGTAAGGTCCGTACTCCAGCAGCCGCCCGCCGCCGTCCAACTCCAGGATGCGGTATCGCACCACGCCCGACAGCGGCGCGCCCGGATCGACCTGCGCGTACGTCTTCGGCAGCGGCAGGATCGGTATCACCGGCAGCAGCGACGCGTTCACCCGCGTCCATCCGCTGCCCGTCCAGCGCTCGAGATAATAGCCCTGGGTGTCCGCCTCCAATTCCACGTCCCATTCGATGGTGACGAGGCCGGCGTCCACGCGCGAACGCACCCCGGAGATCACCGCCAGCGTCGGTTGCTGCGTGAATCCGAAATCATACCAGCCCTGCGGGATTTCCAGCGCCGGATTAGCGTCGTTGGCGGCAATCCGCGAAATGCCCTGGACGGCCACCGCGAGAACCCCGAACGGAAAATCGGAGTTCAACGCCGCCGGCACGCCCGGCGCATTGTGGACGGTGTGATAGGGGTGTTGAATGTGGACCGGATTGATGACCGAAAGGAGGAACGAGGGCGAGCCCTCGTTCACGCCATTGACCCTTTCATCCAGCAACAGATTCCCGAAGCTGTAATGGCCATTGGCGTCCGTTAACGTCGTAATGACGCTGACCACGGCATCGGCATACTGGATGGTGAGAACGACCCGAACGCCGGCAATGCCGGGCTCTCCCGAGTCCTGTCGCCCGTTGGCATTCACGTCGTACCAGACCCGGTTGCCGAGTGCCGCGCCCTCCACGTAGTAGCCGAAGTCGGCGGTCGTATTCGTCTGGCCGCCGCTGACGGTCACCGTGTAGGGGTCGCTCTGGCTGTTGTTGTCCTGGCCGGGATTCGGCCCGAGCGAGTGCCAATAGCCGTTCAGCCGGTTGGCGTTGTCGGTGACATCCACCGCGTAGGTTCCATCCGGAAGACCGGTGAAACTGTAATCGCCGTTGGCATCCGTCGTCGTGACGCCGACGACGTTTCCATTGGCATCCCGAAGCACGACGGTGATGCCCGCCATCCCATTACCGGTCTCATCCGCCGTTCCGCCCGTTCCGTCGGTTCGCGTGCCGTCCGCATTGCGGTCCTCCCAGATCGTGCCGCCGATGGTGTTGGGTTCAGCCGCGCGATAACCGAAGTCCTGGTCGAGATTGATCAGCGGCTCGGAACCGCCGATGGTCACCGTGGACTGGTTGTTGCCGACGTGCGGCGGCGCGTTGACGTCGTCCGGGTCGTGCGTGTTCGTCAATCCCACGCCGCCGTTGGGCAGCGTATTGGTTTCAACCACCACCACGTAGGTGCCTGCGGCTAATCCGCCAAACCAGTAATTGCCGTTGGCGTCCGTCACCACCGTGGCCAGCAGGGTCGTGCCGGTCTCGTCGTACAGTCGCACCGTCACGCCCACGAGCCCCGCCTCGTCCGCGTCCTGCACGCCATCGCCGTCGCGGTCGAGCCAAATGCGATCGCCGATCAGCCCGCGGCTGCCGTCGTGGCCGAAGGGCTTGTAGCCGAAATCGTGCGCCAGGGTGCCCGCCGGCGTCAAGTCGGTCGCCGCACTGATGCCATAGCCTGAAACGACGCCGCTCGCCGGAGACGCGGCGTCGAAGTCGAAGGTCGGCTGTAGGGTATCCAGAATGCCCGCCGTGTCGTTGATCCACACGAGGTAGTCATCCGTGCCGGCGCCATCCGCGGCGGGCAGACCGGTGAACAGGTAGTTGCCGTTCGCGTCCGTAACCGTCGTGGCAATAATCGGCTCGCCGGCGTCCCAAATGCCGTTGCCGTTCGAGTCACGGATCAGCGCGACCGTGACGTTCGGAATGCCCGGCTCTCCGGCGCCCTGCGCGCCGTCGCCGTCGGCGTCCAGCCACACCCGGTCGCCGATTTGGCCCGCCGTGCCGCTGTCCGGCTGGTAGCCGAAGTCGGCGTTCACGAACACGTCGCCCGGCGACAGAATGATCGGCAGGGTCGTCCGGTTATCGGGGTTCGTCGCGACCTGGCCGAAGTCGTCCGGGTCGCCGGTCGGGGTGTAGCCCGTCGGCGTTACCCCGCCGTTGACCACGATCACATAGGCGCCCGGCGCCAGGTTGTGGAAGGCATAGCTGCCATCGGGCCGCGCAACGGTAGTTCCGGTGCCGGTATTGCCGTTCTGGTCCACGGCGCTGGTAAAGAGCGTGTCGTAGATGCCGTTGCCGTCCGGATCGTAGTAGATCGCCACCGGCACGCCGCCCAGGCCCGGCTCGCCGGGGTCCTGCACTCCGTCGCCGTCGGCATCAATCCACACCCGGTCGCCGATCGCGCCGAGATTCCCGGTCGAGGGCGCCCAGTTGTAGCCGAAGTCCACGTCGAGCCGGATTTCCCCGCGCGCGAGCACGAGCGACGCGGCGTGCGGCGAACCGACGCCGTCCAGGTCGTAGGTGGGATTCGCGGCCAGGCCGGCGCCCAGAGTTGTGGAATCCACCTGCACCCGGTACGCGCCGGGCGGCAGGTCGCTGAAGAGGTAGTTGCCCTCGCTGTCCGTCACGGTGGTTTTCAGCAACGTATCCGTGAACGCGTCGTACAGCCGGACGGCTACGTTGGCGATTCCCGCTTCGCCGGCGTCCTGCAACCCGTTCCAGTTCTCGTCGAGCCAGACCCGGTCGCCGATGCTGCCGTACTGCGCCCGATAGCCGAAGTCCTGGTCCGTGACATCCGCCGCCGGCATCGTGAAGGTCGTGGTGTGGTCGAGCGTCCCGTCCGGATCGCCGGTCTGCACGTAAGCCGTGCTCGGCAGAGTCGCCGGATCCACGGTGATGATCACCGTGGCGCCCGCCGGCACCGCCCCGAACTCGTAGTAGCCGTTCGCATCGGTGTAGATCACGTACGCGAACGGCGGATTGGGCCCGGCGCCGTCATCGTCCACGCTGACCGTGACCTTGACGTTCGAGATTCCCGGCTCCGTGCCGTCCTGCACGCCGTTGCCGGCCGTGCCGCCGCCCGCGCCGTTATCGTCATATACGGTGCCGCTGACCTTGTACAACGTCACGGTGGGCGGATAGCCGAAGTCCACGATATCAATCGTCTCGCCGTTGGCCAGCGCCGTGCTATAGCGGCTGTTGACCACATCCGCGCCCGGCGGATAGGCGGTCGGTGTCGTCTGGTACCCGGAGGGCAGCGTGGAGGTCAGCACCTCGACCACGTAGCGCTCGGCGCCCGCGGTGTCCGGCAGGCCGACGAACTCGTAGAATCCGGAACTGTTGGTGGCGGTCACCTGTTGGAGCACCGGTGGAAGCGGACCTGCGCCATCGGGATCCAGGTACAGCCGGACCGTCACGCCGGGAAGGCCGGGCTCGCCCACATCCTGCCCGCCGCTGGAGTCCAGGTCCGCAAAGATCGTGTCGCCGATTCTTCCGGCGTTGTCCACGCCGAAGTCAAACTTTCGAACGCCGTCCTCGCCGGGGTAGGCGTGGAAAGAAAAGCTGGTCGCCGTGGTGGGTACATGGTGCGTCAACTGCGGCTCGCTGGCCGGCACCTCGGCGGCGTTGTAGGTAATCGTGTAATCGCCCTCCGGGACGATGAAGACGACGTAACCGCTTCCGTCGGTCACGCCGGTCCGGCTGACCGAGTTGCCGTTGATGTCCGTGCCGGTCAGCGTAACGGTGATATTGGCCAGCAACGGCTCGCCCGGGTCGCGGATCCCGTCGTGGTTCGCATCCCACCAGACGAGGCCCTCCGCGCGGGCGCCGATGAAGAAACCGAAGTCCGCCGTCAGGTTCGTCATCGCGCCGGCGCCCAACGTTACCGGGACATAGACGGCGGTGGTCTGTACCACGTCTCGGATGCCGTCGTTAATCAGGCTGTCCTCGTACACCTTGACGATATAGTTGCCCGGCGGCAGGTGCTGGAGCAGATAATAGCCGCTGGCATTCGTGAACCCGCCGCCGATCTGGTAGTCGCCGGCGAGCACGTCGAGGACCCCGTCCCCATCGTGGTCGAAATAGAGGTCCACGCGCGCGCTCGGAATGCCCCGATCGGGCGCTTCATCCTGCAGGCCGTTGAGGTTGTCATCCCACCAGACGTAGTCGCCGATCGAGCCGCTCCAGTTGTAACCGAAGTCGGCGTCGGTCACGACGGTCGAGTCGGTCGCCAGCGTGACGACCGCGACGTGCGGCGTGGCCACGTGGCCGTCGCGATCCCAGGTCGGCGCCATGACGTCGCCCAGCTTGAACGGATTGGGCGGATTGACGGCGTAGGGGCTCGACACATTGCTGTCCGTGTCCACCGTGACGCGGTATTGACCCGCGTGCAGGCCGTCGAACAGATAATAACCGTTGGCGTCGGTGACCTTCGTCGTGACCGGGAACCACACGCCGCCGGCGAAGATTTCAAGCCGGACGGTGACGCCCGGAATGCCGGGCTCGCCCGCGTCCTGCACACCGTCGTTGTTTGCGTCGCGCCAGACGTAGTCGCCGAGGCTCCCGTTGCCTGCCAGCGGCCGCAGGCCGTAGTCCGCGTCATTGTATTGCTGGCCGTTGCTCAGCGTGACGTTGAGGCTGACCGGAGTGGTCGGGTAGAAACCGGCCGGGAAGGTTGCCGGATTGGCCTTGACCACATAATTTCCGGCGGCCAACCCCGCGACGCGGTAGAGGCCGTCCAGATCGGTCGTTCCGCATCCCACCAGGGTGATGCCATCGCTCTGGTACACACAGACCTGAACGCCGGACAGCCCCACTTCGCCCGAATCCTGGACGCCGTCGCCATCGGCATCGAACCAGACCCGATCGCCGATGCTGCCGGAGGTGGTGGTTTCGGTCGTATTGCTCTTGATGCCGGTAAACGAACCGCCGGTCTCGGCCATCACTCCGGTATTGTAGATCACGGCGGGAGCGCCGGCATTGACGGTGACCTTGAAGGTCAGCGGCGGGCTGGCGATCACGCTGCCGGAGGTGGCCGAGGCAAAGGTCACGCCGCCCGCGCCGGTCGCATTCGCACTGAAGGTGACGTGGGCGATCGAGGTGCCGGGCGATGCGGTGTAGATGCGACGGTACACCACGGAATCGCCGGCGCCGGAGATGTCGTCATCGGCGCTGACCAGTGTCCAGTCCCCGTCGGGGGTCGCGGCGCCGGACGGCGAGACCGCGACCGTGCCGGGCACGA
>CAYLTB010000008.1:0-44615 GCA_964386675.1 uncultured Verrucomicrobiota bacterium
GCCGCCCGTCTTTCAGGCAGTCGCCGAAAAGATTCAGTCCCTCGCCGCCTGCATGATCGAGTTCTGACCGGAGTCCCGTCCCGCCATGACCGAACCGTCTCCGAAGGCGCCGTCGGCCGGCCGACCCGACGCGGCGGCGACGCCGTCGCTGGCGGACGCCGTGGCGGCGCTGGCATCGCACGTCGAGATGCTGATCGAGGAAGGCGTGCGCGAGACGGAGCTGGACCGCGAAACGCTGCGGGAACTGTCGCGGCCGCCGCGCCGCCCGACCGTGTCCGCGCCGCCGGCGTCCCGCCCCATCGCCTCGACGCCCGCCGGAACACCGGCCCCGAAACCGACCGAAGCCGATCTGGAGGCTGCCCGCCGCCGGTTGCAGGAAATCGCCGCCGAGATCGCCGAATGCCGGAAGTGCCCGTTGCACCGCACCCGGACACAGACGGTTCCCGGCCAGGGTTTCCCGCGGCCGGAGATTCTGTTCGTCGGCGAGGGACCGGGCCAGGACGAAGATCGGCAGGGGCTCGCCTTCGTCGGCCGCGCTGGGGCGCTGTTGACGCGGATGATCACCGCGATGGGATTGTCGCGAGAAGAGGTCTTCATCGCCAATGTCGTCAAGTGCCGTGCGACCGAAAACTATGCGATGGTGAAGGACCGCGCCCCGACGCTCGACGAGATGCAGGCCTGCCTCCCCTACCTGCGCGCGCAGATCGCGGTGCTCCGGCCGCAGGTCATTGTCACGCTCGGCAATGCGGCGCTCGAGGGGTTGACCGGGCTCAAGGGCATCACCCGGCTGCGCGGCCAGTGGCGGGAATACGACGGCGTTCCGCTGCTGCCGACCTACCACCCGGCATTCCTGCTCCGCGGCGGCGGCGACGATACGGCCCGCTACTGGGACGTCTGGGACGACCTCTGCGCCGTGCTGCGCCGCATCGGACGCGAACCACCGCCTCGAAAACGACCGGCCGCGGGATGAACCGCAATTTGGGCTTTTCAGAAGCGGCGACGCCGCATAGATAATTCCCGCGCGCCGGCCGCGCGCCGGCGGGAGCCCAACGGCGTGATCCAGAACATCTTTCGAACCGGGGTGCTGGCGGGTCTGTGCTTTCTGGGCTGGCTCGCGGTAACCCGCGATTTCCATCCGGTTTCGCTCGTCGGCGCGGCCGCCCTGGCCGCCATCGCCGCCGTGTTCTCCGGGCGGCTGTTCTTTGAACAGAATCCGCTCCAGACCACCGGGCGGTTGTGGCGGCTGGACTTGCTGGTCCTGTTGTTCGTCGCACTGCTGATCCAGGGGTATTTGGCCAGCGCTGAATTGATCTGGCGCATGCTGACCGGACGGTATCGGCCCGGCGTCGTCCGCATCCGCACGCGGCTGCGGTCGCGGCTCGGACGGGCGACGCTGGCCAACGCCATCACGCTGGTGCCGGGCACGATGTCGCTGTGGCTCGACGACCGCCATATCCTGGTGCACTGGTTCGACGTGAAGACCGGCCATACGGTGCGCGCCGGCGACCTGATCAAGCGGCAGATCGAAGCCCACCTGGAACGGGTGTTCGGATGAACGGCATCCTGTCGGCCCTGTTCGCGCTGATGGCGCTGAGCCTCTACCGGCTGTTCGTCGGGCCGTCGCTTTACGACCGCCTGGTCGCGCTGCACTTGGTCAGCGCCGAGATCGTCCTGTTGCTGTGCGTTCATGCCGTGCAGGCGGGGCGGGCCTTTTACCTCGACGTGGCGATGATTTACGCGCTGCTGTCCTTCGTCGAAACGATCGCGTTCGCGCGGCTCCGTCCGCCGCCGCGCGGGGGAGCGGTGCCGTGAGCCTGGTCCTGATGATCGTCGGCCTGGTCCTGATCTTCTTCGGGGCGCTCGGCGTCGCGATCCTGCCCGACCTGTTCCTGCGGCTGCATGCGTCCACCAAATGCGGCGTAACCGGGACGGCCACCTTCCTCATCGGGCTGGTCCTGCGCGCCGGCTCGCCGGGCGCGGCGGCGCGGCTCCTGCTGATTCTGTTGTTCATCTTCCTGACGGCCCCGCTCGTGCCGCACGTGGTCGGCGTTGCCTACCTGAAGGAACGCGAATCCGGGGAGAATCCGTCGTGACCGGCGACGCGGCCGTATTGATCTTCATGCTGGCCCTGACGGGTGTCGTCGTGTTCGCCCGCGAACTGCGCGTGGCGCTGATCGGCCTGAGTCTGTTCAGCATGCTGCTGAGCCTCCACTACATGCTGCTGCATGCGCCGGATGTGGCGATGACGGAGGCCGCGCTGGGCGTCGGCCTCTCGACACTCGTGTTTCTGATCGCCATCCGAAAGACCGAGGAGATCCGCCATGATTGACCTGGCCGAATACCTGAAGCCCGACCGCATGATCGCGCCAGCCCCCGCCGCGCGCGACGTGATCGTGCGGGCATTGCTGGGCATCTGCCTGCGCGATGCGGCAGGAGTATCGGAGTCCACGCGGGCCGCGGTGCTGGACGGCGCGCACCGGATGAAGGACCAGGCGCTCGATCGGGGTTTTGCGTTGACGCACTCACGGATCGCCGAGGGTGAAGAAATCCTCCTGAGCGTCGGACTGTTCGGCGAACCCCGGCCGTTCGGCCGCTGCGGTGCCGTGCACACCATCTTCTGCGCGCTGATTCCGGAATCCCGTTCGCGCGACTACCTGAGCCTGCTGGCGCGCCTGAGCCGGTTGCTGACCGCACCCGGCGCCGAGGCCGCGTTCCGGTCCGGCGCCCCCGAGACGGTCGGCCGATTCGTCCGGGAGTTTCATACATGACACTGATGATCGTCATCCTGCGGGACGAGTCGGTCGTGCGCAAGGTCGTTGGCGCGCTGGTCGAATTGGAACTATTCGACAGCGCCGTGCTGGACGGCGAAGCGATCGAGAATCTTGCGGTCCGCACGATCCCGGTGTTTGAAGAGGTCGGGCGCTGGTTCGGGCAGGGACTGGGCTACAACCGGACGATCCTGGTGGCCCTGCGCGACCGCGCCGAGGCGGACGCGTTCGTGGCGCTGTGCCGGCGGGACGGCGTGGATCTGACGCGGCCGGAGACCGCAACGCTGCTGCTGGTGCCGGGCGAGCGGTATGCGCCGCCGGCCGGGGGGGCGTCCGCATGACGTCGCCGACCCTTCGTGATTCCCCGATCCTGAACATATCGCTTCGGGCGCTGTTCCCGTTCGTCGTGCTGTTCAGTTTCCAGTTGTTTTCCTACGGCGCCAATTCGCCCGGCGGCGGCTTCCAGGCCGGCGTCGTGTTCGGCACGATCGTCGTCGTGCTCGACGTGCTGTGGAATCGCCGCGTTTATTCCAGCCGCGTGTTCGAGGCGGTCGAACTGGCGGGCCTCGCGCTGCTCTTCGGCCTGTTCGCGGCGGGCTGGTGGCGCACGGGACGCCCCTTCGGCGGCTTTTATGGCTGGACCGGCCGCGGGCTGCTCTTCTCCAACGTGTTCTTCTGGCTGCTGAACCTGGCGATCTTCCTGGAGGTCGCCGGCTCGATCGTGCTGATCTTCCGCCGCTTCATGGACCTCGACCATGCGTCCGACGCTGCTTAAAGCCTGTTGCGCGGCGCTATGCCTGGGCGCCGCGGCCTTCGCCCTCTGGGGCCTGCCCGCGACGGAGGTCGTCGAGCACGCCACGGCGAAGGGCGCGGCCGAGATCGCGGCACGGCTGAATATCCGGAACTTGGTCTCGGTCATCTATCTGGGACCGCGCGCGGTGGACACGTTTCTCGAGGTCCTGGTGGTTACGTTGGCGGTCATCGGCATGCAATTCGTCGGGGAGCGGCAGTGAACCTGCTGATCATCGCGCTGGCGGCGTATGGACTGGTCGCGAGCGACCACCTGATCCGAAAGATCATGTGCCTCTCGATCATCGAAAGCATGATCATCCTGGCGTTTCTCGACGCCGGGCGCGCCGCCGGAGGCCGCGCGCCGATCCTCGGTCCCGGGGCGCCGGGGCCGATGGTGGACCCGATGCCGCAGGCATTGATGCTGACGGCCATCGTGATCGGAGTGTGCTTCAACGCGCTGGCATTGGCCTTCCTCGTGCGCGTGCACCGCGAACACGGCACACTGAACGCCTCGGAGCTGCATGACTGACGCGACGCTCCTCCTGGCTTTCCCGTTCGTCCCGCTCTTCGCAGCCGGGATCGCCATCGCCGTCCGGACGGTCGCGCGGCGCGATCTCTCGCGGCCGGCCCTGGCGGTCAGCCATATACTGCAAACGACGATCGGCCTGGCGCTGCTCGTGCGGTTCTACCGCACGTCGGGGGAGGCGCGGTTTGCCGTCAGCGACTGGCCGTATTCGATCGAATTCGCCTTCGAGCACAGCCGCGTCCACTTTCTGGCGGCCTACCTCACGCCGCTGCTCTTCTCGCTGTCGCGCCTGCGGCAATTGCCGTCGTTCCCGCTGCGCATACTGCTGCTGCTCTATCTCGGGGGGTGCAGCGGGCTGCTCGTCACCGGCGACATCTTCAATTTCTTCGTTTTCTACGAACTGATGATCATGGCGGCCTACGTGCTGGTCGGCGCGCGCCGGAAGTTCTACGCCTCGATCAAGTACATGCTTTTCGGAGCGGCCAGTTCGGCGTTCCTCCTGGGCGGCATTGTGCTCTTCTACGCCACCGGCGCCGACCTCGGATTCCCGTTCGCGGCCGAGTTCTACGCGCGGCCCGCCGCCCACCAGGCGTGGATCCTGGTGTTGTTCGGCACCGCGTTTCTCGTCAAGAGCGCCGTCTTCCCGGCCCACTCCTGGGTCGCCACCTGCCACGCCGCGACCGCGCCGGTCATTTCGGCGTTTCTCGGCTCCTTCACGGTATTCACCGGCATTTTCGGTCTGTACCAGCGCGTGCTCCGGCCGGCCGCGTCGCTCGGAATGACGCGTATTTTCGACTGGCTGGCGGTCCTCTCGCTGCTGACGATGCTGCTACCGGCCGCGGCGATCTTCTTCGAGCGTGACTTCAAGCGCTGCATCGCCGGCAGCACCGTGGTGACGATTGGCTTCGTCGGCCTGATGCTCTCGCGCGGATGGATCGAGCCGGCGTTGCTCTACATCGCGTTCCACGCGCTCTACAAGTCGCTGCTGTTTCATCTCACCGACGACCTGCGCTTCGACGGGCGGTCGGTCGAGGGCCGGCCCACGGCGCTCGTGGCGCTCGGCGTCGGGGTCTGGATGGCTTCGGGTTTTTACCCGGCGCTGATCTGGTTCCTGAAATATGACATCCTGGAGGCCAGCCCGTGGCTGCGCGCCATCTCCATCGCGTCGTCGGCGCTCGTCGTCGGCGGGTTTCTGAAGTTTCGGTACCGGCGATCGGCCGACGCGCCCCATACCGGACTGCCGGCCGGCGGACTGTTCCTGCTGCTGCTGGCGTTCGCGCTGTTCCCGTTCTACCGGCCGGCGGAGGGCTGGAAAATCGCCCTCGACCTGTGCGCGCTGGCCGCCACGATCGGGGCGGCGGCGCGGTTGCGGCGGAGTCTGTCAGGGTGGCCGGACCTCGGCGGCTTTCGTCTTTTTGCGAATCTCAATGCCGAATTGTTGGCGCCGTTGCTGCTGTTGGTGTCCGGAATCGCCTTCGTGCTCGCGCGGATGTGACGCGCCCGCGCCACCGCCTCACGCCCCCCTGCGCCGCGTGCCGATTGCCGCTCAGGCGACGCTCACGGCGGGAGCGACGCGTATCGTGTGGTCTTCCACCTCGAAGAATTCTTCGCGTCCGAAGCCGAACAGTCCGGCCAGCAAATTGGCCGGGAAGACCTCCCGCCGGGTATTGAAGTCGCGGACATTCGCATTGTAGAACCGGCGCGCAGCGGCAATACGGTCCTCCGTGTTCACCAGCTCGGTCTGCAGCGCCAGAAAGTTGCTGCTGGCTTTGAGGTCGGGATACCGCTCGATCACCGCGAACAGCCCCTTCATGGCGCCGACCAGCGCGTTCTCGTCGCGCGCCTGGCTCGACGGCGAGCCGTTGGAGGCCAGCGCCGCCGCCCGCGCCTCCGCGACGCGCTCGAAAACCTCCCGCTCGTGCCGGGCGTATCCCTTCACGACCTCCACCAGCCGCGGAATGAGGTCATAGCGCCGCTTCAATTCGGTGTCGATCCCCGCCCACGACTCTCGGCAATGATTCCGCAGCCGCACCAGTCCGTTATAGGTACCCACCAGCCACAACAGCGGAATCGCCACGACAACGACGACGATCAACGCGGGATGCATCAGCGGGCGCCCTCCTTCAGTGCCGCCACCAGATAGGCCGGCAGTTGATCCAACAATCCGTGCACGACGCCGGCCGCCTGTTCGAATTCCGGCGGCTGAAATTTTTTGGCGCGCCAGGCGATGATTTGCGCGGTGTCGAACTCCAGCGAGAATACCGGCGACTGGAGCAGGAACTCGATCGCCCGCGGGTGCAGCACATCGTAGGCGTATTTGCGGTCCGGCGCCTTGACGTGGAACTTTCGGCTGAACTCGGCCGACTCGAAATTGATGTCGTCGAACCCGAACGCCGCCGCCAGTTTATCGAAAAGACCTTCCGGCCGTATGGCCAGCGGCTTGAGCGGAACCGCGCTGCCGATGACGACCGCCGAAAAGTAGTGGTGGTGCGTCTGCCGATGACCCTTGGAGTCGCGCGAATAGGTCTCGTAATGGTAATCGAAGCCGGTGAAGGGCCGCTGCTTCCAGGTGCCGGATAGGACGTTGTAGGCGTAGCGCCGTTCGCCCTGGCGCAGGCAACCGAAGGCAGGAAAGCGGGCGTCAAATCCGAATTGCTTGGCCGGGTTGAAGGCCAGACCGTTGGCGGCCGCCCAGGCACTCAGCGCCTCTCGACGCTTCTTCTCGGCGATGTTCGTCAACACGATCGCCGCAATCAGCAGGGCGGCCAGCGCTCCGAAAATAAGAAAGGGTGCCATAGGTATCTCCGCACGCGGATACGACCGCACGGAGCATACCGCAGAAAGCGCCGGCCGTAAAACCGGCTGGATTGCCTTCCACGATCACGCCCGGTTCACCGGCGCGCAGTAGGGACCTTCCGGAAACACGGCGATGCGCAACCCGGCCGCGGCGGCAGCGTCCACCCGCCGCTGCACCTCGGCGCGGACGCCCGAACGCGCGACCGGAACGCCGCGCACCGGGATGGGTGCAAAGGCGGCCGCGTCGAGGCCGGGACTGAGGAACGTCAGCCCTTCGAGTCCGACGCGTTGCAGCGCCCGGCAATGCATCTGATACTGCCACTGGTCCTTTTCGAAAACGCCCGGCTGTCGTATATGCTCCAGAAAGTCCCGCCAGCGCGCGCCCGGGAACCGCTCCATGGCGGCGCAATACTCCGGACTGCCGACCCCCTCAGCGCAACCGCCGAACGCGAGGATGGCCCCGCCCGGACGCACGGCGGGCAGACACGAAACGAATCCTTTGACGCACTGGTAGAACGTCGCGTCCAGCGGATAACCGCCGGCCGAGGTAACCGCCAGGTCCGCTTCGCGCTCGACTGCCGGGCAGGCGCAGCGCCGCACGAAGTCCACCGCCGCCGCATGGGCCGCCTCCAGCTCGCCCGCAAACGCAGCCGCCACATGGCGCGCATCGTTCAGCACTACGTTCAGCGTGAAGTCCACGCCCAGCGCCCGCGCCACGGAGAGCGCTTCGCGGTGCAGCGGGTTGCCGTCGAGATTGCCGTTGCGCGCGCGCGGATCGCCGAGAAACTCCGCGCCGTGAAAACGCCGGACGGTGTCCAGCGCGGCGCAACCCGGACAGATCGCCTTGCGGCCGCCCGAAAATCCGGCCATGAAGTGCGGTTCGACCAGGCCCGTCGCGAAACGGAACCCGGCCGCCGCCAGGTGCCGATTCAAACGGATCGGGTGGCCGGACCAGCACCGTCCCGGCACGTCGGCCAGTTCCGCCGGATCGTCCGCCCGGTGGTCCACGATCTCGTATTGCGCGGCGATACGCTCCCCGAACATTTCCACGCGTTCCGCGCGCGTGCTGGGGCGGTGCATTCCCGTTCCGATCAGGAGCAGCATGTCCCGGCGCGGCGCGCCGGCCGCCTCGATGCGCGCCAGCACCTGCGGAAGAAACGACGCGTAAGGAATCGGGCGCGTGATGTCGGAGACGACGACACAGATCTTCCCCGGCCGCCGGCGGCGCAGCGCGTGCTCCAACCGCGGGGCGCCGGCGGGCTGGTCCAGCGCCGCGCCGACCAAGGTCGCCGCATCCGCCAATGGCGCCGGATAGCGCGATGCATAGACGACCGCGTCGTCCGGCACAGCGATCTCCCAGCGGTCGCGGTCGCAGGCGAATTCGAGTTTCATGTCGAAACGGCTACCCGCACAAGATATTCCAAGTGCCGATCATTCGCACGCCAACATTTCCGATGCCCAAAATTCGGCTTCTTTCCCAAGGATTGGACGCGCCATCCGTCCGGGTTTCCAATCCTTGGACACCGGCGCGTTCCCGCGGGGAAAGCCGCCTGCGGGCACAGGTATTCTCCTCCCGGCGCTCTCCCCCACCTGTTCGAGCATCCCCCGCTGGAGACGGCACATTTCCCCTGTCACAAACGTCGCAAAACACTTCACGGTCGTGCGGTATTTTGCGACGTTCGCAGCGGCGGCCCTGCCCCGTCATGGCGCGCCCTTGCGCCGTGTGAGAGAAAACGTGTGGGGCGATGCGGAAGCGTACCTGCCGGTGCCGAACACAGGGCGCGGCGTCCGACGCCGGGCCTCCATGCGCGGCGCACCGCCGAAACGCGGCGAACGGAGCCGGTGACGCGCGCTCCGCGCCGCTCCCGCGCACGAACCGACTGCGCGGCCAGTCAAAGAGGACACGGTTCGCGCCGCAGTCCCCCGCCCCCTGATGCCTGCAATTCACGGCGGCCCTGTCCATTTTTCTGCCGGTGTCGGAAGAGGGTCGGGCGCGGCTTGACGCGCCGGCGCACATACGGGCACGGTAGGCGCATGGACCGACAAGCGGCATTCCTGGGACATTTTCTGCGGCATCAGGACGATATCCGGGCCGTCATCGGCTCGATGGTCCGCGATCCTACCGCCGCCGACGATGTATTTCAGGACGTCGCACTGGTGCTTTGGAGAAAGTTCGACGAGTTCGACCCGTCGCGGTCCTTCGGCGCTTGGGCGCGCGGCGTCGCTGTGCGGCAAGCGATGCAATACTTCGACCGCCACCGCCGCACGCCGATCCCGTTTTCGCCGGAGACGATCGAGGCGCTGCTGAAAGCCTATGAGGAGGAAGAAGAGAGCGCCGAAACCGGCGATGGGGCCGCCCGGCAGGCAGCGTTGCGGCATTGCATTATGGCGCTGCCTGAAAAATCGCGCCGGCTGCTGGAACTGCGCTACGATGCGCGCCTGAAGCTGCACGAGGTCGCCGAGCGGCTCTCGACAACGCTGGATGCGGCGCACAAGGCCCTGTCGCGGCTGCGGCTGGCCTTGCGCAAATGCATTGAGAAGGAACTGGCCGCCGCCAGCTAGAGAGGATGCCATGGACGCGGCGGAACGCATACAGGACCTGATTGACCGGCATCTGGACGATCTGCTCGACGAAGGCGGCCGCCGGGAGCTCGACCGCCGGCTGGCCTCCGACCCGGAGGCCGCGCGGCGGTTTGTGCGCGCGGCGCGCTTGGACAACGCGCTGCACCTGCATTACCACCGGCGTTCAGCGGAAACGCTCGCCGCTGCCGCCCTCGAGCGGGCCGGGCACGCGCCGACCCCCCCGGCCCTGGAGCCTGCTGCGGCGCCGCGGTGGGCCCGCGTCGTGGACCATATCTGGGGCCCGCTCGGCGCGGTGCTGGCGCACGCGGCGCTGTTGCTCCTCCTCGTGCGCTGGGTGGTGCTTCCGATTACGCGGCCCGCGTCGCCGGTCGAGATCGCCTTCCAGCAAGAAGAACGGCTCGTGCTGGACACTCCGGAAGGCGGCCGTGTGCCCTTGTTTGCGCCCTCCGCCGGTCTGCCGCCGCTGGAGCCGCCGCCCATCGTCGCACGGCCTCCGGAACCGGACGCGGGCATCGTCTTTCCGCCGGCGCGCGAGACGCCGCCCGACGCGATCGCCGGGCGGCCGGGCCGGTTGTGGGGCGAGCCGGAATGGCTGCGCGGTCGCCGCGCACCGGAACGATCATCGCGAATGGCGCAGTACGCGCCCGGCTGGCCCGAGCGCACCGAGCCGGCGCTCGACGGCGCGCTTGCGTGGCTGCTCAACGCGCGGCGGGAAGACGGCCTCTGGTCCGCGCCCGGCGCCGCGCGTCCCGATCCCGCCCTGACCTCCACGGCGGTGCTGGCGCTGCTGGCGCGCGGCGAGGCGCTGTCCAGCGTACAAACGGCTATCGCGTGGCTGATGGACCTCCAGCAGTCCGACGGCGCGGTGCCGTCGGACGGCGGTCCGGACGCGCAGGGCGTCGCGGCCTGTGCGTTGATCGAGGCCTACGGCCGGGCTCCGCTGCCGCCGTTGCGACTGGCCGCCGAACGCGCTGTCTCCTGCATCATCCGGGAACAGACGCCCGGCGGATTGTGGCCGAAAGGCGACCCCTGGGAGACCGGCTGGCGCGTCCTGGCGTTGCGCACGGCCGTGTGGGCGGGACTGAACCCGCCGGACCTCAAGCCCGCGCTCGCTCGCCTGGTCGGCGGCCTCAAGACCCTCGAAGATCCGGCGGGAGGCCTCTTCCGCGGCGAGCGGCCGGCCGCAAAGGATATCGAACGGATCGCTTCTACCGCGCTGGCACTGCAGTGGCTCGGCGAAGGACGCGCCCCTGAGGCCCGCGCCGCGCTCTCGGCGCTGGCGCGCGTACGGCTGGATGATCCGGCCAACCCTGTAGGCGGGTTTGCGCTGCACCTGCTCGCGCAAGTCCGATTCAATGAGGGCGGCGAAGCCTGGGCGCGTTCGCGCGACGCGCTCGCCGACGCCATATTGGCGGGGCGCGCAGACGATGGCGGCTGGCGCGCAGACAGCGAGGCCGAAGGGGAACGCGTGCGCGCCACCGCGCTCGCAGCGCTCTCGCTGACCGTTTGCTACCGTTTTCCCCCCGCCGGCGAGTGGCCGGTATTGTCCGTCGCCGCAACGGAGCCGCGGATCAACGCGCCGGCGGCTCGGTCGGCTCGGCAATCCACCCTTCTTGCCGCAGCCGTTCCCAAGTGAGATCTGCCGGCGCCGCCCCCCGCTCGATCAACCGCCGCACAAACTTGCCCAGCAGGTCAATTTCCAGATTCACAGCATCGCCTTCCCGCAGATCGCCGAAGGTCGTCACCTCCCAGGTGAACGGGATAATGTGCACGACGAATGCGTCCGGCAGCAGCTCCGCGATCGTCAGGCTGACGCCGTCCACCGCCACCGAACCTTTGAAAACCATGCCATGCATCAGCCCGGCCGGCGCGGTAATCTCGTAGGACCAGTCGCGGCCCACGCGGCGGATGCGCCGGACGCGACCGACGCCGTCCACGTGGCCGATGACGATGTGCCCGCCCATCGGGTCGCCCCATCGCAGCGAGCGTTCGAGGTTCAGGCGATCGCCGACACGCCGCTCGCCGAGGTTGGTGCGCTCGAAGGTCTCGCGCAGCACGTCGAATCCGAGCCGACCGCCGGCGACGCGCGCGACCGTCAGGCAGATGCCCGACACGGCAATGCTTTCGCCGATCTCCACAGGGCGATCCCACGCGCCGCCATCCACCGCGATGCGGCCCCATTTCTCCGCCAGGTCCCATTCGACAATCTCGCCCTTTTTCGCAACGATTCCGGTAAACATAGGTTTCATCCTTTCGTGTGCTGCCGATTGGACGGCCGCTTCGGCCATGCGCGAATCCACAGATCGCGGCCGAGCGGCCGCACGTCCCGCCAGCGTAATGCCGGCATCTCCGCCAACGGCCAGCCGCCCCCGACGGCGGCGGCACCCGCGGCGCCCAGCAATCGAGGCGCCACAAAAAACTCGTACGCATCCACCGCCCCGGCGCGGACCAGCGATGCGGCGAGCGCGCCGCCGCCCTCGCACAGCACGTGCAGGACACCGCGTTCGCCCAACGCCGCCAGCAAAGCCCGGACATCCACGCCGACCGAGTCCGCAGGCAACCGCAGCACTTCGGCCCCTTTCGCGCGCAGCGCCCGTTCTCGCGCAGGCGGGCAGCGGGCGGCAACGGCGATGATCGTACGCGACGACGACACATCGTTCAGCAGGCGCGCGGTCAGCGGAACGCCGCCGCCACGCGCGACGACTACGCGCCACGGCCGGCGCCGATGGTCGGGCCGAGGCAGCAGCGCCGGATCGTCGCGCGCGACGGTCTCGCGCCCGACGAGAATCGCGTCCGCGCTCCGCCGCAGGCGTTGAACGACCGCACGCGCCCGCGGTCCGGTGATCCAGCGCGACGCGCCCGCGGCATCCGCGATACGCCCGTCCAGCGTCATCCCCAGCTTCAACGTCACGAACGGACGGCCGGTGGTGATCCAGCGGGCAAACGGCGCGAGAATTTCCTTCGCCTCGTCGCGACAGACGCCCTCGGACACGGCGATGCCCGCCGCGGCCAGTCGCCGGAGACCGCGCCCGCGATGCCGCGGGTTCGGATCGCGGATCGCCGCCACGACGCGCGCGACGCCGGAGGCAAGGATCGCATCCGTGCACGGCGGTCGGCGCCCCCAGGTGCAGCAGGGCTCCAGCGTAACGTAGAGTGTCGCCCCGCGTGCCTGCGCACCGGCTCGCTGCAGCGCGACCGCCTCGGCATGAGGCCCGCCCGCGCGCCGGTGCCAGCCCTCGGCAATGCAGCGGTCTCCGCGCACGACGACCGCGCCGACGGGGGGGTTCGGCCGTGTGAGGCCCTCGCCGCGCCGCGCCAATTCCAACGCGCGCCGCATCCAGCGCTCGGCCGCGGCCAGCTCCGGCGCGCCGGACTTCATGGCCGGCCTTCCCCCGCGTCATCCAGCCCGAGCAACGCGCGGCAGAAGGCGTCCGGATCGAAAGGGATCAGGTCATCCGGCCCCTCGCCCAAACCCGCATAGAGCACCGGCAGGTTCAACTCGTCAGCGACCGAAAAGACAAAGCCGGCCTTCGACGAGCCGTCGAGCTTCGAGACGATGACCCCGGTCAAGGGCGTCGCCTCGTGAAACGAGCGGGCCTGCGCGATCGCATTGCGCCCCAGCGCCGCGTCGAGGACGATCCACGTCTCGTCGGGCGCGCGCGGCAGGCGTTTGGCCATCGCACGGCGGACTTTGCCCAGCTCCTCCATCAGCGGCTGCCGGGTGTGCATGCGGCCGGCCGTGTCGAAGATCAAAACATCCGCTCCGCGCGCCAGCGCGGCCTCCACGGCGTCATAGGCCACCGCCGCCGCATCCGCGCCGGTCGCACCGGCGACGACGCCGCACGGCACCCGATCGGCCCACAGGCGGAGCTGGTCGCTGCCGGCCGCGCGAAACGTGTCGCCCGCGCCGAGCAACGGGACCAGCCCCTGGGCCCGCGCGCGGCGCGCGAGCTTCGCGCAGGTCGTGGTCTTGCCGGAGCCGTTGACGCCGACGACGAGCACGGTCAGCGGCCGCTCGGCCCTGCGCCACGCCACGGACGCCGCGCGGAGGCGTCCGGCCAGCAGTTTGGCGAGCATCTCGCTCTTGGACACCTGGAGGCCGCGGTAGGCCCGGTCCAGTTGCCCGATGATCTCGGCGGCGAGCCGCGGCGCCAGGTCGGCCCGCACGAGCGTCTCTTCCAGCTCCTCGAAGGCGGCCGGATCGGACCGATCGAGCCGGAGCACGCGGCGCAGCGCGCCGGCGATCGCGTTGCGCGTGCGGGTCAACGCGCCGATCCATGCGACCATCTCAGCGGCCCTCCCCGGGGTCCGCCGGCGGCGCAAACCGGGGATCCGGCCGTCCGCCGCGGGGCGGCCGCGGCAGGTCGCGCGCCGCGCGGTCGAGAATGCCGTTCACAAAACGGCCCGATTCGAATCCGCTCAACTCCTTGGCCAATTCGACGGCCTCGTTGATCGAGACGACCGGCGGGATGTCTTCCCGGTACCGCATTTCGAAGAGGGCCAGCCGCATGACGTTCCGATCCACGGCGCCCATGCGCTCCAGGTCCCAATGCTCGGCGTAGGCGCGCAACCGCTCATCGAGTTCGGCGCGGCATTCCTCCACGCCGCGGATCAGGTCCTCCGCGAATGCGCGGACGGCGGCGGGGACGGTGCGGCCCGCCCAAAAATCGTTCAGGGCCTCGTCCAGATCGCCGGTGTTGAAATCGCGCTGGAAGAGAAACTGCGCCGCCAGCAACCGGGCCTGGTGCCGCGCCGTCATGGCGTGGTTTCCCGCAGGATCTTCGCCAGCCGCGCCATTTCCACGGCGGTATCGGCCGCGTACCAACCCCGGCCGTTTTCGCCCTCGGTGCACCGGGCCGCGGCCTGCGCCTCGTTCAGCGCGGGCACCACCGTATCAATCACCGGCACCCCGTGGCGACGCGCAATCTCGGAAAGGGCGGCGGCAACGGTCGTGTTGATCAGCCCCGCATGCGGCGTTTCGCCTTGAATCACGCAGCCGAGCGCCAGGATGGCGTCGAACGGCCGCCGGGCCGCCACCTGCTCGACGACGAACGGGATCTCGAAGGCGCCGGGCACCTGGAACACCTCGATGTCGGCGGCCGCCACGCCGCGCTGCCGGAGACGGACAATGGCTGTGCGACAGAGGACCGAGGTGAGCGGCGCATTGAAACGGCTCACGACGATCGCGAAGCGCAGTCCGGCGGCGTCGAGGTCGCCGTTCCAGCGGCGGACGCCGTCCTCGTCGGCGGCTACGGTGGATTCAAGGGCAGCAGCGGGTGGCGTTTTTGCATGCATGGTCAACTCAGAGCAGATGGCCGAGTTTCTCGCGCTTCGCGCGCAGGTAATGCCGGTTATGTTCCGTCGCCGGCGCGACGAGCGGCAGCCGCTCGACGACCTCGATGCCGTACTTGCGCAGACCCTCAACTTTGCGGGGATTGTTCGTCAGCAGCCGGATCCGCTGCAGTCCGAGGTCTCGGAGAATCTGCGCCCCGACATAGTAGTCGCGGAGGTCCGGCTCGAAGCCCAATCGTCGGTTGGCCTCGACCGTGTCCAGGCCCGTTTCCTGCAACGCGTAGGCATGAATCTTGTGGGCCAACCCGATGCCGCGCCCCTCCTGCCGCAGGTAAATGACCACACCGCGGCCCGCTGCGGCGATTTGCCGCATCGCCGCGCGCAACTGACGGCCGCAATCGCAGCGCTGGGAACCGAACACGTCGCCGGTGAGACACTCGCTGTGCATGCGCACGAGCGGCGCTTCGCCGTTGCGGGCGGGCGCGCCCAGCGTCATCGCCAGATGGTGTTCTTGCTCGGGCAATGCGCGGTACATGTGCAGGCGGAACTCCGCGAAATCGGTCGGCAATCGCACCGTACGCTCGCATTCGACGAGCCGCTCGCTCGCGCGGCGGAAGGTCACCAGGTCTGCGATCGTTACCAGCGGCAGCCGGTGGCGGCGGGCGAAGGCGACGAGTTGCGGACGTCGCGCCATCGAGCCGTCGGCGTTGAGCACCTCGCAAATGACGCCGGCAGGTTGGCGGAGGCCCGCCAGCCGCGCCAGGTCCACGGCCGCTTCGGTGTGGCCCGGACGGCGCAGCACGCCGTATTCGACCGCTTCGAGCGGGAAGAGGTGGCCGGGGCGGATCAAGTCGTCCGGCCGCGTCGCCGGGTCGAGCAGCACGCGCACGGTCCGCGCGCGGTCGAAGGCGCTGATGCCGGTGGTGACCCCCTCGCGCGCATCCACCGATTCCATGAACGCGGTGCGATAGGGATCGCCCGGCGCGTGCGACACCATGCGCGACAGGCCAAGCGCGGCCAGCCGCTCGCGGGTGAGCGCGATGCACATCAGGCCGCCGGCGTGGCGGATCATGAAGTTCAGGGCCGCCGGCGTGGCCTTCTCGGCAGCCACGATGAGGTCGCCTTCGTTTTCGCGGCGTTCGTCGTCCACCACGACCACAATGCCGCCACGGCGGTACGCGGCCAGCGCGGCGGCCAGGGCGGCCGAGGGTTTCACCTCCGATACGGGCGCTCGTTTGGGCATAGGCGTATTCTCGACGCAATCGCGCGAGACTTCAGGGCGGCGCGAGTCCAGACGGCCGGATCTTCTTTCATCCCGACTATACGGTCGGCTGCGGGTATCCGCCGCTGGCGCGCCGGACTACCGCATCGGCCCCGCCATCGGGCGGGGTTCGCGGGCTTTCACCGCCGGTAGGGAGTCTCCCGCTTTCGCAGGATCACCCGTCCCTGAAGATCGCACAGCAAATAGCCTACCCCGCAGGCTCCCGCGCCGCAAGTGGAAAGCGGACAACCGCGCCTCTCGTCAACGACCGGGAGGGCAACCCTCTCCAGGGCCCGACGACCGGCCGCGGCGCGCCGGCCATCGAGCCCGCGCCCGGCCGCTCACTCCTCCCGCGGCGGACCGCGGCGAGGGCGGATGCGGCAGGTCGGACAGACCTCCCGCAGTTGTGCGCGCCGCGCCCGCCAGATGTCCGCAGCGCGCGCCAGCAGGCCTTCGGCCTCGCCAACGCGGCGGCGACGCAGGAGTCCCCGTCGAACCAGCCACTGCTCGAGGCCCGGCAGCACGGGCACGGGCCACGCCCGCGCGCGCCACGCCATGCCGGGAACGCGGACAATCTCGCCGTCCGGCGACACGACGGGCAACCGGCGCCCGAACAGGTCGAGGCATCGGCACGGCACGGAGATCTCGGCGACGTGATAGACGGACGCGACCCGCAAGTCCACGCCCAGGCAAAGCACATACCCGTCGTCTTTCAACAGCCGCGCGATGGGGCTGTCCGGCCCGAAAGCGCCCGCCGCGAGGTGACCGTCCAGCCACATCCGGGCGCGCGGGCCGATGGCCGCAACCGCATGGGTCGGGTGATCGCTGCGCACCGCCTCCGGCCGCCGCCAGGCGGCGTCCGGAATCGCCCCGTTCAGGGTCGGGGTCGTCCTCGGATTGAACACCTGCGCCCGCCCGTGGTTGAACGAGGGAAACAACAGCGTGCCCCGCGGTCCGACGGCTTCGCGCAGCGCATCCAACACGGTCTCCGCGCCGCCCTCGACAAAGCCGATTTTCGACAGCGAGCTGTGCACCATCACGTTCATGCCGGCGTGCAGTCCCAGCGCCCGCAGGTCGCGCACGATCTGCGAGCGCCGCACCCGCTCGGCGGGCGCGGCGGATCGAACATAACCGAGCCGCTCCAGCGCCTGAAAGTGCGCCGCCACGGCGGCCGGGTCAAAGGACCGGCCGCGCTCGATCTCGACCAACGTCCGGATCTCGCCGAGCGTCCGACGACCATCGGCCCAATAGTGCGCCCAGCGGGGCAGCTCGGAGGCTTTGAAGATGTTCCGGAATTCTGCCGTCAGGTTGTCGTCGCTGTAGGCCAGCGGGGCCGCCCGTCGAATCACGCGGCGCTCGTCCGGCGCCGCCGGCCGACGGGGACGGCGGCGGAGCCGCGCGCGCGCGGCCCGGGCGGCAGACTCCACGCGCGCGGCGCACGCGGCCCATTGCGACTCCAGCGCCGCGCGGTCGCCCTGCCACCACCACCGCCGAAGCCGGGCCAGATTTTCCCGATGGCGGGCAAGGATATACTCGACGCGATCCGGGGGGTCGGATCGCTTCACGGCCGCGACATCGGCCACCGCGAGGTCCGACTGCCATTCGGCGATCTCGGCGGCCGCTCGGGCGTCCATGTCGGCCAGAAAATACAGATAGGCCGCGGTCGCCGCCGCCGCCACGGCAAGGCCGCGGGGCGAGAGAACCTCCGGCGTATCGGCGTTGCTGTGGTAGTACGGTCCGCCGTGGTTGGAAATCCACGGGCAGGGAAACCCTAACGCCGGATCGGCAATGAGCGTGTCGAGCGTCGGCACGAAGGCCCGGCGCGCATAACGATAGCCCGCGCGCTCGCGGCGCAGCACCGCGCGCAACAGGCGTTCTCCGACATCGTTCACAAAGCCCGCCGAGGAAGGCACGGTCTCATACCAGCACAAGCGCCCGCCCGGGCAGCGGTCGGCGCGCGCCCCTAGCGAGTCCACGCACACGCCCGCCAGCGGCGGCTGCAGCCGCCGCCCGCGTTCGAGCATCGGAAACAAGCCGTAACACTCATAGCCGACCAGCAGCCGGATGGTGCGGCGCGGCCGCGGCAGACGGCCCGCGCGGATCAGGCCCTCGAGCGCGACGGCGATCTCCGCCGATACGGCGACGCCGGAAGCATTGTCGAGCGCCCCGGGCTCCGCACCGTGCGCGAACGACCACACCTCGTCCTGCGGATCGCCCGCGCCCGTCACGCGCGCGTCCACGACGTCATGGTCCCCGACGTAGCGCCGGACGTCCGCGCGCACGCGCAGCGTCAGCGGACCGCGCTGTGCGGCCCAACGGCGCAGCCGATCACCCTCGCGAGACGAGAGCGACAGTCCCACCGGGCGCGCGTAGGCCTCGTCCGCCTTCAGGCTGCCCCAGCCGAACTTCAGCCAAGGCGTGGCGTCGGGCAGACCCTTCACGCCGGCGTCGAAGAGAATTGCCCGCGCGCCTTTTTCGTAGAGCGGGCGCACGGCTTCGCGCAGCGGCAGCCGGGTGAGGACGATCCGGCCCTCGAGCGCGCCGGGGCGCAGCGCGGCCACATCCTCGAGGCGGTCGAAGACCGCCAGCGTTCCGAGCAGACCCTGCGGCGGCGATCCGTTGCTCCACTGTACGATGCACCAGGGATTCTGTCGGTAGTCCAGCAGCAGGCGGCGGAAGGGCGCGACGATCTCCAGGGTCGCCGATCGCACGTCCGCGGCCTCGTGAATGACCCAGCGGCCGTTGCCGATGGCGCCGCCGGTCGGCAGACGGTGCACCTCAGCGACGAGGCCGCCGGCGGCCAGCGCATCGGAGAGAACGCGGGTGGTCGTGTGGAATCGGTCGAACGAATTCCAGCGATCGCTGGCGAAGATGCGCGCCGCGAGGTCGAATACCCGGCGGCTGTCCATAGCGCGATGCAGAATCGGCAACGTTGAGCGGCAGAACGCCGCAATCGCGCCCGGCGCGCGGCCGCCGCGCGGAACGCGCTGTTCCGGTTGTCGGTGTGACATGGCCGCAGGCTACGCAAGCCGCAGCTTCCGGGCAAGCGGCGAGTCGGCGCTCGAATCCCGGCCCGGAATTCGCGGGGGCCTCGCACGACGCTCGCGGCCTCGCGCTCGCGGCGCCAGGGAAGTCCGCCCCCCCCGGCGGCTGCGTGGAAAGCGGCGGTTGGCCCCCGGGGAATGTCTGCCCCGCACGCACGCGACCACGCCCTGCGCGACGACTACGCCCGCACCTCACACGTCAACACGGAAACGCGGCAGACCTGTCGCGAAAAGCCACCGGAAACCGAGCCTCGCTTCAAATTCAAATCCGCACCGGGCGACCGGTTCGCGGGCCGCCTATTGGTTCACGGTCGTCCAGTTGTGAACGACCGTTCACATTCGACGCGGCGAAAACAATCAGGAACGACCGCGGCGGAGGCGCGCGCGGGGGCCGCGCCCTATCCGTCCAGCCGGCGCCGCAGCGCCTCCGCGGCCAGTTGCGGATTGGCCTTGCCGCGGCTGGCCTTCATGACCTGCCCGACCAGAAATTGCAGTGCGGGTTTCTTGCCGGCGCGATAATCGGCGGCCACGCTGGGGTGCGCGGCGATCGCCGCCTCCGCCAACGCGTCCAGGGCGCTCGCATCGCTCACCTGCCCCAGACCCTTTTGCCGCACAATGGCCTCAGGATCGCCCCCCTGCTCGAACAGGATCGCGAAGACGTCTTTCGCGGTCGGCATGTTGATCGTCTTCCGATCCACGAGTGCAATCAACTGCGCCAGCGCCTCCGGGGTGACGCGCGATTGCGTAATCTCCATCTCGCGCTCCCCAAGCGCGCGCAACATTTCGGTCATGACCCAGTTGGACGCCGCCTTGAAATTGCCGCTGCGGCGGGCGACCGCCTCGAAAAAGTCCGCGACGGCCTTGTCCGCAGTGAGCACTCCGGCGTCGTAGTCGGGCAGGCCATACTCGGCCGCGAACCGCGCCCTCCGCACGGCGGGCAGTTCCGGCAGCTCCGCGCGCCAGGCAGAGATCTGCTCCGCGGTCAGCTCGATCGGCAACAGGTCCGGTTCCGGAAAGTAACGGTAGTCATGCGCGTCCTCCTTCGACCGCATGGCCGCGGTAACGCCCGCGGCGTCGTCCCAGCGGCGGGTTTCCTGCCGGATGGTCCCGCCGGCGCGCAGCGCCTCGATCTGGCGGCGGATTTCATACGTCAAGGCGCGGTGAACGCCCTTGAACGTGTTCATGTTTTTGATCTCGGTCTTTGTGCCCAGCCGTTCAGCGCCCGCCGGCCGCACGCTGACATTGATGTCGCACCGCAGGTTGCCTTGCTCGAGGTTGCAGTCGCTGATGCCGCCGTAGACGAGAATCTGCTTGAGCGCGAGCAAGTACGCGAACGCTTCGTCCGGCGTCGCCAGGTCCGGCTCGCTGACGATCTCCATCAGCGGCGTGCCGGCACGGTTGAAGTCCACGCCGCTCGAGGCCTCGAAGTGCAGGCTCTTGCCGACATCCTCCTCGAGATGGATGCGCGTGAGCCGAATGATCTTGCGCGCGCCGCCGACCTCGATCGCCACCCGCCCGCCGAGGCACAAAGGCCGGTCATACTGCGTAATCTGGTAATTCTTCGGCATGTCCGGATAGAAATAGCTCTTCCGGTCGAACTTGCTCCGCAGCCCGATCTCGCACTCCAGCAGCAGGCCGGCCAGCACCGTGAGCCGGACCGCCTCGCGGTTGACCGCCGGCATCGCCCCCGGCAGGCCGAGGCAGACCGGGCAGGTTTGCGTGTTCGCGGCCGCGCCGAAGGTCGTCGGGCAGGCGCAGAACAGCTTGCTGGCCGTGCGCAACTGCACGTGCGTCTCCAGTCCGATGGAGGCAACAAATGCTGGAGCGGCGGCGGTCATGCTCGGCACCGGAACGAAGAGCGGAGCGCGGAACATCGAGGCGGAGGGCCGAAGTTCTCCAACGAAAGGCCGGCCGTCGGGCCAGACGGAAAGCGTTTTCCAAGGTTTGGAAGACCATCCCTGAAATGTTTCCAAGGTCTGGAAAACGCGGTTGGCCGTCTCACGGAGATCGGAATCATGGCGGGAATTTCACTTTTTCGCTCGGCCGTCGGAGGTCGCCGGCACGCCGATTTCCAAGGTCAGCCCTTCGGGCCGGCCATACGCGGCTACGATGCGTATGTGTCGGGACCGCGACATGCTGCCGGGATTCAAACCGGGCCGACCTTCGGGAATGGGCACGCCCAGTTTTTCAAAGTATTCGATCCAGACCAGCATAAACGGGCCGGTCGGGAACTCGCGGAATGTCATGGGATCCACTTGGAAGAGCGCGGGGGCTCCCGCTTCCCGAAAAGCAAAATACACCAGCTCCGAACAATAATCGGCGTCATTGTCGAAGTCGAAGACGTCGTCGTAGGGGCGTCCGAGCCGGCGGCGAGCCGCCGCAAGGGCCGACGGGATGAGGTGGCGATACCGTGGCTCGATCCGACCGACGAGGACTTTGGGCCGGTTTTCATTATCGCGACTGCGCGCGAGAAATTCGGACAGCGGCGTCTCCACCACGCCGCGGCTGATCGCCTCCAGCACGGCCGGTTTTCCCGCCGGATCGAATGCGGCCAGCCCCACATGCGTGAGTTTTGCCCCGCCACACCCTTCCGTGACCGCCTCAATCGCGTCAGCCAGCGGGCTGCCGTCGAGATCTTGAAACAGCAAGTCGCCGGCCTGGGGCATCCATTCGCCTTCCCGGACCAACGGAATGACCTGCTGAGCTGCCCCAAGCCACCGTGCGGTACGGCAACCGACCAGTCCCGCCAACGCCAGACCCACGGCGGCGACTCGCGCGCCCGGAAAACGCTCGAACGCGCCCTTCCGCGGCGACGAGCGGGCGCGTTTTCGCCAGGGGCGGGTTGTCCGAAGAGCCGGCGCCGTCGCGTCTCTCAAAAGCAGCTTCATCGAGCGCTCCGATCCCGTTTTGAACAGCTCGGCCTGTGCTGAAACCAACGCTGCGATTGCTCGTAGGCATAGCCGATGCGCAGCACCCGTTCCTCGCCGAGGGCAGGTCCGATGACCTGCAGGCCGATGGGCAGTCCGTCGGCCGTGAAGCCGCACGGCACCGAAAGGCCGCAGATGCCTGCGAGGTTGACGGGGATTGTCAGAATATCGCCGAGATACATTTCGAGCGGGTTCGAGGTCTTTTCGCCCAGCCGGTAGGCGGGCGTCGGCGCGACCGGCGCCAGCAGCGCGTCGCACCGCATGAACGCCGCCTCGAAATCGCGCCGGATCAGCGTGCGAACCTTTTGCGCTCGCAGATAGTACGCGTCGTAATAGCCGTGGCTCAACGCATAGGCGCCCAGAATGATGCGCCGCTTGACCTCCGGGCCAAAGCCGGCCGCGCGGGTGCGCAGATACATTTCGATCGGATCGCCGCCCTCGACGCGCCGGCCGAAGCGCACGCCGTCGAAGCGCGCGAGATTCGCCGAAGCCTCCGCGGTCGCGATGAGGTAGTAGGCCGCGACGGCGTACGGCGTATGCGGCAACGCGACCTCGACGATCTCGGCGCCCAAGTCCGCGCAGCGCCCTGCGGCGGCGCGCACAGCCGCGTCCACTTCGGGATCGAGGCCTTCGCCGAAATACTCGCGCGGCAGTCCCAGCCGCAATCCGTCGAGCCGCTCCGTCAGCGCCGACTCGAAGTCCGGAACCGGAACGTCGAGCGAGGTACTGTCCATCGGATCCCGACCGGCAATGGCGCCGAGCAACCGCGCCGTGTCGCGAACATCGCGGGCCATGGGCCCGATCTGGTCCAGCGAAGACGCGAACGCGACGAGGCCGTAGCGAGACACGCGCCCGTACGTCGGCTTCAGCCCGACACAGCCGCAGAACGCCGCGGGTTGCCGGATCGAACCGCCGGTGTCGCTGCCGAGCGCAGCGACCGCCTGACCGGCGGCCACCGCCGCGGCCGCCCCGCCGCTGGAACCGCCGGGAACGCGATCCAGATCCCACGGGTTGCGCGTCGCGTCGAACGCGGAATTCTCCGTGGAGGATCCCATGGCGAACTCGTCCATGTTGGTCCGGCCCAGCGGAATCGCGCCGGCGGCGCGCAGGCGCGATACGACGGTGGCATCGTAAGGCGCGCAGTAACCTTCCAGAATGCGCGAGGCGCAACCGCACGGCTGGCCGCGCGCGCTCATGTTATCCTTCAGCGCAACCGGCAGGCCGTCGAGTGCCGAGCGCGATGGCTCTCCGGCGGCGCGGCGGCGGTCGGCCTCCGCTGCGGCCGAGCGCGCCTCGTCGGCATTCAGCCATACATAGGCATGCAGCTCGCCATCGCGCCGCTCGATCGCCGCCAGTACGGATTCGACGATCTCCGCGGAGGAGCAATCGCCGCGGGCCAGCATCGGCGCGAGTTCGTGCAAGGAAAGAGATGCGAGATCGGACACGACGCCTTACTCCACGATCTTGGGCACGACGAAAAGTCCGTCGCGGGCCCTGGGCGCGTTGGCGAGCGCCTCGTCGCGCGCCAAGCCGTCCGCGGGCCGGTCCTCGCGGAAAACATTGCGCACGGGAACGGCGTGGGCCGTGGGCTCGACGCCCTCCACGTCGAGCGCCGCGATCTGGCCGACATAGGCGAGCACGTCCTCGAGCTGCCGCTGGAACCGCGCGATCTCTTCGGGCGTGAGCGCCACGCGCGCGAGACGCGCCACGTGAGCTACGTCCACCGATGTTCCGCGGTTGTGTTTCCCCTCGCTCATGCCGTATTCCATGCCGATCCGCGCCGCGGGCGGGGCACGCCTCATTTTCCGCTCTCCAGACGGGCCAGCCGCTTTTCCAGTTCCGCCAGGCGCCGCCGGTATTCTCCGAGCCGCAGGACGTGCGCATGCGCCCGAAAATACTCGGGCATCGGCACCGGCGGCGAACCGAGCACCTGCGCCCCCGGCGGCACATCCCGATTGACGCCCGACTGCGGGCCGATGACCGCCCCCTCCCCGATCGTCAGGTGGCCGGACACCCCGGCCTGGCCGGCCAGCACCGCGCGCGCGCCGATCGCCGCGCTGCCGGCAATGCCGACCTGCGCGACGACGACGGCATGGTCGCCGATGACCACGTTGTGCGCGATCTGCACGAGGTTGTCTATCTTGACGCCGTTTCCGATGACCGTCCGCCCGTACCGCGCGCGGTCTATCGTTGTGTTAGCGCCGATTTCCACGTCATCGCCGATCTCGACGATGCCGATCTGCGGAATCTTGTGCCGCACCCCCTCGGCATCGGCGGCGTAGCCGAAGCCGTCGCTGCCGACGACGACGCCGTCGTGCAGGATGACGCGGGCCCCGAGGCGGCAGCGTTCGCGGATGGAGACATGGGGATACAGGCGGCAGTCCGGTCCGACGGCCGCGCCGAAGCCGACGTAGCAGCCGGCGAAGAGCGCGGTGCGCTCGCCGATGACCGCGCCCGCCTCGATCACGCAGTGCGGGCCGATGGCGACGTCTGCGCCGAGTCGCGCGTCGGGTGCCACGACGGCGGTTGGATGCACCCCGGGCGCGGGAGCGACCGGCGGCGGCGCGAACCATTCGGCGACCCGGGCAAAGGCCTGCTCCGGTTGCGGAACGCGCAACCGCGCGCAGAGCGCCGCGCCATTCCAGTCGGGGGCAACGACCAGCGCGGACGCCCGCGTGCGGGCGGCCTCGGCGGCATAACGGGGCTGAGCGACGAACGAAAGGTCACCAGGCCGCGCTTCGCGGAGACCCGCGACGCCCGTAATTTCGAGATCGCCGTCGCCCTCGAGCGCGGCGTCAAGCCGCCCGGCGATGTCCCGGAGTTTCATCCGCGCTCCGTTCCGGCGCCGGTCACTTTGCGCCGCGGTTCATCGTCTCGATCACCCGGTCCGTGATGTCGAGCTTATCGTCGAAGTAAATGAGGGCTTCGACGCCGTTGAGCGTCTGGCCGGAAGCATCGAAGACGGCGTCGTACCCCTGCACGCGCGCGAATTCGCGGACGGCCTCGCGGATTTCCTCGACCAGACCGCGCCGCATCCGGCGGCTCATGTCTTCCAGCTCCTTGTTGCGGAGCTCTGCGACCTGGCGGGCCTGCTCCTGCATCTCGTTAAACCGGAGCTGTTTGTCGGCGGCCGTTTCGCGCAGCTGGCCGCGCTGCTCGTCGCTCAGCGCGGTGTCGTTGATCTGGACGCGCAATTCGGAGAGCTCTTTGTCGAGCGCCACGAGTTGTGTCTCGCGGGCCTTGAGTTCTTCGCGAATCTCCTGTTTGCGCGTCTCGATCTGGGCGCCGGCCAGTTTGGTCTTGTAGAACTCATTGAACACGCGGTCAAGCTGGACCACGACGATCCGGGGCCCGCGCTCCTGCGCGATGACGCGGGGCGACGTCCCGGCCGTCGCGGCCAGGGCCAACAGTATTAGGGGGATTCGAACACTTCCGTTCATGGGCATTCCTTTGCTGTCGCGCAGCCGCGCGGTTTAGAATCCATATCCTATGAGAAAACTGAACCGGCCGGAAGAACGATCGTTGGCGGGATCCGTCTGCAGCGGCCAGGAGTAATCCAGCCGCAGCGGCAGCATCGGGATGTCCACCCGCAGGCCGATGCCATAGCTCGAGTTCGGATCGGCCGAAAACGAATACGCCTCGGGATCCACCAGTCCGATGTCGTAGAACGCCGCCGCGCGGAACGGGCCGCCGAGCGCGACGGTGTACTCGGCGGATGCAAAGGCCATCGAGCGCCCGCCGATCGGATCGCCGAGGTCGTCGCGCGGGCCGACATCCCGGAACTTGAATCCGCGGATCGTAGTCGCGCCGCCCAGGAAGAGGCGGTCGAAAATCGGCACGCGTTCGGCGCCGCCGTGCGTGTCCACGACGGCCGCGCGCGCGCGCAGCGAGAGCACGTGGCCATCCCGAACCGGCACGTGCTGCGTGGCCGACAGCTCGAGCGAGTAGATGTCGGTCTCGCCCCCCAGCGGCCCGCCGGCGAAGCTCACGGTCGCCACCGCGTAGTGGCCGCGGGTCGGCGCGAAAAACCGGTCGCGCGTGTCGCGCGAGAGCGACAGCGTCAGCGCGCTCTTGAGACGGTCTCCCGCCTCCTCCCGGATCCGCTCGCTCGCGGTATCCGAAACGCCATAGATGGAGATCTCTTCCAGCGAATACGCCAGGCGCAGGCGCTCGAATGCGCCGATCGGCCGCGTCAGGCTGAGCGATCCGCCGGTGTTGCGCTGATCGTAGTCGGAACTCAGGTAGCGTTTTTCGCTGCGAAACGCATCGACGCCGAGGGCGAGCCGACGGTCGAGAAACCACGGATCGATGAAGCTGAACTCGAGGTCGTTGCGCCGCGTGCCGACGATGGCCCGCGCGCGGATTTTCTGCCCGCCGCCGACCGGGGGCCAGTCGCGCAGATCGAAGTTCCCGTGCGAAATCTCGAACGCGCCGGAAATCTGGTCAATGCTGCTGAACCCCACGCTCAGCATCGCCTGGCCCATGCGCTGCTCCTCGACCTCGAACGCGAGGTCGGCCAGCGCGGGATCGGGCGTCGGCTCCGTCACCGCTTCGACGCGCGCAAAGTAGCCTAGATTGCGCAACCGGTTTTCGCTGGTGCGGATGCGGGCGCGGTTGTAAGGGTCGCCGGGAAGCACCGTCAGCTCGCGACGGAGGACGCGGTCTTTCGTGACGCTGTTGCCGCGAATGAGGATGTCGCGAACGCGCGTGAGCGGGCCCTCGCGAACCTCGAAGACGACCGCGACCGCGCCGCGGTCGGGATCCGGACTGAGCACCGGACGCACGGCCGCGCGCGCGTAGCCCCGGTTGCCATAATAGTCGCCGATCGCGCGCGCCGCTGCGTCAATCTCCGCAGCCGAGGCCGGCGCGCCGGCGGCCAGGCCGGCCACGCTCAGCAGGGTTTCCTCGGGAAAGAGCGCGGCCCCGCGGACCTGCACGGTGGACAGCCGGTAGGGCCGGCCCTCCTCGATGCGGAACGTCACGCGCAGACGATTGGGGGCGATGCGCTCGAGCTCCGCCGGAGCGACGCGCGCGTCGAGGTAGCCGCGGTCCAGGTAAACGCTCCGCACGGCGTGGGCGTCCGCCTCCAGATCGTCGGCATCGAGCCGCCCCGCGCCGGTGACCCAGTGCCACGGTTTGTACCACTGGTATCGACGCTGCCGCATCCGCGCCAGGAGGTCCGACGCCGGGATCGCGGCGTTGCCGACGAAGCGGATCTGCGACACGCGCGCGGGAACGCCCTCGCGCACCGTCACACGAACGGTCGCATTACCGGCGGCGTCGGCCGTCTCGATCCGCCACGCGACCTCCGCATCGCAGTAGAGCTCCTTCAAGTACACCTCGCGCAGCTTGCGCGCGCCGGCGGCGAGTTTCGCCTCGTCGGCCGGGTCGCCCAGCGCAAGTTCCAGCGTTTCGCGGACGCGTCGGTTTCCGAGGCGGTCGGCGCCGGAAATCTCGAGGCGCCCGATCCGGGGCCGGGCCCGCACAACGTACACGATCACGAGCCCGTCGGCCGCGGACGTGGCGCGGACTTCAATCCGCTCGAAGCGGCCGGTCCGCTCCAGCGCGCGCAGGTCCTGGGTCGTCAGCGCCCGGTCGAACTCCGCGCCGGCGCGCAACGAGAGGTGGGCGCGCACATAGGCCTCGTCCACCGGGATCGGCCCCTCCGTCTCCACCCGGATTTCAGCGACGGGAACGGCCCCCGCCGCCGCCGCCAGCCCGAACGCCACCGCCCAGACGGCCGCCCTCCACCGACCCCATGCGTTCACTCGATGCCTCCTTCGGACGGCGCGGCGACCGTCTCGTCGGCCTCTCCGCGGGGGTTGTGATCCACGAATCGCATGCAGAAATCCTCAAAGTCCATCTTGATCTGCCGGGTCGCGCCGTTGCGGTGTTTGGCCACATCCACGATGGCCAGGCGCGTATCGTGCTCGAACTGGTGGCCTCGGATCCGGCAGGGGCGCTGCAGTAAAATGACGACGTCGGCGTCCTGCTCGATCGAGCCGGAATCGCGCAGGTCGGAAAGGCGCGGCGTCTGGTCCTTGTCGCTGCGCATCTCCGGGTTGCGCGACAACTGACTGAGCACCAGCACGGGCACCCGCAGCTCTTTGGCCATAGCCTTCAGGGCGCTGGAGATCGCGGCGGTCTCGCGCTGCCGTCCATCGCGGCTGGATTCCCGATCGTGCAGCATCTGCAGGTAGTCCACGACGATCAGCGCCAGGTCCGGATGGCTGCGGTGGAGGCGCCGCGCCCGCGAGCGCAACTCGGCCACCTGGAGGCCGGCGGTGTCGTCCACGAAAATCTGCGCCTTCATCAAGGCGTCCGCGGCCGTGATCATCCGGCCGTGTTCCTGCTTGGAAAGAAATCCCTTGGGCACTTTGGCCCATTCGAGGCGCGCGCGGGAAAAGATCATCCGGCGCACGAGCGACTCGCGGGACATCTCGCAACTGAACACCAGCACGGGACGCGGCTGGAGGTCGCCGTAGCCGGTGTCGCTGTTGGCGCCGGTGGCGACGTGCTCGACGATGTTCATCGCCAGCGAGGTCTTGCCCATGGACGGACGGGCCGCCAGAACGATCATGTCGCCCGGTTGGAATCCGAGCAGTATGTTGTCGAGTTCGCGGTACCCTGTGGAGATACCGGTGCGGCCGCCCTTGCGCTCGATGATCGCGTCAATATCTTTGATGACGGTCTTGATCAGGTCCGGCCACGGCGCAATGTTGCCGCCCCGCAGCTCGTCAATCGCAAGAATCCGCTCTTCGGCGCGGCTGAGAATGGCGCCGGAATCCTCCTGGCCGCGGTAGCAATCCTCGACGATCTCGCAGGAGCGTTCAATCAAGCTGCGCAGCAGGAATTTCTGGTGGACGATCTCGGCGTAGTGTTCCGCGTGCGCGGGCGTGATCGTGCTCTCGACGAGCGCCACCAGCTGCTGATGGCCGCCGACCTCGTCCAGCCGGCCGGCGTCGCGCAAGCGGGCGGTGACGGTGTTGAGGTCGATGCCGAGCTGCCGGCGGTGCATGTCGCGCAGCGTCTCGTAGATCGCGGCGTGCGCCGGCACATAGAACGCATCCGGCCCGAGGTGCCGTTCGATACAGAGGTCCATCACCCGCGGCGCGTCCAGCAGGATCGAACCGAGCACGCCGCGCTCCGCTTCCTCGCTGTGGGGCGGTGAGCGGTCTGTGCGCGCGGAATTAGCCGCCGACGTTCCGCGGGGCGGCATGGGCCTACTCCTCGACGATCCAGACCTTGAGCGTGGCGGTCACGTCGGGATGGAGTCGAACGGCGACCGGAACCACGCCGAGCTCCTTCACGGGGCCCGGCAGCTCGACCTGGTGCTTGTCGAGCGCGACGCCCTGCGCCGCGGCAGCCGCGATCACGTCGGCCGCGGTCACCGCGCCGAACAGCTTGCCGTCCGGGCCGGTCTTGACGGCGACATTGACCGAGAGGGCCTCGATCCGCGCGGCCAACGCCTTGGCCTCGGACAGCGCGGCGGCCGTTTCGGCGGCGCGCGCCTGCCGCAGTTTCTCGATCCGGCGGCGGGCCGCCGGCGTCACCGGGGCAGCCAGCCCCTTCGGAAACAGGTAGTTCCGCGCATGGCCTTCGGCCACGCGCACGACGTCGCTTTCCGCGCCCAGCCCGGGCACGTCGCGCATCAGAATGACTTCGATCGCCATGTCCAAAACTCCCGGGGGTTACGGCAGCAAGCCCATCGCGCGCGCGCGCCCGATGGCCTTCTGAATCAGGCGTTGCTGGCGGGCGGTGGTGCCGGTCAGCCGGCGGGGCATGATCTTGCCGCGTTCGGTCATGAACTTTTTGAGCAGCTCGTGGTCCTTGTAATCAATGACGGTATTACTGTCGAGGTAGCGGGCGCCGCGTTTCGGGGCGCCGGAATCCATTTCTCTGGCCATGGTGAACGGTCTCCTGATTGATGGGGTGGTTGCGCCGCACGGCCGGCGACGGCCGTGTTCGGCGCGGGGTTTCTAGAACGGCAGATTCTCGTCATCCTTTCCGCCGGCGGCCGGCGGGTCGTCGCCGGGCCCGCTGTCCGCAGGCGCTTCGCCGTCCGCTGGAGCCGGCCCGCGGCGATCGTAACCGGCGCCCTCGGGCGCATCGCCCATCTCGGCGCCGCCGCGGCCGGGGGCGTCCCCCAGAAACCGGAACTGTTCCGCGACGACGCTGATCCGGCTCTGCTTCTGGCCGTCCTTGCCCGTCCACTCCTCCTGCCGCAACCGGCCTTCAATGAGGATCGGGCGGCCCTTTCGCATATACTTGACGATGGTCTCCGCCGACTTGCCGAACACCGTGACGTTGATGAACAGCGTCTCATCCTTCGTCTCGCCGCTCTGGAGTGTGTACCGGCGGCTGACCGCCAGCCGCAGGTCGGCCAGCGGCGTGCCTGAGGGCAGCGTCCGCCGCTCGGGATCGCGCGCCAGGTTGCCGACCAGAATGACCTTATTGAACGACGCCATCGCCGGATCCTTTCGCCGGGGCGGCCGCCGCGGCCGGCGCGCGCCGGACGATCTGCGCGCGGAAGACTTCGCCGCCGAGTTTCAGACGCTCGCGCAGCGCGCGCACGCGGTCGCCGGCCAGTCGGAAATTAATGACCGCGTAGTGTCCAGCCGTATGGCGGCGGGCCAGCGGGCGGGCGAAGGAGCGCTTGCCCAACCGCGTGACGCTATCCACCGCACCGCCGAGTTTCTCGATCTCGGCCCGCACGTGTCCCAGTTGCTCCTCCAGAACCTCGTCCTTCAACGATTCCGGAAAGATGAACATGCCCTCGTATTCGTTCACCGTTCACTCCTGCTGTTCGCTTCTGCGGTTGAACCGGTTCATCGCCGGCTCGATCCCTTCGACCGCCCAGCACAGCGCCGCGTCGGCGCCGCGCCGGATCGTTTCATTCATCGTCGTCCATTCGTCCGGCGTAAACGACGCCAGCACGTGCTCAACCAACTCCGTCCCGCCGCCGCGCCCGATCCCGATCCGGATGCGGGCGAACCGGTCGCTGCCGAGCGCGGCAATGATCGAGCGCATGCCGTTGTGCCCGCCCGGTCCGCCGAACGGCCGTATGCGCAATGCGCCCGCCGGCAGGTCGGCGTCGTCGTAGACCACCAGCAAATCGTCCGGTGCGATCCCGCGTTTCCGCGCCAGCGGCCCGACCGCGTCGCCGCTGGCGTTCATATAGGTCAGCGGCTCCGCCAAGATCATTTCCGGCCCGTCCGGCAGTCGGATCGTCGCCGTCCGCACCGGGAACCGCAGGCTGCGCCGCCAGGACGCCCCGGCCCGCCGGGCCATCTCCTCGACGGCGAGGAACCCGACATTGTGGCGGGTCTGCTCGTACTCGCGGCCCGGATTGCCGAGTCCCACCACCAGTTTCACCGCGCGTCACTCCCCGCGGACATCCGACGCCGCGCCCCGGCTCGGAACTATGGTTGCGCCTTTTCCTTACCGCCCTTCTCTTTTTCTTTGGCCTCTCTCGTTTCCTTCTTGCCTTCCTTCGACTCCTCGGACGCCTCGCCCTCCTCGGCCTTCTTCTCGGTCAAGACCTCGGGCTCCGCCGCCGCGCTCTCCGCCGGCGCGGCCGCGACCTCTTCCTCGGCCTTCGGCATCGAGACGGCGGCGATCGCGATGTCGCCCGCGGTGACCACGGTGAACCGCGCAGGATCCAGCCGGATATCTTTCACCGAAAAGTGCTTGCCGACCTCGAGCGGGCCGACGTCCACCTCTATCTTTTCCGGGATATCTGCCGGCAGACACTCGATCTCCACCTGGCGCAGCAGGTGATCGAGAATTCCGCCTTGCTGGGAGACCCCCAACGGGGTGCCCACCAGCACGATCGGCACCTCTACGCGCAGTTTCTTCGTCATGGACACTTCGTGGAAGTCCACGTGCGTCAGGTGGCCGGTCAATGGGTTCCGCTGGAGTTCCTGGAGCAACACCTTCTTCGTCTGGCCGCCGATCACGAGGTCCATGATCAGGTGCTCGGCCGTGTGGTGGTGCAGCATCTTTTCGAATTCGTGGGCCTCCACCTGCACGGGGACGGCCGGCTGGCCCTCGCCGTACACGACCCCCGGCAGCTTCCCGCTCCGGCGCGTGCGGTTGGCCGCGTTGCTGCCCCGCGCCACGCGCGGTTCCGCCCGAATCACCATCTGTTCCTTCATGCGTGTTTTCCCCTGAAGCGGTGCGTCAGACCTTGAACAGGCAACTGACGGACTGGTTGTTGTGGATGCGTAGAATCGCCTCGCCCAGCAGCTCGGCCACCGAGTGCACTTGGGCGCGATAGCCGCGCCAGTCGCGCGCCGGAACGCTGTCGGTCGTGATCAGTTCTTCCACGGCCGAATTCCGCAGCGCCTCGAGGCCCTCGTCGGTCACTAGCGCGTGCGTCACGGCGGCGCGAACCGAGCGCGCGCCGTGCTGGCGGACCAGTTGCGCCGCCCCGCAAAGCGTGCCGGCCGTCGTCGTCATGTCGTCCACAATGATCACATCGCGGTCCTTCACGTCGCCGACGACATTGATGGACTCCACCTCGCGCGCATTCTTGCGCTGCTTGGCGGCGATCGCCAGACCGCAGGCCAGCATCGTCGAATAGCTGTAAGCCAGCTTGACGCCGCCGGTGTCGGGCGCGGCGATGACCATATCGGAAAGATTTTTGGCCCGGAGCGCGTTGACAATGACCGGCGCCGCCGTCAGGTGGTCCACCGGGATGTCGAAGAAGCCCTGGATCTGTTGGCAGTGCAGGTCCATGGCCAGCAAGCGGCTTGCGCCGGCGGCGGTCAAAAGGTTGGCGACGAGTTTCGCGGTGATCGGCACGCGCGGCTGATCCTTGCGGTCCTGGCGCGCATACGCGAAGTACGGCAACACGGCCGTGATGCGCGCCGCGGACGCCCGGCGCGCCGCATCTATCATGATCAGCAGCTCCATCAGGTTCTCGTTAGGCGGCCGGCAAATGGACTGGATGATGAACACGTCGCGTCCGCGGATGTTGTCGACAAACTTGACGAAGGTCTCCCCATCGGGGAAGCGGCGGATGACCACCTCGCCCAGCGGTTCGCCGAGATAGGCGGCAATATTCCGCGACAATTCCGGATGTGCACTGCCTGAAAACAGCTTCACGTCGTAGTCCATATCCTATGCCCGGCAACCGCCCCGCGACCGCCGGCGCCGTTGCCCGACCAGGACTCGAACCTGAACCCAGGCCTCCAAAGGGCCGTGTGCTGCCATTACACCATCGGGCAGTCCAAGGCGCGGTCGGTCCGGCCAGCCCGGTGCGGCCCGCAGGCCGTCGGTCCATCCCGGCAATCCGCAAAAGCGGCGTAACCTAGCCGACACCCCGGGTCCAGGTCAACTTTGAAATTCGGTCCCTGACGCTCTAGCCGGTTTCCCGTTCCGGCCGCCTTCTGGGCGGCGGGCCCATTTCTGAACCATTGACGGGCAAAAGGCGGTTATGGTTTCGGGCTCCGGCGAGGCTTCGTTTTGCTGTGGCGCCCCTTCTCGCCCGCCCCCTCCCGGGGGCGCAAACGAAGGGTCCACATCCCGCTTCGACACTGTGAAGCCGGGAACGCCGGCCCTTCGACGGCGCTGTCGTCGCCCGCGGGAACCTGGCGCGCAGGCCGCTGAGGTCTTCGGAATCGCGGACGCAGCCGCCCCGAGGCCTTTGGTAACGGACGGTTACCGATTCGACGAACGGTGTGTCCGGTTTTCATTCCCTATCGGCCCTGTTTGGCGTATACAACGGACGTCACCCAGAAAGTGGACCGTCTATGATACAGCACACCGTATTCTTCGATCTTCATCCCGGACTGACTCCCGGCCAACGCGCCGAGTTTGAGCGAGGTTTGCGCTCGCTGAGCGGCATTCCTACCCTGCGCCGTTTTGAAATCGGCACACCGGCCGCAACCGCGGAGCGGCCCGTCATTGACCGTTCCTACACGTGGGCGCTTTACACCGGGTTCGACTCGGTGAGCGACCATGACGCCTATCAGTCCCATCCGTTGCACCAGGCCTTTCTCGAACAGTTTCGGTCATTTTGGACCCGGGTCCGAGTATTTGACGTCGAATTGCAGAGCGCGGACTCCGCCGCGTCGGCCCTGTGCCGCGGAATTCATCACGTCGCGTTGCGGGCGAGCGATTTCGAGCGTTCGCTGGCCTTCTACCGGGACACGCTCGGGCTGCGCGTCAAGGTCACCTGGGGCGACGCGCCCACCCGCGCGGCGATGCTGGATACCGGCCGCGGCGGCATCCTGGAGATCTTCGAGCAGCCGGAGGCGCCGCCGGCGGAAGGGAACGGAGCGCTGTTGCACTTCGCGCTGCACGTGGCCTCGGTGGACACCGTAATCGCCGCCGCGCGCGCGGCCGGTTTGACCGTCACCGTCGAACCGCGCTCGATCACGATCGCCGCCACCGGCGGCCACCAGCCTTACCCGGTGCGTATCGCATTCTTCCGGGGGCCGGACGGCGAATTGATCGAGCTGCTCGAGGAACGGTGAGACGGATTATCAAGGCCGGCACCGTGGGAACGGCGTCGTGTCCAATCCTTGAACATCCGCGCTGTTTGACACGCCGCCCGCCAGCCGCTATCTCTGGCATATGAGCCGGTCCTGCAACGCGTATAGTCGAAAGGAGCCCGCGGCGTTGGCCATCGCCGCCGCTTCCCTTTGGGCGCTGGTCTCCCCCGCATTCGAGATCCGCCCGTGTGATCCGCCGGCGTTGGTGATATTCGTTTCTTCGGAAAACGGGGCGCCGCCTCAACCGCTCGCGATCGCGCCGCCGGACATGGTCGCCCGCACCCTGAAGGCGCGGGCGCCGGCCGGGTACCAGCCCTCGTTCGACCGCTGGAACTTCTGGCCGCGGGGCTCGCCCGGCAAGCCGTCGCCTCTCCTGAACCTCAACCCGCCGCGCGACGAACAGGGCACGCCGATTCTGGGGGGGGTGTACCGGGCGATAGACCGCGATTCGCTGCGCGTGGTCTCCGGCGACGGCACACGCGTTTTCGAGATCGAACGCGATTATCGCTTCGACGAAGCCAGCGGGTGCATCGCCAACATCGAGGGGCGGCTCGGCGCGCCCGGCGAGGCCGAGCTGCAAGTGGATTACCGGATCGCCACCCAGCGTCTCGATCTCGTGCAGCGGGACGGCGCCGGGCGGCTTTCCGTCAAGCGCGGCGTACCGGTGTTGACGTGCCCGGCGTTGCCGGAACCCGATCCGGGCGCCGTGGGCCTGGCCGGCATCTACGTGGCGCCCTGGCGGCGCGGCGGCGCGTTCGTCGTGACCGCGGAGGACATCCTGCCGATCGCACCGGCGGACCCGGTCGCCCCGGTTCGCCCGGAAGCGCTGGCGCGCGCCCGGTCAAAGCTGGAACGCGGCGACGAGGTGAAGATCGCTTTTCTGGGCGACAGCATCACGCTGGGCGCGGAGGCGGGCGCCTGGTGGGACCGGCTGTGGACCCCGGACAACCAGGGTTACCCGAGCCGGCTGGTCGTCGCGCTGCGGGTGCGGTATCCGAAGGCGACGATCACGCCGATCGCCGCGTTCCAGGGCGGCGTCACAACCGAGCGGGCCGCCGCGCTGTTCGATGAACGCATTCGGCCGGCCGGCGCGGACGTGGTCGTCATCGCGTTCGGCCTGAACGACGCGGACGGACCGGTCGGCGGCGCGCCGAAGAATCCGCCGGAGTCCTACCGAGAACAAATCCGCGCGATCATCCGGCGGGCGCGCGATCTCGGCGCCGAATCGCTGCTGGTGGCCCCCATCCAGCCCAGTCCGTTTCTGCGAAACGGCATGGCCGAACGCGTGCCGGCCTACCGCGCGGCGCTGTTGGCATTGGCAACCGAGGAAAACACCGCGGTCGCCGACGTCTATACGGAATGGCTCAACCAGGCCCGGCGCGGCATCCCGCCGTTCAGCCAGTTGCACAACGGCTACAACCATCCCGGCGCCGCGGGTCACGCGCTCTACGCGGACGTGCTGCTCCGGTGTTTTTGAGCCACGCCCGCCACGAACCATGCCGCCCTGCCCGCCCTCGCACCCATGAGCCGCCGACGCCGCATTCTGCTGTGGTGGCTGATTGTGCTGCTCGCCGGCAGCGCGGCTCTCCTGACGCGGTTCTGCGGCAGCGTCCCGGCCTCCAGCATCGGGTTCTGGCGCGTCGCGGGCGCGGCCGTGGTGCTGCTGCCGTTGTGGTTCGCCGAATGGCGCCACGCCGGCCGGCCCGCGGTGTTCTCCGGCGGCGCGGTCTTGACGGGCGCGTTCCTCGGAATCCATTTCGCCACCTGGTCCTGGGCGCTGCAGAACACGACCCTCGCCAACGCGGCGCTGTTCATCGGTCTCCAGCCGCTGCTCGCGCCGTTCGTCGCGCGCCCGGTGCTGGGCGAACGGCTGAACCGGTGGGAGCTGGCGGCCTGCGGACTGGCCACCGCGGGCATGGTGTGGATTCTCGGACGACAATTCACGCTGGAGCGCGAGCACCTCGCCGGTTCGCTGGTCTCGCTGGGGTCCGCGTTCCTGTGCGCGTGTTATTTCGTCTTTTCCCGCAAGTATCGCGCACGCCAGTCGGCCTTCCTCTTCACGGTGCCGGTGTACGCGACGGCGGCGGCGGTGCAGGCGACGCTCGCGCTGGTCATGGACGGCGGTATTCGGATCGGGCAGGGCCGCGAGCGGCTGGCGCTGTTGGGCCTGGTGCTGCTGCCGACCGTCGGCGGCCACACGCTTTCGATCTACCTGCTGCGCTACGTGAAATCGCAGCTCGTTACACTCGCGATTCCCGCGCAGTTCGTATTGGTGACCCTCGCCGCCCGCTGGGTGTTCCGCGAAACGCCGACGCTCTGGTTTGCGATCGGCGCGGCGCTGGTGATGGCCGGCGTCATTCTCGGCGTCGTGCGGAGCGAGCCGCCGGCGCCGCCGGAACGCCTCACCCGCGGATCATGATCAGCAGCATCTTGAACCGCTGCCGCGCCCGCACGGAATGCGGAATATTCGCGGGCATGATGACCAGCTCGCCCGGCCGGGCAATGACCGGCTGGCCGGCGATCGTCAACTCGCCCTCGCCGTCGAGAATCTGCACGGTCGCATCGTACGGCGCCGTGTGTTCGCTCAAACCCTGGCCGGCATCGAAAGAAAACAGCGTCAGCGTCCCGGCCTTCTTGTCCAGCAGGGTCTTGCTGACCACCGCGCCCTCGGCGTAGGCGACCGAATCGGCCAGCGGAATGGGCTGCGCATACAGCGTCTTCGTCTCGCTCATCTTCGTTCTCCAGTTGCGGCGGACAGCCGCGGGCTGCGCGCCGGTTCGAGGACACCGTAACCCGCCGCGCGCCGCGCGGGCTTGACGCGGATCAAGAGACGGCGTCGGCGCCCGGCTCGCACCAGGCCTCGCGCAGCGCGCGCAGCGCCTCCGGCGGCGTGATCAGCACCAGCGTCTCGCCCGCCGCCAGCGGACGCTCCGGCGGCGGGTTGAACTCCCATTCGTCGCCGCGGCCGCGCCGCCGGCGTGAGCTCTTCGACGCGCAGCGCCGGATCGCTGCCGCGCAGCATCGTGTCGAGGAACGACACGACCGCCGGCCGCACCATTTCCGAGGCCATCCGCAGCGCGCCGATCGTCGTGGCGGACACGACCGCATCCGCGCCGGCCTTGCGGAGTTTCTCGCCGTTGCGCGGATCGCGCGCGGCCGCCACGATCCGCGCGGCGGGATTCGCCGCACGCGCGGCCAGGCACGCGACGATGTTGGCGGTGTCCTCCTCCGCGGCCGCGAAGAAGCCCGCGGCGCGCGCCATTCCGGCGGTGCGCAACGCGTCATCGTCCGCCGGATCGCCGTCGAGAATTCGGGCGCCAGGCGCCGGCGCGGGACGGCGCTCGGTCCCGGGCTCCGGGGCGGGCGCGACAGCGACCCAGCGGCGGCCGGTGGCGTTCAGCTCCGCCGCGATCTGCGCGGCAACCGCGTTCCAGCCCCCAATAACGTAATGCCCCGTCCAGTCGCGGATGGCGTTTTCCATGCGGCGTCTCCTCCAGTGGGCGCGTAACCGTTCGTCCGTGGCAAAGAACGTGATGTTCGAGACGGCGTAGGCGAAAAAGCTGACGCCGAGAAAGGCCACCGTCACCGTGAACAGCCGCATTGCGGGCGTCTCACCGCCGGGAACGACCTCGCCGAATCCGATCGTCGTGACGGTGATGACGGTCATGTAGAGGCTGTCGGTCCACGAGGCCGCGCCGCCGCTGAGCGCGCGGTAACCGAGCGTTCCATAAAGCAGCACGCCGCCGAGAATGCCGGCCAGGCGCGCCGCCCGCCGCCGAATCTGGCGGATCAGTTCGCCGTCCGCCGCCATGAGACCCCCGAAGGACTGATCGCTTTCATTGGAGCATCGCCCGCGTGAACGCGCGGCAGCGCAGACCGCACTCTACACCGCCGTGCCGTCCGTTTCCAAGGCCCGGAAACAGCGCCGGTACGGCCCTGCGGGGCCGCAGGTCATCGCGTCACGTCCGCGGCGCCCGCGATCTCGCGCACCCGCTCGAAGAAAGCGCGTTTGCGCGGTGAGCCGATAGTCCAATCCACCGGCACGCTTTGGAAGCCCTCGGCGAAGCCTTCGCCCCGGCGCCGGTAATCGAAGTAGCCCCAGCTCACCTGGCGGTCGAGCGCCGCGAGAAAGTTATGGTCCGGCCGGTCGAAATCGTAATGGTCGTCCTCGTTGAAGACAACGGGCTGGCCGCGGTACGAGGGCCGTTTGCGCGCCTCGTCCGCCATCTGCCGGATCTGGCCCGGATCGCCCACTCCGTTGCCGTGGAGCAGCAGCACGTCGGAGGCGGCGACCAGTTCGTCGGCCGGAACCTGGCCGCCGCAGAGGCTGACGCCGACCAGCAATCGTCCGGCGGCCGTATGCAGCCGGCCGCGCGAACGTTCGGCGACGCGGTGCAGCAGTTCGATCACGCGCGGCGGGCGCAGGATCGCATGCTCGTAGCGCGGGTGATCGCTCTCGTTGCAGATCTCGACAATGACGTTCCGGTAGCCGCGCTCGAGGAGCCAGTCCGTGGCCGCATCCGTCGCGCGGAGCACGGACGCCTCGTCGGAGAGGCGTTCGTCCTGGCCGAAGTAGAAGAAGCCGAGAATGACCGCCATTCCGAGCTCGTCGGCCCGGTCGAGGATGCGCTCGGCGCGCGCTTGGTAATCGCCGCGGAGATTGCCGTCGGCCTCGAAGGCCGAGTTGTGCCAGGGCTGCTGGCGGCCATAGCCCTCGGGATTGCCGCCCTGCAGGTTCAGCGTGATGGCCAGCAGACCGTGCGCGCGCCAGGCGGGCATCGCGGCCAAGAATTCGCGCGTGTTGCGCTCGGGATCCCACGGTCCGTCGGGGTAGTTCCACTTCGCACGCGTGTCGGGGTTGAGGTCGTCGAAGATGCCCTGCACCATCCGGCTGTTGAGCAGCAGGCCCTCGATACGGCGGCCCTGCCAGACGCGGCCGGCATAGGTGGGGCGGTCGTTGATGTAAAAAACACCATCGCGGATATCGAGGGTGGTGGAACGCATAGGGGGTCCTCCAAAAGCGGTCGAGGCCGCGCCGATACTGAGCAGCGCCGCGACGCCATATCGTGTCACCCGCTCTTTCATCGCCGGAATGGGATCCGGCCGCGGACCGGCCGGAGAAGCGAGTCGCGAATGGCGGCGCGGGTTGGGGCGGTCCGCACATCGGGCGCGCGCAATCCGTAGGCGCGCAGCGCGGCGCGGAAATCCGCCGGCAGCGGCGCTGCCGCCTTCACACGCTCGCCGGTCCCCGGATCCTCAAATGAGAGCCGCGCGGCATGGAGCATCTGACGCGGCAGGGCGCGGGCCCGGGCGTCGCGGGCGCGCGAGTTCCCGTAGGCGCGGTCGCCGGCGATCGGATGTCCGATCTCCAGCAGGTGCTTCCGAATCTGGTGCGTGCGCCCGGTCTCGATGCGGACCTCCACCAGGCTCGCCTCGTCGTTGGCATCCACAACGCGAAGGAACGAGACGGCTTCTTCACCGTCTATCGGCGAGCGGATTTCGCGGACATCGGCGCCGACCCGGCCGAAGACCAGCGCCAGATAGGTCTTCCGCACCCGGCGTTCCCGGAACAGCGGAAAAAGCCGCTCGGCGTCCGAGCGGGTGCGCGCCAGCAGCAGGCAGCCGGTGGTGTCGCGGTCGAGGCGATGGACCGCCGTGAGCTCGGGCAGACCCAGTTGCGCGCGCAGCCGGGACTCGACGCTGGATGGATCGCCATTACTGAGCAGGCCGGCGGGCTTGTCGGCAATCCGCCACGGTCCGGCCTCGACCAGGACGGGGAGCGTATCGGAGGCCGCGCGCGCCGCTGGCGGCTGGACCTCGACGGTGTCGCCGGCGCGGAGCGCGTGCCGGGCCATCCAGACACGGCGGCCGTTGACGAACACGCGCCGCTCGTCCAGCAGCCGCTTCGCCGCGCGCCGCGACTCCCCGCGCGCCGCCGCCAGAAATCCCACCAGGTCCCCCGCCTGTCCGGGCACCACGCGGTACCGCGCGACGGCATCGGGCGGCAGGGTTCTCTGGATGTTGCGTTGCATCCCGTTCGGGAGCCTACCACGGTCCCGCGCATCACCGCCAGCGCGCACGGGATTGCCGCCGATCCGACTTGCACGTACTCTGGCACGCCGGTCTCGGAGCGGCAATCATCCCGCCCGCCGAGGCCGGCAGGAGCGACCGAATCGTCAACCCGTAGCCATGTCGAGGAACGCCGCCGTCATGAACAGCCTTCCCTTGCCCCACGTTATCCCCCGCACCGCCGGATGGCGGGCGGAGGATGTCCTGGTCGTCGAGGCGGAGAATCTCCGCGACTACATGGTCAACCTGCACGTCGTTTTCCGCGGGAAGGGCCGCGAGGTCCGCGTGCGCATCGGGCTGTTCCCGCACTGGCCGAGCCGAATTCCCGTCGCACTCGCCGCGGCCATGGGCCAGACGCTCTTCCTGGCGCGCACGCCCGGCCGATTTAAAGCGACGGTGAGCGGCGCCAATCTGGCTTTCGAGGACTTGCAGGAAATCGCCGTCGCGACGCCCCCCGGCGCGAAAAACGATGTGCGGCTCGCGGATGCCCGCGTCGCGCGCGACTCGCCCTGCGAGTACTCGATGCCCCCGGCGCCGCTCGTGGATGGCCTGCATCAGTGGCGCGCGCGCGACTGGCCCGGCAAGGCGCAGGATCTTGCGGAAGTCCGCGCCGCACTCCGCGCGGAACTGGCCAGACCGGCGCCGGCATACCCATCGGACTGGTCGCGGTTCGGCGGCTGGAAAGGCCGGCGTTTCGCCGCCAGCGGTTTCTTCCGCACCGAGTACGACGGACGCCGCTGGTGGCTCGTGGACCCCGAAGGCCACGCGTTCTGGAGCATTGGCTGCGACGGCATCCGGCCGGTCGTGGACGTAAACACCACGGGCATCGAATCCGTTTTCGATCCGCCGCTGCCGTCGCCGGCGACGGCCCCGCACCTTTGGAGCGCATCGGGCCGGCGGCGCAGCTTCAACGCGCTGGGCCACAACCTCGAACGGACGCTGGGGCCGGACTGGCGGGCGGACTGGGAGTCGCTGACAGCGCGGCGGTTGCGCGCCTACGGCTTCAACACCATCGGCAACTGGTCGGATTCCGACCTGGCGGCGCGCGCCGGAGTGCCGTACGTATTCACGATGCGCGGTTTCCCCACGACCGGGCGCATGCTCTTCCGCGATTTTCCGGACGTCTTCGCGCCGGAATACGAAACGAACGCGCGCGCGTTCGCCGCGCAACTGGAAACGCGGCGCGAAGATCCGATGTTGCTCGGTTACTTCATGACCAACGAGCCGCAATGGGCCTTCGTGCCCCGCTTCGATCTCGGAGAACAGATGCTGCGATCCGATGTGCCGTCCGCGACGCGCGCGGCCTTCATCGCGGTCCTGCGCGAGCGATACGCGACGGTCGCGGCATTAAACGCGGCATGGGGATCGGCTTTCGCCGCCTTCGATGACCTCGAACGCGCATCGCCGCCGGAACGGCGCCCGCGCAGCGGCGCGGACACCGCGGCGTTCACGGCGCGCGCGGTCGAGCGCTACGTGCGCGTGCCGGCGGCGGCCTGCCGCGCCATCGCCCCGAACCACCTGAACCTGGGCCTGCGATGGGCCTGGATGCACAGCGACTACCAACTGGCCGGCGCGGACGCGCTCGATGCGTTCTCGATCAACCAATACCTGCTCCGGCCGGACGCGGAGGCGATCGGACGGCTGGCGGCACGGACCGGCCGGCCGGTGCTGATCGGAGAATTCCACGTCGGCGCGCTGGACCGCGGGTTGCCGTCGGGCGGCATCCGCAATACGCGGACGATGGCGGAGAGCGTTCAGGCCTATCGTTATTACATCGAGCACGCGGCTGCGATCCCGAACCTAATCGGCGCGCATTACTTCCAGTGGAACGATCAGCACGTCATGGGCCGGGGCGACGGCGAAAACATGCAGATCGGTCTGCACGACATCACGGCACGGGCCTATCCGGAATGGATCGAGACGTGCCGCTCCGTCCACCCGGACCTTTATCGCATCGCGAACGGTGAGGCGCAGCCGTTCGGCGCGGCGCCCGAGACCGTGCCGCAGGGGACGCTGGTGTGGTGAGCGCGTTCTGTCCGGCGACGGCTAACGTCGGAATGACCCCATCCGGGCGGATAGACGCGAACCTCCAGTCCGACACCGGCGCTATGGCGCGCGGCGTTCGGCTTCGGCAGCCGTCTCGAACAGCTTGAATGAACGCTCCCGCCACGGCGAGGTCCGATACCATGCCGGGCCCTCGGCGTCGGCGCGTTGGCGCAGGCCCCACGTGTTGCCCGTCGGGATACCCTGCTTATTCAGGGCCCCCTGCAGGCCCTCCACCAGGCTGCGTCCGCTCACCGGACCGACTTTCTGGAGGTGTTCCTCGAACGGCCACTGGCCGCGCCAGAGGGAAAGGTGGTAATCGTTGACCGTCTCCTGCGCCGCGCGCGCGAAGTCGGCGCCGGCCCGTGCGCGACGCGCGTCGTCCATCAACACCCGTTCGATCGCGATGCGCGCCTCGGTCTCCTGCACGCCCTCGATCAGGTTCGCGAACCGCGCGGTGGCCACCGCGCCGTCGGGCCCCGGCGCCAGCAGCCACGAGTTGATGTTCAGACCGCGCCAGTGGTTGTGCGGGTAGCGGTCGAAGGCGCAGCCGCTGCGCAGACCGCGCCGGTCACGCACTGCCGGCCAGAAGTCGCCGCCGATACGCCCGATGCCGCGCTGAAAACCGCTGACGATGATCCCGGGCATGTGCCGCACACGCAGCGCCCCGAAGTTCAGGTCGCCGAAGCGATCCAGGTACGCGCGCAGTTCCTTCACCTGCCACCCCATCGGCACCTCGCGCGGAATCTCCGGGTTGATGTGGTAGTTGAGGTCGTAGGCATGGGCCTCGTAACCGATGGGCGCGATGCCGTTGAGCGCGGAGTTGGGCAGCGGCTTGTTCAGCGTGCGGCGCGGATGCGCATGGCTGATCCACGGCAGGTTGCCGCTGACTTTCTTGAGGAATTCCGTTTGCGCTTTCGAGGGAACCATGTCCGTGGCCACACCCAGAAAAAGCTTGTCCTCCAACCCGCGACGCCGCAGCCGTGCGCGGATTTCGTCGTACACCGGCTTCCAGCGCGCCTCGCTGTCCGACCCGGCGGCGGTGTAATGCGGGAAGAAGCCCGGCTCGGTCTTCCCCGTCGCCTCGTCCACGATCGTGACCGTCAGCCCCTGCTGGCGCAGGTCGTACTGCTGCTGGGCGCGCAGCTCCAGACTTCGCTGAAACGCGTTTTCGCTCTTCACTTCCGGCCGCTTCGCGGCCTCCTCCGCGCCGCCGCGGTCGGCCACCAGGTACGCATCCCACGCATACAGCACCACCATCTTGACCTCATCGAGGTTCTTTTGCGCCACATCGAGGTAGCGCTCCATCACGGTGAAATCGGGCGCCAGCGTGCCGTCGCGCCGGCGGATCCATCGGACCATCGCCTCCGCGTTGCCCTGGTTGGTCTCGCGAATCAGCGGGATGTACACGACGCCGCTGCCGGTTTCGCGGATCCGCCGGAAACTGCGGGCGATCAGATCGAAGTGGCGGTCCGACCACAGCGGCACGTCGTACTCCAGCGCCAGCGTGTCGGGCGACTGGATCATCTCGATCCAGGTCCGGAAGTTCTTCGGGTCGGGCGCGCGCCAGCCGGACACCCGCACCTCCACCGGAACCGTCACGGGCGCCGTGCCTTCGGCCTCGATCCGCAACTCGGCCGTATGCAGGCCGGGGGGCGCATCCGCGGGCGGACGCACCGTCAGCCAGACACCGACGGTCGCGCGGCGCGACGGCGAATCGGGAGCGATCACGGTCGGCGGCGCGTCGTAGAGGATGTCGTAGCCCGCCGGCGCGTTTCGCGCGTTTTCCCAGGGACGCGCATACCGCACCTGTGCGCCCGCGAATACCGCCGCCGCGCCGCCGACGGGGCGGAGCGTCGCGCGCAGCCGCTTGATCGCGTCCGCCGATTGGACCGCCACCGCGCCGGAGAACTGGCCGTTGCGCGCCGCGACGATTCGCATCGGTTGCAGCGGACCGGGGGCCTGGACCGCCATAAGGCTGTCAAAAACGTCGTAGTTCCAACCGCGGAGATCC
>CAYLTB010000009.1:0-42368 GCA_964386675.1 uncultured Verrucomicrobiota bacterium
CGGGGGTTCGGGGGCAGCGCCCCCGAGTCTTACCCACACGAAACAGCGAGGAGCCTAAAAAGAGGTTCGCGTTGCGTACAAAAACTTGACACCAACCGGAAGGGCATGGAGTATGCCGCGCGGATTCACCCGTAGAGGGGTGTCGTGCATCGGGCGGGTTGTTGGAATATGCGTTTTGGAATGGAGAACTGCTAGGCTCATCAACGGAGCGGAGGAAGCGAAGCGATGAATCGGGTCAAACGTTGGTTGTCCTTCATGGCGGTCCTGGCCGTCGGATTTGCGCTCACGGTCCGGGCGCAAGATGACGATGCGGCCGCGCCGGCCGAGGCCCCTGCTCCGGTGCCGGAAGCGCCCGCGCCGGAAGTTGCGCCGGCCGCGAAACCGCCGAGCGACCTGCTCGATCTGCTGGGCAACCTGCAGAATATGCCGCCCGCCGAAACGCCCGCGGAAGCGCCCGCCGTCGGCGTGACGGACGCCGTCCGAGAATTGGAACTCGCAGAACGCATCCGCCGGCAGGCCAGCGAGGAGGAAGGCAAGAAGGCCTTCGCCGCCGCCCGTGATGCCGAGCGCGCCGGCGATTACGCGCGGGCATTCCAGCTCTACGAAGAAGCCAGCAAGAAGATCCCGCCGCGCGCGCAGAACGATGATCTGCTGCGCCGTGCCGCCGCCGGCCGCGCCAATGCCGCCTATCAGCAGGCGCGCAGCGCCTACGATCGCGGCGATTACAAAGCGGCGCGCGCACTCGCCGGACTGGCCGCAGAGAACAAGGATTTCGAGAGCCGGGCGCGCCGGCTGGTGGCCAGTGTTCAAGCTCGGGAGGAGCGGGCCGAGGCCCAGACGGTCGAGGTCCTGCCGGTGGCCAAGATGCCGGAGGTGCTGGACAAGGAAGCCAGCATCGAGGCGATGTTCTCCCGCGCCAAGCAGTGGTTCGATGTGGGGGACTACGACCGCGCCGAATCAGCCTTCGAGCAGATTCTGCTCAAAGACCCGTACCATCTCGACACAATGCGCTTTCTGAAGCGTATCGAGGAGCGCCGGCTGGACGTCAGCAACCAGCGCCGCCGCGCCACCGTTGAGGATTATATGCAGGACGTCCGGGAGAGATGGAATCCGCCCATCCGGCGCAGCACGAGCGGCCCGGTGGAGACTGAAGCGGGACCGCCGAAGCTCGCCCAGACCCAATCGCAGCAGCTTCGCGAGAAGATGCAGAGCATCGTTATTCCGTCCATCTCCTTCCGCCAGGGAAGCATCGTGGACGTGATCAATTTCCTCCGCGAAGCCAGTGAAGCCAATGACCCGCAGAAGACCGGCGTCAACATTATTCTGCAACTGGATTCCGGGCCGACAGGGGCTGCGCCGGCGCCGCCGCCGACGCCCGCCGAAGATCTCTGGGGCGCCCCCGGCGGCGGGCTCCCGCCCCCGGCCGGCGGTGAAACGCCTGCTGATGCCAGCGGCATTCCGGCGATCACGCTGACGCTGCGTCGGGTCACGTTGCTTGACGCGATCAAGTACGTCACCGAGGTGGCGGGCTTGAAGTACCGCTTGGAAGAAAATGCCGTCATCATCACGCCGAAGGAGCGCGTGGTGAACGTCGTCACCCGGCTGTATCCGGTCATGCCGGCGATCGTGCAGATTGCCACGCAGCAGCGGGAGGAACAGGGCGGCGGTGCCGGTGCCGGCGGCGGCGGCTTTGGCGGCGGCGGCGGGTTCGGGGGCGGACTGGGCGGTGGGACCGTCATCAAGACGTCAACCGACGACGACATCAAGGCGATGTTCCAGCGCATGGGCGTTCCGTTCCCCACGGGCACGTCCTTGAGCTATAATTCGACTATCAGCCAACTGATCGTCACCAATACCGCAGAGAACCTCGAAATCCTCGAGCGCATTCTCCCGCAGTTGGATATCGTGCCGAAGCAGGTGACCATTGAGTCGCGATTCGTCGAAATCGCGCAGACCGATCTCCAGGAGCTCGGATTCGAGTGGATGATGACCGACGCCTGGCAACTGGCCAACAAGCGCGGTCCCGGTCCATTGGCATCCCGGCAGCGCATCCAGATGAACGACAACGCAGCCAATGGCGGATTCACCCGCGGCCTGCGATTCTTCAGTGGCGCGCCCGATAACCCCAATCCGGCCGGATCCACCTTCGCCACTTCCGCGGCCATGACCGGCTCGTTGTTCAGTATCTCGAGCATCCTGACGAATCCGGAGCTGACCTTCGTGCTGCATGCGCTGGCCCAGAAGGGCGGCACCGACCTGCTGTCCGCGCCGCGCGTGACGACCCGCAGCGGCGTCAACGCGCAGATTCAGGTGGTCGAGGAAATTCGCTATCCGACCGAGTACGAGGAACAGTCCGTGGAGGCGCAGATCGACACCGGTTTCCGAGCGCCCATTCCCACCGCGTTCGAGACCCGCGAGGTCGGCGTGATCCTCAACGTCACGCCGACCGTCGGCCCCGACGGCTACACGATCGACCTGACGCTCGTGCCGGAAGTAGCCGAGCTCTCCGGCTGGATTGACTACGGTCCGCCGGATCGCTATCCGATCCTCCAGCCGATCTTCTCCAGCCGCAACGTCACGACCAGCATCGTGCTGTGGGATAACCAGACGATCGCCATGGGCGGTATGATCCGCGACCAGGTGACCCGCTTTGAAGACAAGGTCCCGCTGCTGGGCGACATTCCGCTGCTGGGCCGGCTGTTCCGTTCCAACGGCGAACGCAGCGCCAAGCGCAACCTGATCGTGTTCGTCACCGCTCGACTGATCAACCCGGCCGGCGCGCCGATCCACGAGGCCAAGGATGCCGTCGGCGAGCGCTGGTGAGCGGGACGCCTGTCTCGGTTGATGATATTTCATCCCCCGGGGGGCTTGCCTCCCGGGGGATGATCTTTTTGCCGGTCGGCGGGGCACCGGCGGTTGCCCGCGTGTGCAAGGGTCCGGTGGGATCCGGGATTCGGACATGTCCGACAACCCAGTCTTTCTGGTGCTCGATGGGCATAACATTGCCTATCGCTCATTTTTCGCCATCCGCGGTCTGACCACCCGAGACGGTCGGCCCAGCAACGCGTTATTCGGCTTCGTAAAGGCCTGGCGGTCGTTGCAGAATTCGGTGCGGCCTACACACGGCTGTGTGGTCTTTGATGGCGGGCCTCCCACCGAGCGGCTCGCCCGATTTCCGGAATACAAAGCGCAGCGTCCGGCCATGCCGGAAGAGCTCCGCGGACAATTTGCGGCGATCGAGGAATTCCTCGGGCTGTCCGGCGTGCCGATCTTTCGGGAGCCGGCGCAGGAAGCGGATGATGTCATTGCCACGCTGGCCGGGGCGGCCGCGCGCGATGGCGCGGCCGTGCGGATCGCGTCGAACGACAAGGACCTCTCCGCGCTCGTCGGACCCCGCATCCGTCTGATCGTGCCCGCCGGCCGGGCCGTCGGGGTTGAAGGGACCGAGATCGGTCCGGAAGACGTACACGCGCGCTGCGGTGTCCCGCCCGAGCGTGTACTCGAGTGGTTAGCCTTGACCGGCGACGCCTCCGACAACGTTCCGGGGGTGCCCGGCATCGGTCCCAAAACGGCCGCCCGACTGCTGGCGGACTACGGCTCGCTCGCCGGGCTCTGGGAACGGTTGACCGAAGTGACGCCGGACCGCATCCGCCAGAAGCTCGCGGATTCCAGACTGCTGGTGGAGCGGAATGTGGAACTCATGCGGTTGCGGACCGATCTGCCGCTGGCGCGCGGCTGGCGCGATTGTGCGCTGGCCGCGGCCGCCCCGTCCGCGCTGCGTGCCTTCTATGCACGATGGGATTTCGATTCGCTAATCCGCGAACTCGCCGAACCGCGCCTGTTCTAACCGCGCCATGAATCAACGGGCTTCCCGCTGGCTTTCCGTCGCCGCGCCCCTGGCGCTGCTGGCGCTGGGGGTTGCCGCGCGTCGCCACCTGATCGAACGGTGGTCCGCGGGCCTTGCAGGGACTCCGCCCTTTACGTTGGAAAGCGCGCTGCACTTCCGGCGGATCGAAATGCTGCGGGCCGGGCATTCGCTGCCGCGGGTGGACACCGCACTGGAGTATCCGGAGGGCGTGCGCACTTTTGCGTCCGACACGGTGGGAGTGGAGTATCCCGTGGCGGCGCTGGCGAGACTTTTCCCGGACGCGACTTCGCCGGAGACCCGCGTGCGCTGGATCTCGCTGCTCTGGTTCTGCCTGGGGATTCCCATGATGTATGGCTGGATTTTCCGCGCCTCCGGTTCCCGGATCGCCGGGGTGCTGGCGGGTATTTTCTACGCGAGCAGTTTGGGCGCTGTGATTCGCTCGACCGGCTGGGAGGTACAGCGGGAGAACTTCGCGTTGCCGTTCTTGCTGACCCATTTTGCAGCGGAGGCGCAGGCCGTGGAGAGCGGGCGGCGCGCCGGTCGCTGGAGCGCGTTATCTGCCGCGGCATTGGCTGTGGCGCTGCTGTGCTGGGACCTGATTCAATTCTACCTCGGATTGCGCCTCATCGGGCTGGTGGCATCGCTGCTTCGCCGTCCGCGCGGCTGGGACGATACCGCTTCGCGAGCGACGCTGGCGGCGTTCGCAGCGGTCGCCGCGGCCGCCGCGGCGCATCCGTACTATCGCGCTCACGGGTTCCTTGTTTCCCCCGTTGTGACGGTCCCGGCGGTCTGCGCGGGTCTGCTGTTCTGGAAGCGGCGGCGCGGCGGAGCGGGCGCGGTCCCCGCCCGGGGCGAGATCACGGCCGCGGTCGTCCTCGCGCTCGCGCTCTCGGTGCTGTTGTCGGGCGCCTACCGCGACAGCTACGGACACTTTGGCGATCTGTTGCTGGCTAAGTTGCGATTTCTGAACCGCAAGCCCGCCGATCCCGCCGCGCTCAATTTCGAACAGCGCATACTTTGGACGCCGGCCTTGCACTCGACGACAGCGTCCATGGCCCTGGGCCTTTTTCCGGCCCTGTTGCCGTTGACAGCGGCGGCAATTATGGTAGTCTTTACTCAACTCGTTCGACGCGGTTCGGCGTTGGCGGTTCCGCCCTTCGTAATTTTTTCCCATGTCGTTTCCGGTCTGGCGTTCGCGCTGTTCTTTAGATTTCACGTCTATGCGGCCGTGTTCGGCGCCGCTGTGCTGGGGTTCACCGCGGCGGCTGTGCTGCGGTCGCGTCGGCGAACCGTCACGGCGGCCGCGTTGGGAGTGTTGGTCGTCGGCGGGGCGGTGGAAGCCAGGAATACCTGGACTACGGATTGGCATCCCGCGGGGCCGCCGCCAGCCGAATTGCACGAGCTGACGGACTGGTTGGCCGCGCGGGGTGCCGGACGGCCGGTGCTCGCGCCCTTCGGCGTCAGCGGCAACATATTAGCCTACGGGAATTGTCCGATTCTGTTGCATCCGAAGTTCGAGACCCCGGGCATCCGGCGGCGTGTCGAGGAATATTTGACGGAGCTGTTTAAGGGTACGGAATTGAGTTTCCGTGATTGGGCGGAGGCGCAGGGCGCGGCGCTCTATGTGCATGCGATCGGGGAACTCTCGCAGGGGAAACCGGAATACCGGATGCGCTACATGGTCAATGCGCTCCAGCCGCCGCGGACGGCGCCGGTGTGGAGCTTCGAGCTCGTGCCGCAACGAATGACGCGCTTTGCATACCTGTGGGGAAATGCCCGGTATCGGGTATTCCGTATCGTGAGCCGCGCCGACGAGGCGGTCGCGGCGGAACTGGCTGCTCGAGCGTCTGCGTGCCTGGAAGGCGGACGCGTTGCAGACGCGGAGCTGCTGGCAGAACGGGCGCTGCGCGTGTTTCCGGGCGCGGCGGAGGCGCCGCGAATCTTGAGCCAGGCGCGGTCGTTGCGCGCGGCGGGATTTGAAGCAACACCGGAGCCGCCGTGAGCGAAGCCCGCCGGCGGTTGATCCTCGGCGTCACGGGCGGGGTCGCCTGCGGCAAGAGCGAGGTGGGCCGGATTCTGGAACGTCAGGGATTCGCCGTCTGCGACGCCGACGTGCTGGCGCATGCCGCGATCGAGCCCGGCGGGGCCGCCTATGGGGCGGTCGTACGCCGGTTCGGCCCCAGGATTCTCCGGGCCGACGGCACGGTGGACCGGCCGGCGCTGGCACGCATGGTCTTTGCGGATGCGGCTGCGCTCGCGGACTTGAACGCCCTCGTGCATCCGGTGGTACGGCAGGCGCTCGATCAGTGGCGGGCCGGGCTGCCGTTGCAGCAGGATGCGGCCGCGCTGGTGCCATTGCTGTACGAGGCGGGATGGACGGACGGATGGACCGCCGTGATCTGCGTGGCTGCCGATCCGGAAACCGTGTGGGAGCGAGTGAAACAACGGAGATGGACAGCGGAGGAGACGCGGCGGCGTATCGCCGCGCAATGGCCGCTAGAGGAAAAGGCGCGTCGCGCGGACTACGTCATCCGCAATGACGGGACGCTGGCCGAGCTGGAACGCGCCGTGGTCGGGGTTCTGCGGAAAATCCGCAACCCGGAGCAGGAGAACGAACATGATGCCAGATGACATGAATGGGCGGCCGTCCCGCGGACGGCCCCACCGTGGGCACCGCAATTACGGCAGACCGGGTGGCAACCGCTATGCGGACCGCCGTCTCCCGAGCGGAGGCAACAACGACTCGCCGTCGGCATCCACACCCGGGCTGCCGAACGGCGATGCCGCGCCCGCGCCGGGCGCCGAACCGGCGCCCTCCGCCGTACCCCCGATGCCCCCCGCCAATGGCGAGGCCGGTCCGGCGCTGACGCCCCCGTCGTCGCCGGCCTCCGCACCCCCGCCCGAGCCGCGGCCGCGTGAAGTGATCAAGCTGTTCGAGCTCCAGGAAAAAACGGTGCCGGAATTGAAGGCCATTGCCGATGCCCTCGGCCTTCAGGAATTGGGCGCGCTCCAGCGGCACGAATTGGTCTTTGAAATATTGAAAGCCCATGCTCGGCGCAATGCCATCATGCTCGGCCGCGGCGTCACCGAAATCCTGCCGGACGGTTTCGGATTTCTGCGCTCTCCCAATTCGAATTATCTGGCCTGCCCGGAGGATATCTACGTTTCTCCATCGCAGATCCGCCGTTTCGGACTGCGGACCGGAGACTACGTCGAGGGCGAGATCCGGCCCCCGAAAGAAAAAGAGCGCTTCTTCGCGCTGTTGCGCGTGGAGCGGATCAACGGGGACAACCCGGAAGCGGCCCGCGGGAAGGTGCCCTTTAATGACCTGACGCCGCTGTTCCCCAACCGGCGGCTGGTGCTGGAGCGGCCGGGCGGCAGCATCTCGATGCGCGTCATGGATTTGCTGACGCCGATCGGCATGGGCCAGCGGGGATTGATCGTTGCCCCGCCGCGCACCGGCAAGACGGTGTTGTTGCAGGAGATCGCGAACAGCATCTCCGCGAATAATCCGGAAGTGAAGTTGATCATCCTGCTGATAGACGAGCGGCCCGAGGAAGTGACCGACATGCAGCGGACGACCCAGGCGGAGGTGTTGAGTTCGACTTTTGACGAGCCGCCGGAGCGCCATGTCCAGTTGGCGGAAATCGTCATCGAGATGGCGAAACGCATGGTCGAGTGCGGGCGCGACGTCGTCATTCTGCTGGACAGCATTACCCGTCTGGCGCGGGCGTACAATACGCTGCAGCCGCACAGCGGCAAGATTCTCTCCGGCGGCGTGGACGCGAACGCGTTGCATAAACCCAAGCGCTTCTTCGGCGCCGCGCGCAATATCGAGGGTGGCGGCAGTCTGACCATCATCGCGACGGCGCTGGTGGACACCGGCAGCCGCATGGACGAGGTGATCTTCGAGGAGTTCAAGGGCACCGGCAACATGGAGCTGGCGCTCGATCGAAACCTCGTGGACAAGCGCATCTTCCCCGCGATCAATATCGAGCGGTCGGGCACCCGCAAGGAAGAGCTGTTGCTGCACCCGGACGAACTGGCAAAGATCTGGATCATGCGGCGCGCGCTGAACGGCGTGCCGCCGGTCGAGGCCATGGAACTGATCATCAACCGGCTGAAGAAGTCGAAGACCAATGTGGAATTTCTGATGGCGCTGCAGGGCTGATGCGCCGCTGCGGCGCCGTCACGCGAAGCGGGCGGCCATGACGGACGGCTATCAGGGCGAAAGTTTCGCCGAAATCCGCCGCGGGCGGGCGGGATCGCCGGCGCGCGCGGCTGCCGCGTTAGGGTTCTCTCTACTGGCGCACGCCGTGCTGGTCTGGCGGTTCCCGGCGTTGCGCTGGCGTATGGTGGAAACCCGGCGTCCGCCGGTGCTGCCGCCGATCCAGTTGCGCGAGGCGGCGCTGCCGCCTCCCGAGGCCGCGCCCGCTCGTCCGGTGTTTGACCCGTCCCGTCCTGGAGCCCTCGCAACACCGGAGGTCCCCCCGCCTCCGGGGCCGACCGCCGCCGATGTTATCGCGTCGGCACCGCCGCCCGCCGCGCGACCGTTGCCGCCGTCGGACGCGCCTCCCCGCGCTCCCGAACTGCCGCCCGCGCCGCCCTTCGAACCGCGATTGGCCCGTTTGGAAACCGAGCAGCGCAAGGTCGCGGACGCTGCGGCCGCTCTGCCGCGGCGGATGGACATCGCCGTCGAGCGCGTGGCGCGCGCTCCGGACATCGTTCCGCCAACGCTGCTGCCCTCGGCGGCGCCGCCGACTCCGCCCGTCGAAACGCCGCCGTCGCCGGTCTCGAGCTCGGTGGGGACGGGCGGCGCGGGGATGGCGACAACCGGGGCGCCGGGTGGGGACAGCGGCGGAGATTGGGCGCGCGATCTGGCTCGGTTGTGGGGTTCGGAGGCGCCGGCCGACATCGCCCCGGCGCGCCCTATTGAGGATCAGTTGCGGCTGGATCTGCGCGTGTGGCGCCCGCCGACGGATCCCGCCCGTCTTTACTTTGAAATCCGCGTCCATCGCAACGATTCCGGCGGTTTGCAAGTGCTTCCGCGCGACGTGATGCTCGTGCAGGATTGTTCGGAGAGCATGACTCAGCCCATTCTCGACCGGTGCAAGCTCGGTCTGGCGAGATTCCTCTCGACCCTGACTCCGGAGGACCGCTTCGACATCATGAGTTTCGCGGAGACTCCGCAGCGATTGTTCGGCGAATGGCGACCGGCGACGGCGGTACATCGCGCGCGCGCCGCGCTGTTCGTCGAGAACCTTCGGTCCCGGGGCAAGACGGACGTCCTGGCCTTCCTCGAGCAGGTGGCCACCTTGCAGCCGGAACCCGGTCGGGCCGTGATTGCCGTATTGTTCACCGACGGAATCCCCACCCTCGGTCTGGCAGACAACTTCTCGATCATCGAGCGGTTTTCGGCCCGGAATCCTCCGGCCGTCTCCGTCTTCGCCTTCGGGGCCGGGCGCCGGGTGAATCGCTTCCTGCTCGATTTGCTCAGCCATGGGAACCGGGGCGATTCCCGCGTCGTCGCGGACGCGGCGCAGGTGCCGGAGGCGATCGCCGGCCTTGCCGCCGAACTCGCGCGCCCTGTGCTGATCGAACCCCGCGTTCGATTCAGCGGCGATGCGGGCCGCGAGGTCTATCCGGCGACGTTGACCAACCTTTACCTGGACCGCCCGCTCGTGCTCGTGGGGCGTATCGCCGCGGACGCGCCGCCGGCGGCGATCCAGGTGTCCGGACGATCGGGCGGGGCGCTGTTGGATTTCGTGTTCCCGCTGGACTGGGCGGCCGCGCCTCCCGCCGATCGCGGCATCGTCGAACGCTGGGCGTGGCAGCGCATCCTCGCGCTGATTTCCGAGCACATCCGCCGACGCGACCCGGCGCTGGTCGAGGAAATGCTGCGGGTGGGACGGGCCTACGGTATCCGCATCCCGTATGCGGAAGCGCTCGAAACGCCTGTCCGAACCGAAACATCGCCATGAAAAAACGAATCTATCTTTGCGGGCCGATCATGGACGAGGCGGATGGCCATGCGCGTGCGTGGCGTGAGCGCGCCCGGCGGGACCTGGCGACCGACTTCGTGCTGCTGGACCCCATGCGCCGCAATTTCAAGGATCGCGAGGTGGACAGCGCGAACGAAATCGTCGAGTTCGATCTGCAAGACGTGCGCGACGCGGACCTGGTGCTGGTCAACTACAACAAGCCTTCGATCGGCACGGCGATGGAAGTCTTCTACGCCTCGCACGTGCTGAACAAGTTTGTCATCGCCTTTTCGCCGTTCAGCTTCCGGGACTGCAATCCCTGGATGGTCAAGTATTGCACCAAGATTCTGCCTTCTTTGGAAGCCGCGATCGCATATATCCGCGAGCATTTTATCGCCCAACACCCTTCCCCGGACTGAAGGTCGGCGGAGGGTCCACGCGGGCAGTGCCGGAAGCACGCCCGTGGCCTTCAGCCTCCGGTTGAACTTTCGACCGTTCCGGTCTGTCGTCAGGGACAGCGGGTGGTCATCCCGTAAGGCTTGGCGCGCCGGATACCGGCCCGACTCGAGGTGGTCGGGGCGATCCGTGCGAGGCTATCCGCGGCGCGCGCGACCCGCGAGGCGGCCCCGTCCGACAGCGCGCGGATGGCGACGCCATCCGATAACCGTTTCGGATGCAGGCGTCGTTTGCGACGACGACCCGTGGCGCGGAGCGCTCGGCCGCGCGAACGCCGGCCGAGCGGCGGGACGGTGGGCTGCCGGCCGTTTTTCCGAAGGGTTGGCGTCAACCGGTTACGGGTATTCGACCGTGAGGTCGTCCACGTAGAACGGGCCGCCGTCTTTCCCGCCCAGCAGAAAAACGGATACCGCGCCCTTCGGAGTCCACTGAGCGTCCGGCGGCACCTTGCGACCGTTGCCGGTGACCGTCACGGCGTCGGGATCCGAGAAATCAAAAACCCACGCGCTCCAACCCTGCTTGCGGGGAACACGGGTGTTCTTCGGCTTGAACCACTTGTTATCCTCGGTATTGAACCAGGCGTACACCTTGTTGCCGTCCATGTAGCTGCGCCAGATCAGGCGCACGGCAAACTGGAACCCTTTTTCGGTGGACACCCCCCAAGCGCCGGCCATTGCATTGGCGCTGAACTGTTCGCCCGCGTCCCAGACCCAGAGGCGGATGCGCACGGGCAGCTCCTTGCCCGGACTGAACACCAGCTCCGCCTGGCCCTCCACTTTGAGACTCTTGGCTCCGCCGTGGGCCTGTTCTTCGCTCACGGCCGCTTTTTTCAGGGTCCACCGCGGGTCGAGTTCGCCTTCGAAATCCTGGGTGATTGTCTGACCCTTCTCCAACGCCGCTCCCTGTGCCAGGGCCAGCCCGCACCCTGCGGTCAACGCCGCCGCCGACATCGTCCAACGTCGAATAATCGCGTTCATCTTATGACTCCTATTCCAATCCGGTTCGTACGCCTTCCTGCCTCCCTCCGACAGCTTTCGCGATCGCCGTGATGGGGTTCCAAATCGCATGCCCCCGCTTACGGGTATTCCACCGTCACATCGTCCACGTAGAAAGGGCCGCCCTGCCGGCTGCCCATCAGGAATACGGAAACCGCGCCCCGGGGGGTCCATTTCTCCACCAGCGCGACCGGACGGCCGTCGCCGGTGACCTTCACGGCATCGGGGTTCGTAAAGTCGAATACCCATTGGCTCCATCCGGCCTTTCGCGGCACCCGCGAGTTCTTCGAGTTGAACCACTGATTCTCGCCGGTGTTGTACCACGCGTAAACTTTGTTTCCGTCGTGGTACGAACGCCAGATGATGCGCATCGCGAACTTGTCGCCCACGCCCGTGCTTACCCCCCAGGCCGGGCCATTGGCATTGGCGGTGAATTGCGTCCCCGCGTCCCAGATCCACAGCGTGATGCGGACCGGCAACTCGTCCGCGTCGCTGAACACCAGTTGCGCCTGTCCGTTCACCTTCAAGCTGCGTTTTCCCCCGTGCGCCTGCTCCTCGCTGACCTCGGCCCGGTCGAGCCGCCAGCGCGGGTCGAGCGCACCCTCGAAGTCCTGGGCCAGCGTCTGACCCCGCGCCAGCCAGCCCGGTCCGGCATCCGCGTCAGCGCGGCGTTCGCCTTCCACGACCCAGACCGGTTGCCGCCGGCTTTCGGCGCCGAGCGTCCATCGGATCTGGTAGTGCCCGGGTTCCTGGCGACCCGTCTTCGGGTTCGTCCCATCCCAGAAGGGCGCCTGGTATTCGCCCTGGTTGCCGACTTCGATCTCGTGCAATACGCCGAGCGATTCCCGGCCGTCCGCATCCATCAGCTCGATGCGCAGCCGCCCGGCCGTCCGCGTCTGGCAGGCCAGCCGGATACGGGTGCGATTGACGATTTCCACGCGGTCGGGGATGGCGACGGCCATCGAGAGAAAGCGGCCCGGCTGCAGCGGCACGCGGGTCACTTCCGCCTTCGACTCGTCGGGTTGGAACTGGCGCCGGAAGCCCAACGGCTTCAGGATCTTCTGGTAGTAGTCTCGGCGGATGACGCTGTTGCCGCGGCCGCTCTGCAGACCGGCGAGGAATCGTTCCTCGAGGGTCGAATCGAATCGCGCCAGTGCGCTCCACAGCGTCCCGGCGGCGGTTGCGCCGTCCGCGCTTCGCCACCGTCCGTCGTTATACATCCAGAGGTTGGTGCGGATCATCCGACGCAGGTCGTCGGCCTCGAATACCAGGCCGGCGTCATATACTTCGACAAACATATCCACTTCGCCGGCCTGATAGCCCGCGCGCTCGGGGTGGACCGACACCCAGCTTTTCGGCGCGCGGCCTTCAATGTCGTAGGGGCCGTGCGGCATCCAGAAATTCCAAACGATCCGGTCTTCGTCCGGGAAATACCGCCAGAGGGTCTTGGCGCGGCCGAATATCCGCTGCACGCGGTCCTTGAACTCAGGATTACCGGTGATTTGCCAGAGCCGCAGCAGCACGATGCCGATGCGATAATGCTTGTTCAGGTTGTCGCTGATCACCCGGGTGGGCGCATCCACCCACCGGTTGTTCTTCAGATCCACCAGCCGTCCGTAGGTGTGATAGCTGCCCCAGCCGGCGGTATCCTGATAATAGCAGCCGCGGCGGTTCCATTTTTCCCAGCCGATCCGCGTGGCCAGCGCGATGTAGCGATCGGCCGTCGCTCCGAACTTCGCGTGCAGCGCCGGATCCTTCTTGACGATCTGCGCATAGCGGACGAGCGGGGCCAGCAGAATGGCGTCGCCGACGAGGGCGTCGGTGGAGAGCTCCGCTCCCTGTTGGCTGATCGGGTCGCCGATCCATCCCTCGTAGCCGTCGGGGTCGTTCTGGAGCTTCGAAAGGAACATCTCGTAATGCTTCTCTGCCGCTTCGAGCCAGCGGGGATCGCCGTAGACCTCGTAGGCGTCCAGGTAGATTTCCGACTGGCTGCTGGCATGCCAGGCGAAACCCTCGCCGCTGCCGGAATTGCGCAGCCGGGGATTGGCCAGCGCGGCGCGCAGTGTCGCTTCCGGGTCGGGCGCCTGCGCCGCCGCACGGCTGTGGATCCCAAGGGTTGCCGCGCACGCGGCGGCGATCGTCACACGGAACAGGTTTCTCATGCGATTCGTTCCAGCCTTCCTTCGGTGTCTGCCCACGCGAGCGCATACTACGGCGAAAGCCCTGCGAGCGCAATGCCGCGGCGCCCGCCGATTCGAGCGCGCGAGGTCGCTCATAGGATCAGCATCGCGTCGCCGTAACTGTAGAACCGGTAGCCCGCGGCGATGGCTTTGCGATAGGCGGCCAGCACGCGCTCGCGGCCGGCCAGCGCCGACACCATCATCAGCAGAGTCGAGCGCGGCAGGTGAAAGTTCGTCAGCATCGCGTCCACCAGTCGGAATTGGTGGCCGGGGCGAATGAAGAGGTCCGACCGCCCCGCGGCCGCGCGCGCCAGACCGTCGGCGTCGGCGACCGTTTCGAGCGTGCGGACGCTGGTGCTGCCGACCGCGACGATGCGACCGCCGGCGGCGCGCGCCGCGTTGATGCGCGCGGCGGCGGCGGCGGTGACTTCGTAGCGTTCGGCCTCCATGCGGTGGTCGTCGGCGTCTTCGGCGGTTACCGGCCGGAACGTACCCAGGCCGACGTGCAGCGTGACGGCGACGCGTTCGATCCCGCGCGCGGCGAGCCGTTGGAAAAGTTCCGGCGTAAAGTGCAATCCGGCGGTAGGCGCGGCGACGGCGCCGGGCCGTGCAGCGTAAACGGTCTGATAACGCTCGCGGTCGCCGGCCTGACGCGCGTCGTTCCGCTCGCGGCGGATATAGGGCGGCAAGGGTATTGTGCCGGTGTGCTCGATCCAGTCGAGCACGGGCTGAGGCGCCGCAATACGCACCCGCGCCCGGCCGAGTTCTCCATCGGAGATCAAGGTGGCCGTCGCGTCGCCGGGCAGGAGGATGGCTTCGCCCGGACGGGGTCGGCGGCGAGCGCGCAATAGCACGTCCCAGTCTCCATCGGGCAATTCCTCCAGCAGCAGCAACTCCACCGCGCCGCCCCCGCGCGCCTTGCGGCCGAAGACGCGCGCGGGGATGACGCGGGTGTCATTGACCACCAGCAAATCGCCCGGCGCCAGCAGCTCGGGCAGGTCGCGGACCGTGCGGTGCTCGAGGCTGTCGTTGTCACGGCGAAGCACGAGCAGCCGCGCGGAATCCCTCGGCTCCACCGGCGTCTGGGCGATCCGATCCACCGGCAGGTCGTAATCGAAGCTGTTGGTTTTCATCGGGCGGGGCCGATCGTGTCGGCAATCTGACTGGAAATCCATACTGAAATGCTCGCAGGCCGTGCGCCCGCTCCTCGGTGTCCGGGATCTGTTGGAGAAACGATTGCGCTGGGGGGCGGGTTGGGCTTACGGTGGGGTTTCGATGGCCTGAAGGAAGCCGATGAACCGGAGTGCGAACATGGAACCGACCTTGTTGCCGTCCCCCGTGCCGTTGTGGAGTCCCGAGCATCCGAATCCGCCGGGCGGCCGTTGCGGGGAAATGCCTTTTCTGCTGCCCTTTCTTCCGGCGGAGCGCCACGGACGGGGCCGGCCGGCCGTGGTGGTCACGCCGGGCGGCGGCTATCAAGGCATCTGCCTGACGCACGAGGGGGTCGAAGTCGGCGGCTGGCTTCAGGCGCACGGATTTGCGGCGTTCATCGTCCGCTACCGGGTGGCGCCTCATCGGCACCCCGTGCCGTCGCAGGATGCGCGCCGCGCCATTCGCGTCGTGCGTTCGCGTGCCGCGGAGTGGAATCTCGACCCCGACCGTATCGGTCTGATGGGCTTCTCGGCGGGCGGGCACCTGGCCATGACGGTTGCCACGGAGCCGGAGGCCGGCCGGCCGGACGCCGAGGACCCGGTTGAGCGGGCGTCCGCGCGGTTGCGGTTCTTGATCCTCGGATATCCGGTGATCTCCTTTGTGCACGCGGTTGCCCATACCGGTTCGCGCAACAACCTACTCGGCCCCGACCCCGATCCGGAGCTCGCCCGCGCATTGTCAGGGGAGTGGCGCGCCGGCCCGCAAACACCGCCGACCTTCCTGTTCCACGCGCACGACGACACGGGCGTGCCTTCCCTCAATAGCGTGCTGTTCTATGAGACCTTGTGCGCCGCGGGCGTGCCCGCGGAACTGCACATCTACGAGAAGGGCGGCCACGGGTTCGGCCTGGGCGAGGATCATCCCGTCCGGGCCGAACTGCTGCGCTGGCTGCGTTCGCGCGCCGGTGCGTGATCACCGCGCCATCAGCACCGGGCAATGCGCCCGGGCGGAGATCTGCGCGGCGGCGCTGCCGAGGAAGAACTCGCGGATGCGGCTGTGGCCGAAGGCGCCGACGGCAATCAGGTCGCAGCCCTTTTCCTCCGCCACGCGCAGCACCGTCTCGCCGGCCCTGCCCGCCGCCCTGATGACGTCCGGAGTCACACCGTGATCGCGCGCCAACTGGTCGCCGGCCGAGGCGGCTTCCCGCATGCGGTCCGCGTCGCCTTTTTCGTCCACCGTCAATAGCGTCAGCGGCACCGACCACAGGACGGCCAGTTCCGCTGCGATTTTCAGGGCCTGCCCCGCATGTCCGCTGCCGTCGTAGGCGGCCAGAATGCGGTTGATCGGGCGGAACTCGGCCGGCGTTACGAGGCAGGGGCGCTCGGCGTGACGGCTGACGCGCTCGGCGGTCGAACCGGTCATCTCACCGATGAAATCGGCGTGTTCGCCCTTCTGCCCGATGACCAGCAGCTCGGCCTTGCGCGCCGCTTCGACAATCAACGGCACCGGATGGCCGGTGCGCACCACGACATCGGCAGAAATGCCGAATTCCTCCGCGCGGGCACGGAAGGCCTGAGCGATCGCTTCGGCCTTATCGCGCAGCAACTCGCGGAATTGGGGCAGTTGCGCCGCGTAGGGCGAGGCGCCGACCCAGCCGGAGATGTCCGCCATCAGCGGGCCTTCCAACATTCGCGAGTCCATCACGTGCAGGCCGGCCAGCCGCGCACCGACGCGTTTCGCCAGATGGATGCCATATTCCCGCGCAGCATCGCCGTATTTGGAACCGTCCGTGCAGACTAGTATGCTCTTGAACATGGCGTCCTCCTGTCTGTTCGCGGGGATCATTCTCCGCCTTCTGCGGTTATGATACGGCACGCGTCGGAGAGCGACGAGAAAAAACAGTGTTCTACCCTCGTCCCTGCTCCGACCCGCCGGCATCGGCGACGTCGCGGCGTGCCGGTCCGTTCGTCAACGAAGGACGGCGTTGACAGCGCTCTCGAGGTAGTGCTTAATCGGCCGCGCTGAAATTGGTGCGCGCACGGCGGCGTGCAGGTTTTTTGCGAGCACAACGCGTTCGGCGCGCGGCCGCGCCAAATCTTCGGCGGCTGGGGTATCGCTGGACGGCACCCGCGATGGAGATGGAAGATGAACGCTGGAAAACGGATCCAACGACTCGTGGGATGGGTGGCGCTGACGTTACTTGGAGCGGCCGCGACGCCGGGGATAGGCAGGGAACTCATACGGGATGGGCGCACGGATTATGCGATCGTCGTCGGCGAGGGTGCCGCGCCGCCGGAGCGTTTTGCGGCCGAAGAACTGGCGTCACATCTTCGTCAAATGAGCGGCGCCGAGTTTCCGGTGCGCGTTTCGGAGGGAGCGCTTCCAGACCGGGCGATCGTCCTGGGGTTTGGGCGCGAGGCCGAGGCGCTCGGCGTCAAGGCGGACGAGAAGCTGGGCACGGATGGCTATGTCATCCGAACGGTCGGCGACCGGCTGGTGATCGCCGGGGGACGCCCACGCGGCACGCTCTATGGCGTCTACAGCTTTTTGCATTCGCTGGGCGTTCGCTGGTGGACGCCGACGGAGTCCTTCGTTCCGGACCAGAAGACGGTGGTGGTACCGGATACCGATCTGCGGCAGATTCCCCGTCTCGAATATCGGGACCTAATGTTCAACGAACTCTGGTCGCCCGCCGGAAAGCTTTGGATGGCCCGGAACCGGGTCAACGGCATGACGTGGGAGTCGCTGGGGGAGAAGACCGGCCAGCCCGGCCCTGATAAACTGGGGGATCGTTACCGATTCGTCGGCAATCTGGTCCATTCCTACCTGCGGCTACTGCAGAAAAGCGGAATGCCGATTACCGAGGATATGATGTCGCTGGTGAATGGCAAGCGTACGAGCGGCGAGTCGAGTCAGCCTTGCCTTTCCAATGAAAAAGTCTTTGAAGCGATGGTTCGCGGCGTGCTGAAATCCTTTGAGGAGGTCCCCGACGCAGGCTTCGTGGTCGTCGGCCAGATGGACAACGGCAACTATTGCCGCTGCCCCGACTGCGCCGCCATTGACGAAGCCGAAGAATCGCACGCAGGCCAGGTGATCCGTTTCGCCAACCGCGTGGCCGAGGCGGTGGAGAAGGCGCGGCCCGGTTCAGCCATCAGCACGGCCGCCTACGGATGGTCGCGCAAGCCGCCGAAGAGCCTGAAGCCGCGCGACAATGTCTATATCACGCTCTGCCCGATCGAGTGTGATTTCGCCCATCCGCTGGCGGACGGCTCCAGCCCGGAGAACCTCGCCTTCAAAGAGGATATCGAGGGATGGTCGAAGATCGCCCGGAAGTTGATCATCTGGCATTACGTTGGCAACCGCGACCACTATCTTCAGCCGAACGCCGAGTTGGAAACTCTCGTGCCAAATCTGCGCTTCTTCGCCGAGCATGGGGCGGCCGGCATTTTCAACCAGGGCACCCATCTCGGCAGCGCGACGGACATGACGATGCTCAAACAGTGGGTATTGGCGCGGGCGATGTGGGACCTGGAGGCCGACGGGCGCGCGTTGATCGAGGAGTTCTGTCGGGGCTATTACGGCCCGGCGGGAGAGGATGTTCTGAAGTACATTGACGTCATACACGCCCCCGCCCGTACCGAGCGATTTCACAACGGGCGGCGCGTCCACTTGGCAATCCCGTATTTGAGGCCGGACGTACTTGCAGAGGCCATCATTCCGTTGCGCGCCGCTGCGGCCAAGGTGGCCGCCGATAGCGACTTTGGGCGCCGTGTGCGACATGCGAGCATGGGCGTCTGGTATGTACTGGCCAAGCGCGGTCCGGGCTCGGCCACTTGGAAGGCCGTCGAGGCGAAGTTAGGCGAGAAGCTGGATCTCACGGTCATCGCGGGCAATCTCGCTCGCGTGGTGAAGGAATCCGGTGTGAACGCGATCTGCGATCCGCATCCGGTCGCACCCTGGCTCGAGTGGCTTTCCGCCTATGCCGCCAAGGCCCAGGAGCTGGGCGGACCGGTGCTGCCGCCGGAGTTACAGGGCGCACCGCCGGGTTCTTTCCGCCTCGTGCAGGCCAACCAACTGGATATGACGCCGAGCTTCTGGAAGCCCGTGCCCGGCGCCAGCGATGGATATGCGGCGGTGATTACCGGTCCTGGCTGGCATACGACGTATCATCTGAGCCCTGGGGAAGATTTCAGCGTCGGGAAATCGTACACGCTATACGTCCGGGTCCGGGGCGAAATGAAGGATAACGCCACCGGTCCCGCTTGGGAGTTCGGCATTCATCCCGGGGGAGCGACGGTTCGCGTGGAGGCGGAGAAGCTGGCCGACGGCCAGTGGCACGTTTTTTCGCTGGGCCCCTGGACGCCGAAGGATACCCAGCGATTCTGGACCGCCCTCGTGCGCAACCCCGGCGCCGTAAGCGCCGCCGTGGACTGCATCTGGCTGGTTGAAGCGCCCGCTCCGTAAGGGTGGCGAAGCCGCCTGGCGGGAAAAGGGATGGTCCCGGCGGGGCGCGCCCAGCCGGTCACCGGGGCGCGCCCAGCACCCGTCGGCCCTCAATGCGCAGACGTCCATCCGCAAGCCACTGAAGCGCGAGCGGATAGGCGATGTGCTCCTCGACCTGGATGCGGGCGTGCAAGGTCTCCGGCGTGTCGTCGTCCAGCACCGGCACCGCGCGCTGGATGATGATCGGTCCGGTGTCCATGCCTTCATCCACAAAGTGCACCGTGCACCCGGCGACCTTCGCGCCGTAATCGAGCGCCTGCTTCCACGCCAGCAGGCCGGGAAACGCGGGCAGCAGCGAGGGATGGATGTTGACGATGCGGCCGGGGTAGGCGCGCAGTAGACCCGGTTTCACGATGCGCATGAAGCCGGCCAGCGCGATCGTGTCGGCCCCGTGCGCGCGCAGCAGCTCCAGGACCCGGTGTTCGCCGGCTCCCTCGAGCTTGGTGCGGAAGGGCGCGCAGTCCACGGCAAACGCCGGCACACCGGCGGCGCGTGCGCGGTCGAGGATGTAGGCATCTGCGTTGTCCGAGAGCACGCAGACGATGCGCGCGTCCAGGCGACCGGCGCGCACGGCATCAAGCAGCGACTGAAAGTTGCTGCCGCGTCCGGAACCGATGACGGCCAGATTCATGGGGTGATTCTCCGGGGTTCCGCGGCGCGTCGGGGCCGGCGCATCCGGCGTCGCGCGAGTGTCTCCACGATGACCGCGCGGACCGCGTCATGGATATGTCCGTTGGTGGCCAGGAATCGCATACGGTGGCCGCCCAGTTCCTCCAGGATCTCGGTACGGCCGCCGGCGCGCCGGGCAATCAGGCCGGCGGCGGCGACATCCCACAGATAAATGCTGGTTTCGACGTAACCTTCGATCCGGCCGGCGGCGACATGGCAGATGTCCACCGCCGAGGCGCCCATGATACGGACGCGCTGCAACTGAAGGGTCAACGCTCGAAATACGCCGTAGGACGTGATCCGATCCCCGGTCTTCGCGGCCAGGCCGGTGGCCATTACGGCTTCCGCCGGGTCGGCAATGTCCGAGACGCGGATCGGTTCGCCGTTGCGCAGAGCGGGGCCGCCGCGGGTCGCGGTGTACAGATCGCCCAGGTCGGGCGCGAAGACCGCGCCGGCCATCACCTCTGGGCCGCGCCGGACCGCCACCGAGGAACACCACACCGGCAGTCCATGCGAGAAATTGACCGTTCCGTCTATCGGGTCCACGATCCATTCGTAGTCGGCGCCGGCCCGCGGCCGTTCGCCTTCCTCGCCCAGAATCGCATGGTCGGGAAAGGCCCCGTGGATGATCGCTTCGGCGACGCGCTGGCATTCGACATCGAGCACCAGTTTGACGTCATTGCGCACACGGCGCGTGGTTTCTGTGCGGCGGGATCGGTTCTCGGCCGCGTGGCGGCCCGCAGCCTCTGCCGCTGTCCTCGCGCATTCCAGTAGCTCTGTCTCCGTAATTTCTTTCATGCGGTTGTCCCGGTCGGGCCGCGTTCCACGCCGGCTCGCCAAATGGCGAGCACCCGTGCCACGACCTCCTCCGGCGAAAGGTCCGAGGTGTCCACTCGGCAGGGCAGCGCGCGATAGAGCGGCATCCGTTGCTCCAACAGTTCCGCAATGCGCCGTTCCTTGTCGCCCTGCTCGAGCAGCGGGCGGTGCGATTCCTCGCGCACTCGGGCCAGCACGACGTCCGGCCGGGCCGTCAGGCATACGAGCAGGCCGGCGCGAAGGAGATCGGCGGTATTGCGGTGGTCGAGGACGGCGCCGCCGCCGGCGGCGGCAACGACGCCGCGCCGGGCGGCGATCCTCTGCACGGCTTCGCGTTCGAGCCGGCGAAAGTGCGGCTCGCCGTCATCGCGGAAGATCGCGGAGATGGGCTTCCCGGCACGAGCCTCGATCTCGGCGTCCAAATCCACGAACGGCCATCCCAGCCGCTCCGCCAGCCGTCGGCCCACGGTCGTCTTGCCGGTGCCCATGAAACCCACGAGAAAGATAGGCGTGTCGTCGTTCATCGTTGGATGAGGATAGTGTGCGAAAGCCGCGCAACGAACGCAATCGGATTCCGGCGGCGGCCCTCCTTCCGCGATTTCGGCCGGGCGCGCGGGTGTGGTATAGTGCGGCAGAGCGCGGCGCGCGCTGCGCGGTGTCGGATCGCCGAACGGCGGGAGAGGAGCGGGACGATGAACGGTATGCGGGTGCGGGTCGCGATGGCGGCGGTGTCGCTGTTGGCGGTGGGCGGGCTGTTCACCGGATGCGGCGGCGGGGGCGTTGCGGAAGCGCGGCGGTTGCAGCAGGACCAGATTCGCGCGGTCGAAAACTACCTCGCCGCCCTGGAGAAGGCGGACAACGCCAAAACCGTGGCCGCCGCCATCAACGCGTATGCGAATGACGTGGAGCGGCTCGCGCCACGCGTGAAGCGGCTCCGGGAACGGCATCCGGAATGGAAGGATTCGAATCGCCGACCGAAGGAGTTGAAGGAGGGGGAGGAACGCGCCCAGGCGGCGTTCTCGAAAATGGCCGGCGCGATGTTCAAAACCATGCCGTATATGGGCGACCCCGCGGTGCGCCAGGCGCAGGAGCGGCTGGCGAAGGCGATGCAGCAGATGGGTTCCTGAACCCGCGCGGCGGAACTTCGAACGGACTGGCGATGCGGACGGGATCGGCATGAACCGATTGGCGCGCATCGGTGCGGCCACACGCGAAGGGTGGCACCGCAGCCTTCGCCTCGCGGCGCTGTCCGCGGGGCTGTTGGGCCTGGCCGTGCGCCGGAGCCGCTGGCCCCGGACGACGCGCAACGTGCTTGCGCGCCAGTTGCTGTTCACCGGAGTCTTTGCGGCGCGTTTCATCGGTATCGTTGCGGTCGCGGTCGGTCTGACGGTGGTGTTGCAGGCGAAGGTATGGCTGGCACACGCGGGGCAGTCGGCGCTGGTCGGCCCGTTGCTGGTCGCCGCCATCGTGCGCGAGCTCGGCCCGCTGCTGGTCAATTTCATTGTCATTGGCCGCAGCGGGACGGCGATTGCGGCGGAACTGGCTTCCATGCGCGTCGCCGGCGAGGTGTCCGTGCTCGATGCGCAGGGTCTCGATCCGATGGCCTACCTCGTGCTGCCGCGGGCCGTGGGCTCCGCGCTTTCGGTGCTGTGTCTGACGGTGCTGTTTATCGCCCTTTCGCTGGCGAGCGGATTTCTGGGCGGATGGCTGCTGGGCGCGCAGATGGGGCCGGTCGGCGCGTTTCTCGACAGCGTGTTCGGCGCGATGAACCCGGCGGACGTGTTGAACCTGCTGGCCAAATCGCTTGCGCCGGGCTGGCTGATGGCCGTTATCTGCGCGGACGAGGGGTTGTCGGTGCGCGGATCGTTGACCGATGTGCCGCAGGCCGCATCGCGAGCGGTCACCCGTTCCGTCGCGGCGCTCTTTATCGTCTCGGCGTTCGTTTCCATCCTGACGTACCTATGAGCTCGACGGCGACCATACTCGAAATGACGGCGGTCCGATGGGGCCAGGAGCCTCCGCTCGAGCTGCGCGTCGGAGCCGGCGAGTGCGTTTTCCTGCGGGCCGGCGGCGACGACGGGCGCCGCGTCCGCGCGTTCGGCGACGCCGTCTGCGGCATCGAGCCGCCGCCCGAAGGCGTCGTGCGTTTCAACGGCGCGGACTGGCGGGAGTTGCCGCCGGCCGAGGCGGAACGGCGGCGCGCGCGGATCGGCCGCGTATTCGAGGGCGCGGCCTGGGTCAGCAACCTCGACGTGGACGAGAACGTCCTTCTGGCGCAGCGCCATCATACGCGGCGTCCGGATGCCGAACTGCGCGCGGAGGCGGAGCGCCTGGCGCGCACATTCGGTCTGGCGCGACTGCCCGGCACGCGCGCGGCCTGGACCGATCCGCGCGACCTGCAGCGGGCCCAGTGGGTTCGCGCGCTGCTCGGCGCGCCCGCCCTGCTCCTGCTTGAATTTCCGGAGCGGCGAGCCGCCGCGGTCCACGTTGCCGCCCTGGCCGCCGCCGTGGACGCCGCGCGCGCGCGGGGCGCCGGCGTGCTGTGGATCACGGCGCGGGCCCCCGCGTCGTTCGCCCTCTCATCCGCCCCCGGCGCCGTCGCGGCCGTCGGCGGGTTTCCGGAGACCGGGGAGTGAGGGGTTGATTCGAAGGAGCCGACCGTTCACAATCACGCAACGCCATGGACAGCTATCGCAAGCCGTTTCGGTTCCGCTATGCCAACGAGATCGCGGGTCTTTTCTCGCTACTGGCGCTCCTGTTGATTGCCGTCGGCATCGTGTTCGTCGGCCGGGCCCAGCAGTGGTTCGAGCCGTCCTACGAAATCCGCATCACATTTCCCGAGGAAGGCACGTTCGGGCTGCAAAAGGGTTCCGGCGTCCAACTGCTCGGCACCGCCATCGGGTCGGTGGACCGCATCATCGTGGACGCCGAGGGGGCGATGCACGCCCTGCTCCGGGTGCGGGGTCAATTCCTGCGCTATATCCGCACGGATTCCGTGGCCATCGTAAAGAAGAAATTCGCCATTGCCGGCGATTCGTACATCGAAATTACCGCGGGTGTCCGCGAGCCGCTGCCGCCGAATGATGCCGTCTTGCCGGTCCGCAAGGACACCGAGATAATGGAAATGCTTCAGCAGGTCGTGCAGCAGGTACAGGCGGCGGTTGTGCCGACGATTGAAGAGGCGCAGCGCACGCTGGCGGAATTCCGCGGCGTCGCCGCGGACCTGCGCGACCGCGACGGCGAGTTGCAGCGTTCGATCGCCGCCGTGCGCTCCTTGCTTGAGGGCGTCGAACGCGGCGAAGGCAGCGTGGGCCGCCTGCTGCGCGATCCCGCGATGGCGCGGGAGATCGAAGGCATTCTGGAGCGCGTCCGCGAAATGACGGCGCAGTTGTCGGTTTCGCTGAAGAAAGTGGACGCCATTCTCGAGGATGTCCGCCGCGCCTCCGCCGCGCTGCCGGAAACAGCGGACACCGTCCGCGGCGAGTTGCGAGACGTGCCGGGCCTGGTGCTGCAGACGCAGGCGACGCTGCGCGAGGCGGAGCAGCTGCTTGCGGGATTGCAGGCGCATTGGTTTCTGCGCGCCTACATGAACCGGCCGCCGCCGATTGAGCTGCTGACGCCGCCGGCGCCGCCGCCGGCCGCGCGGGAGGGCGTGCCGTGAAGGCGGCGGCTCGTGCCGTTATCGCGACCGCCGTGCTCGCCGCCGGCTGCCGCACGCCGGCGCCCGCGCCGCGGGCGGTCGATCCCGAAGTGGCCCGGTTGGCGCGGTCCGCGATGCTGACGCACCGCCGCGTTTCCGCGGCGCGCGCGCTGCCGCTCTACCGGGCGGCGCTCGACCGCGCCGAGGCGCTGGGCGATCCCGAGTCGGCCGGCGCACTCGCGCATAACCTGGCGGTCTGTCAGGCCGAGACCGGCGATCTCGCCGCGGCGCTGGCGACCGCGCGCGCCGCCCGTCGCGATCTGGAGCGCGCCGGACGCTCCGCCGCGGACCCGCTTGCGCTGGAGGCGGCGTTGCTGCGCGCGCTGGACGATGGCGCGGACGCCGCGGCCGCCGCCGACCGCGCGCTCGCGGCCGCTCGTGCCGCGCGCCGCCCCGAGCTCGAGGCCCAAATGCACGCGCTGCGCGCCGAGATGGCGATCGCTCGCGCGGACCTCGCGTCCGCGGAGGCTGGGCTGACGGCGGCGCGCCGCGTGCTGGGGAAGGGGGAAGGTCAGCCGGCGGCGCGCGCCCGGATCGAGAACGTAGCGGGCCGCCTGGCGGAGAGCGGCGGACAATTCGCCGTGGCCGCCGCCGCATATGCGCGCGAAGCGGAACTGTGGGGCTTGGCCGGCCTGCCGCGCCGCGTGCCGCCGGCCTTTGCGCGCGCCGCCGGGGCCGCCTCGCGCGCCGGCGCCCCGGCGCTGGCCGCGGAACGGTGGCTCGACGCAGCGCGATCCTATGCAGGGCAGGGAGATGCCGCGTCGGCGCGTTCGATGCTGGACCGCATCGCCGTCCTGCCGTCGGCATCCGTCGCGCCGCAAATCCGCGCCGAGGCCGAGGCGCTGGCCGGCCGCCTGTCGCCGCCGGCCGATCCTGACGCGGGCGACTAAGACGAGTTTTCCAAGCCTTGGAAACCGGGAGGGCCGGCGTTTCCAATCCTTGGAAACGGCCGGGCGTGCCGGATGGGTCAGCGCCGTTCCGGATAGCGCTCGGCCAGTTCCCGCAGCAATTGTTCGGCGCGTTCCTCGGCGCCGAGGCGGCGGAAACACTCGGCGGCGCGGCGCAGGCTGTCCGGGGTAAGTTCCGGATCGTCGAACAACACGGCGACCGCGGTGTGCAATCGGGCCGCCTCATCCCAGCGGCCGCGCCGCTCGGCGAGATCCGCGAGGCCGCGCAGGGCGCGGGCGCGCAGGTCCGGCAGCGCCTCGGCGCCGGCGGTCTGCTCCGCGAGTTCGGTGAAACGGCGATAGGCGCCATCGAGGTCGTTCGCCTCGGCCAGCAGGACGGCCCAGCGGTAGAGCGCGTCGGCGCGGTCGCGCGTCAAGGCGGGTGCGCCGGCGGCGATTTCGTATTGCAGCGCGGCCTCTTTCTTCCGTCCCGCGGCCTCGTGCGCGCGGCCGAGCAGGTAGGCGCCCACCGGTCGCCAGGTCGGCGGCGCGGCGGGCCCGGCGAGCGGGGCGGCCGCGCGCGTGGCCGCCCCGGCGTCGCCCGCCTCGAGCGCGCGTCGCGCCAGCCATTCGAGCAGTTCAGGCGCGAGGTCCGCGCGCGCCGGCGTCTCCAGCAGCCGTTTCAGAAGGCGCTCCGCTTCGTCCATGCGGCCCAGTCGCTGAAGCAGCGCGGCGCGGCGATGGTCAATCCGGCCGGACCATTCGGGGTCGGGATGGCGTTCGGCCGCGACTCGCAGTTCCGCCTCGGCCCCGGCCGCATCCCCGCGCCGTTCGAGCAGGACGCTGCGCCAGTAGCGCGCCTCGACCTCGAACCGCGTCGCGGGGTGGCGGCGCAATAAGTCGTCAAAGCTCGCGAGGGCCGCCGCATCCCGTCCCAGCCGCAGCTCCGCGGCGGCCTTGCGAAAGCGCGCTTCCTCCGCAAGCGGATCGTCGGGGTGCCGCTCCGCCAGCGCGGTCCATTCCGCGAGCGCGTCCGTCCATGCATCGCGGCGGGCGAACGCGTAAGCCGCAGCCGCGCGCGCGGCGGGCGCGAGCGCGTGGTCGGGATGCTCCCCGGCGAGTTTTCGATAGGCGGCTGCGGCGCCGCTCCAATCCTCGCGTTCCTGGAGGATGCGGCCGACGCGGTAGAGGGCGTCGGCGGCGCGAGGACCCGTCGGCGAGGCCTCCGCCAGGCGCCGGAAATGCTGGAGCGCCGCGTCGCTCTGCCCCAGGGCAGCCTGCGATTCGCCCAGCAGCCACTCGATATCGTCGTCCGTTTCAGGCGTGGGCCGGACCAGACGGGCGCGGCGGATGGCCTCGGCGTACTCGCGCCGCTGATAGGCGAGCAGGGCCCACTCCCGGGCGGCGGCCGCGGCAAAACGACTATCGGGATGGCGCTCGATCAGGAGGCGATAGGATTCAGAAGCCGCAGCGGCGTCCGGCAGCGCGCGTTCCGCGTTGGCGCGCAGGTACAGCCACTCGTCCGCAGCTTCCGGTGCGGGGGCGTCCAGTGCCGCGCGTGCAAGTTCCAGCGCGTCGGCCGGCCGGCCCGCGCGCAGGCGCGCCCAGGCGGCCGGTCGGAGCAGTGCGGCGGTGTGCGCGGACGCCGGAAAGCGTCGCTGTAATTCGTCGAAGCGCGCCGCCGCCTCCGCAAACTCGCCGCGCTCGTACCGGCGGCGAAACAGGCGGGCCAGCGCCTCGGCCGCGGTTTCCGGGGTGGCGCTGGCGGCGACGACGGTCAGCAGGCGCTGCGCCTCGTCGCGGCGTTCGGGCGCGCCGGCGTCGAGCAGTTCCGACAGTTCAATGGCGGCGAGACTCGCGAACGGGGTGTCCGGCGCGGCGGCCAGGACGGCGCGCCAGGCGCGCTCCGCGGCGCCGGCGTCGCCGAGGGCGCGGCGGGCCCGGCCGAGACGGTAGCCCGCCGCCGCAGCCAGTTCGGGCGGCGGCTCCCCCGCCATGGCGGACTCGAACGCCGCGGCGGCGTCGGCCGTCCGACCCGCCTCCTCCAGCAGGTCGCCGAGTTGTAGGTCGGCGCGCGCGCGGTAGGGACTATTCGGGTAGTCGCGGGCAAGCCGGCGGTAGAAGAACTCGGCCTGCGGCCCGCGGCCCGTGCGGCGGAACGATTCGGCCAGCCGGAACAGCGCCAGGTCGAGCTGGGGATAGTCGGGGTGCTCGCGGATCAACCGCTGGTATTCCGGAATCGCGAGGTCGTCCATGCCGCGGGCGTGCAGGCCGTCGGCCAAGCGACGAATTTCGTCGGCGGCGCCGGCGGCTGGCGCGGTCTGCGCGGCGGCGGCACGCGCGAGGATCGCCAGGATGAACAGGGACAGGAACCGGGACCCGGAACGCATGAGTAAGAACGTAGCCCTTCGAATCGCGCAGCGCAATCGCGGAGCGTGGCGAACTCGCGGATTGCGCGCCGCGGCGGTTGCTTTATGATGCGCGGCAGCGTTGCGAAGGCCGCCGGTCCGGACCGGCCGGATGGCGCCACGGCGGACCATGATCCTTCAGTTATCGAACTACGAATTCATCGAGACCTTGCCGGCTGGCGACCTGGCCGACGAAGTCTGGAAAGCGCGCCGCCGCAGCGACGGCAAAATCGCCGTCGTCAAAGTGCTGCCGTCCATTCCGGACAGCGACGGACCCGTTGCGCGGCTCTTCCTGGAAGAGGCGGATCGTCTGCTCTCATTGCAGCATCCGGGCCTGGTGCCCGTGCTCGAGGTCGGTCTCAAAGGGGGGCGGCCGTTCTACGTCACGGAATTCATCGAAGGCGACACCCTCGGCGCGCTGGCGGCGCGCGGCCCGCTTTCGGAGCCGGACGCGCTCTTGCTGGCCCAGGGGGTGGGCGTTGCGCTCTCCTATGCGTGGCAGCGGGCGCGCCTCTATCACGGGCACCTGACCCCGGGAAATGTCTGGATTGACCGACAGGACGTCGTTCGCGTCGCCGATCTGGGATTGGCGCGGGTCCTCGGCGCCGTGGCGGCCGCCCAGGGCGCGAGCGCTCCGCGCCGCCGCCAAGCCCCGCACTATGCCGCGCCGGAGCAGGCGATCCCCGGCGGCGCGGCGGATTTCCGCTCGGATCTCTACGCGCTGGGCGCCTTGCTGCACCACCTGCTCACCGGTCGCGTCCCCTTCGGCGACAGCTCCGACGCCGAATCGCTCAGCCGCCACGTGACCGGTTTTTTGCCCGATCCGCGCGACGTTCGCCCGCGCGTATCCGACGCCGCAGTCTGGCTGTTGGAACGGTTGACCGCGAAGGACCCGGCCGCGCGTCCGGCGTCCTGGGATGCCGCGCTGGCCGATCTGGCCGCGGTACGCAGCGGGCGGCCGCCCGCCGCGCCGCGGCCGGCGCCCGGCGCGGCCACGGTGCGGCGGAGCGCGATGGCCGGCCGCCGTCGCGCCCGGGCCGCCGCTGTGCCGCAGGCGCCGGTGGTTCAGCCGCCGCCGGTGTTCGATCGCTCCGGCCTGCCGGCGGCGAGCGCGGCGGAAAATGGTGAAGCGACGTCGTTGGCGCGGCAACGCGTGGTCGTCTCGCCCAACCTCCACCGGCGCATTGCGCGGTTGCACCGTCCGCGCGCCGCGCGCCGGGGCTTTTCACTGGGACTGATCATTGCGTTGGCCGCGGCCGGAGCGGGCTTCTATTACGGGGTCTGGCCCCAGTTTCAGTCGGCGTCGCTGTACAGTCAGCGTGAAGGGCCGGCCGCGGTGTCCGGTCCATTCCGCCGGGTTGGCGTGCGAACGACGGGCGGGGAACGGGGGCGCGATTCGAATTCAGCGGCGCCGCCGGGATCGACGTCTGGGGAGCCGTCGCCGCCGATCGAGCCGTCGCCCTCGGATCTGCCCGGCGTTCCGGTGCGGCCGCCGGCCGGGCCGGACAGCTCGGCAACGACACATCCCTTGCTGGCCGCCGCCGTGCAGGACTTCAACGAGGCGATACGACTCTTCAAGGATTTCGAAAAGGACCGCACCGCCAATCGCAGTCTGCTGCCGCGCATCGAGCGCCATGCGCAGCGCGCCGCGGACTCGTTTGAGGCCTATCAACGGGCGGCGCCCGCCGATCCGAATGGAAGGAAGTACGCGGAACAGGCGTATCGCCTGATCACCTATGCGCGGCAATGGATTCTGACGCTGGGCGTGCGCGACGACGGACGGGGCCTACCGCCGCGCCGCACCGGTCCGCCGCCGGCGCGCGCACCGCAGACGTCCACGGCGGTCGGGCTCCGCTTGGCCCCGGGCTGGAACGTGCCGGCGCACGCCGGCAGCGCCGCGATGCGCGAACTGGGGGTGCTGATCGGCGCACGCGGCACCGCCGCGGTCAACCTCGCGCCCGATCCGAGCCTGATGATCCTGGAAAAGACGCCCTACTTGATGCCCGCGCGCGATTTGGCCCGGATGTGGAGCGCGGAGTTGCCGCCAGGCCGGCCGCTCTTGCATCCCGCCTTCCCCAGCCGAAGTTTGAACGCCTTCGCCCTCGAGCGCGAGATACAGCCGCCCTATCCGATCTCCATCATCCTGACCGACAGCGACCAGTCCGTCGTCGGCGTGCAATTCGAGGATGAGCGCCCGCGCGAAGGTCCGGTGCTGCCTGTCGCGCTGTTCGCCGAACAGTGGACTGTCTACGACCTGGTGGGGCTGCGCGCCCGGGACCGCGACGATCTGCGGGTCGCCTTCCGCGTGCGGTCGGGCGACCGCGTGCTGCAGGTGGAAAGCGAACTGGCCGAAGTGGACGACACGCGTCCCGGCGGCATCGGCCGGTCGCTATATCGGTCCAAACTGATTCTGGCCCAGCCGGTCGTGGATCTGATGATCTTCCGGCTCTATGCGGCGCGCGCGGCGCCGCCCGGTTGAACGCGAACGCCCCGGAGTTTCCATGCCCTGGACGATGCAGCAGATGATGGATCTGGCCACCGGCTACTGGCGCGCCGCCGCGCTGGGCGCGGGCGTCGAGCTGGGACTGTTCGAGCGGTTGAGCCGGGAGCCTCTCGCCGCCGAGGAACTCGCCCGGTCCGTCGGCGCGGCGCCGCGGCAGACCGCCGCGCTGTTGCGCGCGCTGGCGGGGATGGGCGTGTTGCGGGAGCGGGACGGACGCTTTGAGATCGCGCCGGAGGCCGCCCCGTTTCTGCGGACGGACAGCCCGACGTGTCTGATCGAGGCCTTGCGGTTCAACCGCGACCTGTATCCGGTGTGGGGCGCCCTCGCCGAGAGCGTGCGGCACGGGGCGCCGGCGGTTCCGCCCGCGGCGCACCTCGGCGGCGATCCGGCGCGCACGCGGCGGTTCGTCCTGGGCATGCATAGCCGCGCCGGCGCGATGGCCGCGGCCATCGCGCCGGCGGTGGCCCTGCCGGAGCGCGGCCCGTTGCTCGATGTCGGCAGCGGTCCCGGCACCTTCAGTCGGCGCCTGGCCGAGGAACGGTCCGGCTTGCGCGTGACGCAGTTCGATCTGCCGCCGGTCCTTGAGGTTGCCCGCGAATTGACGAGCGGTTCGCCGGCGGCGGACCGCATCGCGTTTCATCCCGGCGATTACCGGCGCGACCCCTTGCCGCCGGCCGGCGCGATCCTCTTCTGCGGCGCGCTGCACCAGGAAACGCCGGCGTCCGCCGCGGCCCTGTTCGCGAAAATGCGCTCCGCGCTGCCGGCCGGCGCGCCGGCGACGGTGATTGACTTGATGGTCGAGGAAGGCGGCGCCCGGCCGGTCTTCGCCGCGTTATTCTCGCTCAACATGATGCTCTTCAATCCGTCGGCCGGTGTCTTCGAGGTGTGCCAGACGGAAACGCTGCTGCGCGACGCCGGGTTCCGCGAGGTCGCGTCGCGTCCGATCCCGGATCTGCCGTACTATGCGGTTACGGCGCGCGTCTGAACGCGGCCGTCAATACCGTTGCAGCAGCTCGAGCATCCGTCGGTCGAGCCGGTGCCCGCGGAACTCCTCGTACTCGACGTCCGCACGGTCGCTGTCGATCACGCCAAAAGGTCCGCGGAACTCCCAGAGCGCCCAGCCCAATCCGGCCTCGCGCCAGTTTTCGAGGTTGTCGCGCATCCAGCGCAGGACCACGTCATGCGGCGTGTGGCGGTAGGCGCCGAACTCTCCGATCATCACGCCGACGCCTTTCTCCCGGAGCGCGCGCCACGGCTCGACGAATTCGGCGCGCAGCCATTCGCGGTCCATCATCGCGCTCGTGCGAAACGGCCGATCGACATGGTCCGGCGCAAAGGCCACGTCGGTCTGCCGCTGACCCCACGCCGCGCCGCCGGGGCGCAGAATGCGCTCGGCGGTCTCCGGTTCGCCGGCCGGCCGCCAGCCGAACTCCATGAACGTGATCCAGTCGCCCTCCGTGAGTTCCCATCGGATTTCGGCGGCCTCCTCGGTCAGCTCGAACTCGTAGGATCGGTCGTACAGATTCTGGTAGATGTCCCATTCGGGCCGGTGGTTTGCCCGCTTCCACTCACCCTCGCCGGGACCGGGGACGAATCGGTGTTCCCACAGCCGGCGTTCGCCGTCGAACGCGGCCAGTGTGACGGGACCGGAAACGACGCCAACCCGGATGCGGGCGCGGCCGGGCGCGCGGAACGGGCTGGCGATGCGCAGCGGCGCCCGGAATTCCGGTTTCATGGGGCCGTAGAGATACGCGTTCACGCGCGTCGTCGGCCAGGCCGGCGCCGGCAGATCGCCGGATCCGTCCACCCAGTCCGCGCCGTAATGCGTGACGCCGAGCGGCACATAGCCGCGCCCCGCCTGTGCGACACCGAGCGGGATGAGATCGGCGCACGGGAAGGTCCCGCCGGCGAGGCCGTCGCAGATAACGAGCCGGTCGGGATCCTCGGCGCGGATTGCCTCGAGCAGCCGGCGCACGATGCGCGCGTAGGTCGGCCCGTCCACCTCGGGGGGCGGTTCGTTGATGAGGTTGAAGCTGAGCCGCTCGTTCGGAATGCCGCGGTAGCGGCGGGCGAAGGCGGCCCAGTGCAGCGCGCAGACGTCCAGCGCCTCGTCGTCGCGCCAGAGGTTCTTCGGCTCGTCATTCGCCCCGATGCGATAGCCGGGCGCGCGGTGGAAGTTGAGGCAGACGTGCAGGCCGTAGCGACCGCCCCACGCGACCGCCTGGTCAATTTCAACGAGAACGGTTTCGTCGAGCTGCCGCCAGTCGCCTTCGACAATCCACGCACGGTAGTCCATCGGCAGCCGGACGAAGTTGAACCCGAACTCGGCGATGAGCGCGAAGTCCTCCTCGCGGAAGGGGCGGTTTCTCCAGGTGATGTCGAACTTGTCGAGCAGGTTGAATCCGCGCCAGCGCGGCAGGTGCTTCGCCGAAGCCGGCGGCAGCGGGCGTGGCGCCGTCTCGGCGCGGGCGGACGCGGCCGCCGTCAGCGCGGCGATCAGCGCGGCCAGCGCGGCCGCCGGCGCCCGCCGGCCGCGCGCCGCTTTCCGTGTGCCGCGGCTGCGAACCGGGGGCGGCGCGGATTGCCGGGCGACGACGAAGTGCCATGGGATGGGCCGGGTCATCCTGGGTGCGGTTGGCGGCTGGAGCGGCAGGCCCGCACGGTGTTATTGGAGCGCGGCCCGCGCTTCTCCCGCCAATTGGTAAAGGGTCAGGGCACGGCCCTGCCAGTCCGATTGGGCGAACCACTGCGTTCCCTCCCGTTCGTAGCGGTCGCGCAGCGCGCGGGCTGCGCCATCCCAGAAGCCGGGCAGCTTGACCCCGGCCTTTCCGAGCCCGCCCCAGATGGCCTCATGCATACTGCGGCCCTCGATGCGGCCGATGAGCTTGAGTTGTTCCGGGTCCGGCCAGTAGCTGTGCCACATCGCGAGGTGGCGCTCGTCCAGCGCGGCCCGGATGCGGCCGGCGAGTTCGTCGCCGAGCCGCAGGCGCTTTGCCTCGTCGAGCAGCGCCTCCTCCAGATAGATGCGCGCTTCGCACTCCTGTACGCCCTCCCGCAGGTTCTCCAGACGCGCGGTGGCGACGGGCCCGTCCGGTCCCGGCGCCAGGAACCAGTTGTTGATGTTGAGGCCGCGCCAGTGATTGTGGGGATAGCGGCTGAAAACCTGGCCCCGGCGCTGGCCGCGCGCGTCGCGGATCACGTTCCAGAAGTCGCCCCCCAACCGGCCGACGCCCCGCTGGCGCCCGGTGATGTTGACTTCGGGCATCTGGCGCACGCGCAGCGGGTGGCCATTCAGCAGCCCGAACCGGCAAAGGTATGCGCTCAAGGCGGGCAGCCGCCAGCCCGTGCCGCGGCTGAGCTCCGGGTTCACGTTGTAGATCAGGCCATAGGCGTGCGCCTCATAGGCGACGCTGGCCACCCCGCCCAGCGCCTTGTTGGGGTGGGGGGAGCCGGCGATGCGGCAGTAGTGCGAATGCGCGACCCAGGGGATGCCTCCGGAGACCTGCTCGAGAAACTTCGCATCGTCCTTGGAAGGTTCCAGATCGGTAATCGTGCCCAGCAACAGTTGGTCTTCCAGCCCCCGCCGCCGCAGCCGCTCGCGCAGCTCGGTGAAGAACGGCTTCCAGATGGCCTCGCTGCGCTCGTCCGAATACGGCGGGAACCAGCCCTCCTCGACGGCCCCGGTCGCCGCGTCCACAATCGTGACCATGACGCCGCCGGCACGCAGCTTCCACTGCCGCCAGGCGCGCATCTGGTTGCCGTATTCATAGGAGCCTTCCGGCGCCGTCACCTTCGGCTCCTCGTCCAGCCGCCGGCCGCGATGCTCCGTCGCGAGATAGGCGTCCCACAGATAGATGACGACCTGCTTCACGGTGCCCAGCTCGCGCTGCGCGACATCGAGGTAGCGCTCCATGATCGAGAAATCGGGGCGCAGGGCGCCGTCGCGCCCGCGCACGAACCGGATCATCCCGTGCTCGTTGCCCTGATTGGTCTGCCGCAGCACGGGCACGTATACCGTGCCGGTGCCGCTGACGCTCATCAGCCGGAAGCTGCGCGCGATCAGCTCCCAATGGCGGTCGGACCAGGGTTCCACCCCGTATTCGAGCGCCAGCGTGTCCGGCGATTGCATCATCTCGATCCATGTGCGCCACTGCGTCGGCGGCGGCAGCGCCCAGTCGGCGACGCGGAATTCAACCGGCACGGTGCGTTCGGCGGCGTCGTCGGCCGCGATGGCGAGGGTCCCGAGGTACGAGCCGGGCGGCAGGTTCTCGGGCGTCGTGATCGTAACCCAGACGCCGATGCGGGCGTTCTTGCCGGCGACGGCGATTTCCCCGGGCGGCGCTTCCAGCAGCACGTCGAGTCCCGGCGGCAATCCCTCGCCGCCGGACCACGGAACGGCGTAACGGATCTTCACCAGGTCGCTGGGACCGGCCGGCAGGCTGCGGCCTCCGGCCGCGGCCGTCGCCGGCCGCAGCACCGCGCGCAAGCCGCGGATCGGTTCGGCGGACTCGACCGCCACCGCGCCCGAGAACGCGCCGTTGCGGCAGCCCACGATCAGCAGCGGCGGAACCGCTCCGTCGGCCGGCGCGCTGCGTGCGAAGTCGAGCACGGGATAGGGGAATATCGTCAGTTCCGCGGACCGGGCGGACAGCGCCGCCAGCATCGAGCCGAAGATCAGCTTTTGCAGTCGAGCGTTCATTCGTTGGTCCTTTGGGTTGCGTTCCCGTGCGATGGTCGGTCTCCGGGCGGACGTCGCAGCCTCCGCCGCGCCGTTCACCCCGCCGTTTTGTTTCATGGGCTCAGCCGGCGCTGCGCCTCCGCCGCGATTCCGAAATAGGCGCGATTCCGGTCCAGCCAGCCCTCCAGCCACCACTGCGCGCCGGCGCGCTGGCTCTCCATGCGCATCTGGCGGGCCTCGCCGCTGAAGAAGGCGGGCAGCGACGGGTTCTGTTCACCGAGCGCTTTCCAAAGCCCCTCCTCGGGATTGCGTCCGGTGTCCACATGGCCGATGGCCTTCAGCTCGTTCTCGTTGTTCCACACGGTGCGCCACATTGCGATCTGGCGCGCGTCCAGCGTTTCCTGGCAACGCCGGGCGAGGTCGGGTCCCAGCCGCGCCTGCTGCCGGGCGTCGAGCAGCGCGGATTCCAGGAAGACGCGGACTTCGCATTCCTGAAGGCCTTCGCGCAGATGCTCGAAGCGCGTGGTGGCGGCCGGGCCATCCGGCCCGGGCGCCAGGAACCAGGACAGGATGTCGAGGTTGCGCCAGAGGTTTTCCGGATAGCGGTCCATGACGCGTCCCATGCGCCGGCCGCGCGCGTCCCGCACCACCGGCCAGAAGTCACCGGGGATGCGGCCGACGCCGCGCTGTCCGCCCGTCAGCGCGAATTCCGGATGATGCCGGACGTCGAGGGCCGGTCCGAGCAGCTCGCGGCCGCGGTAATAGTGGTTGTCCAGCGTCGGCGACTGCCAGCCATACCGGCGGCCCAGCGCCGGGTTGACCTGGAAGGAAATGGCGTACACATGCGCCAGATAGCCGAGGTCCGCGATGCCGGAGACGATGCGGTTGTCCCGCGCCGGTTTGCCGCGGAACAGCGCGGGATGGCACTGCGCGGTCCAGGGCAGGCCGCCCCAGATGTCCTTCAGCGCCTCGGCATCCTCCTTGTCCGGCTGCAGGTCGGAGACCATGCCGAGAATCATCGTTTTGTCCAATCCCCGCGCGGCGAGACGGCGCCGCAGTTCGGCGGCGACCGGACGCCAGAGTGCCTTGCCGGCGGCCTCGCTGTAGCGGGGCAGAAAGACCATATCGGTCTCACCCGTGGCCGGATTCAACCGCGTGACGCGCGGACCCTTGCCTTGCAGCTCTTCGCGCAATTCGCGCGTGCGCTGCCCGCCCTGCGCGTCGCCCCACAGACCGCGCTGCAGCGAGCGTTGCGACATCGAGATGTCCCAGACCCAGAACACGATCAGTTTGGGCGCGCCCAGATGCTGGAGCGCCGTCTCCAGGTAACGGTCGAAGATCGCGTAGTCCGGCTCGAGTTTGTCGCCTTTTGAAATCCAGCGGACCATGGACTGTTCATTGCCGAGGTTTGTCCGGACGATCAGCGGCACATAGAGCATACGGCTGCCGCTCCCCGAAATCAGTTGAAACGAACGGGCGATCAGCTCCCAGTGACGGGGCGACCACAGCGGCGTGCCGTATTCCAGCGCCAGCGTGTCCGGCGATTGCACCACGTCGCACCAGGTGCGGAAGTTCTGCGGATCGGGCAGCGCAAAATCGCTGACCTCCACCGACACCGGCACGCGCGTGGCGGACAGTCCCTCGGCCTGCACGGTCAGTTCGCCGGCGTATCGGCCCGCGCGCGCCGTCTTGGGAACGCGGACGGTGACCCAGATCGGCAGCAGATGGCCTGCGCGAGCCGAGGCGACGGTTGCCGATGGCGGTTTCTCCAGCAGCACCTCGGGCCCCGACGGGCCGCCGGCGCCCGACTCGAACGGCACGGCGAAGCGGACCTGCGCGGCGGCCGGCGGCAGCGCGCCGCCGGGGCCGACCAACGGACCGAGCGCGGCGCGGGCGCCCTGGATTGGCGCCGACGATTCCAGCACGACCTTGCCGGAGAAAGCCCCGTTGCGGGTCGCGATGATCGCGACGGGACGAAGCGTCCGTTGTTCGGCGGGCACGGCACCCTCCATCGCCGGCAGGTCCGCGGTCCAGAGCCGGACCTGTGCGAAGGCACGGGGCGTTGCCGCCAGCGCAGCGATCAGCGCGAAGAGCCTGAGCGGGAGACGGTGTTTCATGCGATGTCCTTTTCTGCGCCGGGTCACGCGCCGCTACCTGGCGGATTCCGCTTCCCGGGCGCCGTCGGTCGGCGTCGGCCCCGGAGCCGGCCGGGGCGGGTCGGCGATGGCGGAGGACTGGAAGCGGCCGAGCACGTGCCCGCCGACGATGGCGGCGACATAGACGCCGGTGCCGAACACCGGCACGAAGTCGCCGAGTCCGCCCCCGAGGTAGGTGCCGTAGGCGGGATAGAGAATCCGGTAACCTTCGCGTTGGAGCGCCGGTGATTCCTCGGCAAGCAGGTAGCCCAGCGCATCATTTGTCGCGCGCGCTTCGTGGTAGAGCGACACCAGCGGCAATACGTAGAGAAACGCATACGTGCCCTTCCACCGCCGGTCCGCGAAATCCTTCGCGTGGCCCGCCTCATGAACGGCGATCGCGGGGATGTCGGAATACAAGTGGATGGTGTTCGTATAGGGATTGAAGTGGTCACCTCCAAAAAAACGTCCAGGCAGCAGCGTGTATTGCAGCCAACTCAAAACGCCCAGCGTGTACCGCCAGCCGGCCCCGACCGACCGGTTATGGACCAGCCGCCGCCATTCGTCGCGCACGTGGTAGGCGTTCAAGCGCACCTGGACTTGGCGAAGCTCGTTGATTTCGAGGTAGCGCCGCAGCACCGCCTCGGTCTCCGGTCGGATGGCGTGATTGTCCACGCGTCGGTCCCACAGCACCAGCTTGCCCAGCCAGCTCCCGGGCCAGATGCAGTCGGAGCGATCCAGCAGCCAGTGCGGACGGCCGCGCACGATCTGCGCTTCGGGCGCCAGCGGCGGACCGGCGCGGGGGTCCGCATACGTCGTCCCACACCGGTAGGGCACCGTGGCGCAACCGGCGGTCAGCGGCAGCAGCAGCGCGGCGATCGCGCGCCGCAGCGCGGGCGAGCGGCGGACGGCGTTGAAGAGCATCGCGCGCAGGTGCATGGAAGAGAAAATAGTCCACGGGCGCCGTTTTCGCCACGCCATTTCACGCGGCCGCTTGACTTGCGGTTGCAAACCGCGTTCAGTGCCGGCGTGAAACTCGAAACGCCATACTACTTCGTTGACGAGCGCAAACTGCTCCGCAACCTGCGGCGCGTGGCGCGGTTGAAGCGGCGATCGGGCGCGCGGTGCGTGCTCGCGCTCAAGTGCTTCTCGACCTGGGCGGTTTTTCCGCTGCTGCGTCAATATCTGGATGGCACCACCAGCAGCGCGCTCCACGAGGTGCGCCTGGGCCATGAGGAGTTCGGCGGCGAGACGCACGCCTACTGCGTCGGTTACAAGCCGGAAGAAATGTCGGCGATCCGGCGGTACGCCGACAAAGTCATCTTCAACTCGGTCTCGCAACTCGAACGCCTGGCCCCGCTCGTCCGGCCGCGCGAGATCGCATTGCGCGTGAATCCCGGCGTCAGCTACTCGCATTTCGATCTCGCGGATCCGGCCTGCGCTTTCTCGCGGCTGGGCGTGCGCGACCCTGCCGCCGTGCGGCGCGCGATCCGACCGTTCGGGCTGGCCGGCCTGATGTTCCATTTCAACTGCGAGAACGGCGATTTCCCGGCGCTCGCGGCCTTGCTGGACCGCATCGAGCGGGAGTGGAGCAACGCCCTGGACGCCGTCCGCTGGGTCAGCCTCGGCGGCGGCATCGCGTTCACGAACGACGGGTATCCGCTCGACGCCCTCGCCGACCGGCTGCGCGCGTTCGCGCAACGCCACGGCGTACAGGTCTATCTGGAGCCCGGCGAGGCTGTGGCGACCCGCACGACCGAGCTGGTGGCGACGGTCGTGGACATCGTCCGCAACCGCCGTCCCATCGCGATTCTGGACGCCTCGACCGAGGCGCACATGCTCGACCTGTTGATTTATCGCGAGCCGGCCAAGGGCATCGCTGGCGCCACGGGCGGACCGTACCGCTACCGCATCGCCGGCCGCACCTGCCTGGCAGGCGACGTGTTCGGCGACTTCGCCTTCCCGCGCCCCCTGCGCGTCGGCCAGCAGGTGCGCCTGCTCGACGCCGGCGGCTACACGATGGTCAAGAAGAACTGGTTCAACGGCATCGCCATGCCTTCCATCGCGATCCGCCGGCTCGACGGGACCATTGACGTGACCCGGCGTTTCGACTACACAGATTTCAAGAACAGCCTTTCGTAAAGGCGGGGGATTCGGTCATGGAGCGGAAGAACGTCCTGATCATCGGCGCCGGCGGCGTCGCGCACGTCGCTGCGCACAAGTGCGCTCAGAACAATGACGTTCTGGGCGATATCTGCATCGCCTCGCGGACCGTCGCGAAGTGCGACGAGATTCTCGAAAGCGTCCGGCGAAAGGGACATCTCAAGGACCCTTCGAAACGCCTGTATTCCGCGGCGCTCGATGCGCTGGACATCCCGGCGACCGTCCGTCGGATCCGCGAGACCAACAGCGGCATCGTCATCAACCTCGCCAACGCGTTCTGCAACATGTCCATCCTCGAGGCCTGCATCGAGACCGGCGCGGCCTATATTGACACGGCGATCCACGAGGAGCCGGACAAGGTTTGCGAGCAGCCGCCGTGGTACGCCAACTACGAATGGAAACGGGCCGACCGCTGCCGCGAGAAAGGGATCACCGCGATTCTCGGCGCCGGCTTCGACCCCGGCGTCGTCAATGCCTATGCCGCGCTCGGGGCGAAGCAATTTGATCGGCTGGAGTCCATTGACATCCTGGATGTCAATGCGGGCCGCCACGGGCGCTATTTCGCGACCAATTTCGATCCCGAGATCAATTTCCGCGAATTCATCAAGGTCTGGACTTGGATCGGCCGCCAGTGGCGCGAGTACCCCACGCATACCGTCCGGCGCGAGTACGACTTCCCCGAAGTGGGCCGGAACCCCGTGTATTTGAACGGCCACGACGAGCTGCACTCGCTTTCGAAGAACATTGACGCCGAAAGCATCCGATTCTGGATGGGCTTCGGCAACCACTACATCAACGTCTTCACGGTGCTGCGCACGCTCGGGTTCCTTTCGCACCTGCCCGTCAAGCTCTCGACGGGACAGGAGGTCGTGCCGTTGAAGGTGGTCAAGGCGCTGTTGCCCGATCCCAAATCGCTCGCGCCGAACTACACGGGCAAGACCTGGATCGGCGATTTCTTTCGCGGATGGAAGGACGGGCAGCGGAAGGAACTGCTGATCTACCAGATTTCCGACCACCGGAAATGCTACGAGGAGGTCGAATCGCAGGCGATCAGCTACACGGCGGGCGTTCCGCCGGTGGCGGCGGCGATCCTGGTCGCGCAGGGGCCGTGGGATTCGCGCCGCATGGTCAACGTCGAGGAACTGCCGCCGGAGCCGTTCATCGAGCGGCTGGGGCCGATGGGCTTGCCGACGACGGTTCGCGAGGTGAAACCCGGCAGCGCGCTTTCCTTCAACGGCGAAGTCGGCGACCTGCAGGAAGAGATCGCGCGCTCCGTGGCCGTCGTGCGCGTCTCGGCGGCAAATCCAATGATCGCGCTGGAGCCCTGGACGCCACCGGCCGCCGCCACTCCGCGCGCCGCGGCCCGGCCGGCCGAGCCGCCGGCCCGCGCCCCTGCGAAGCGGGCGCCCGCGAGAGCCGGTCGCGCAAAGCCGGCCCGGAAACCGGCGAAACCGGTGCGGAAGCCCGCGCGCAAACCGGTGATAAAGCCCGCGGTCCGCCGCCGCAGCGGACGATGAACGCGGCGGAATCCGCTTCCCAGACCGCGCCGCGCCATGCCCGCGGAGGTGCGCGTCCGCCGTCCTTCGTCTTCATCCTGCTCGACGACCTGGGCTGGCGCGATCTGGGCTGCTACGGCAGCCCGTTCTACGAGACGCCGCGGATTGACCGCCTGGCCGCCGAGGGCCTGCGCTTCACCGACGCCTATGCGTCGTGCCCGGTATGTTCTCCGACGCGCGCCAGCTTCCTGACCGGCAAATATCCCGCCACGGTCGGCATCACCAATTTCATCGCCGGCAACGCGTGGGGCCGCCTGATGGGGGCGCCCTATCTGAAGGCGCTCCCCCGCGGCGAAATCACGATCGCCGAGACGCTGCGCCGCGCGGGCTACCGGACGTGGCACGTGGGTAAGTGGCATCTCGGCCCGAAGGGCAACTGGCCGGAGGATTTCGGCTTCGAGGTGAACCGGGGCGGCTGCCACCACGGGCACCCGCACCAGGGCTATTTCAGCCCCTACGGGCTGCCGACGCTCCCCGACGGCCCGCCCGGCGAGTACCTGACCGACCGCTTGACCGACGAGGCGATCCGCCTGATCACGGGCGCGGGCGACGCGCCGTTCTTCCTGTACCTTTCGCACTACGCCGTGCACGTGCCGATCCAGGCCCCCGCCGCGCTGGTCGCGAAGTACGAAGCCAAGGCGCGGCGGCTGGGGCTGGACCCGTCGGGGCCGCTCGATCCGGGAGAGCCTTTTCCCTGCCTGCACAAGAAAGACCAGCGCGTGATGCGGCGCCGCGCGCAATCGGACCCCGCCTATGCCGCGATGATCGAGAACCTCGACACGAATATCGGGCGCGTGCTCGACGCGCTGGAGGCCGCCGGCCGCGCGCGCGACACGGTCGTGATCTTCACCAGCGACAACGGCGGGCTCTCGACGGCGGAAGGTTCGCCGACCAGCAACGCGCCGCTGAGCGAGGGCAAGGGCTGGATGTACGACGGCGGCGTGCGCGAACCGCTGCTGGTGCGCTGGCCGGGCGTTATCGCGCCGGGCTCGGTCTGCGCCGAGCCGGTGACCACGCCGGATTTCTATCCGTCGTTACTGGAGGCCGCCGGCCTGCCGCCGATGCCGGAACAGCACAGCGACGGCGTTTCCCTGCTGCCGCTGTGGCGGGGCGCGTCGCGGCTGGAGCGCGAGGCGATCTTCTGGCATTACCCGCACTACTCGAACCAGGGCGGCACGCCCGCCTGCGCCGTGCGCGCGGGCGACTGGAAGCTGATCGAGTTCTTCGAAGACAATCGCGCCGAACTCTACAACTTGCGCGAGGACATCGGCGAAACCCGCGACCTTGCGGCGGCCCACCCGGCGCGTGTGCGCGAACTGCGGAAGCGGCTGGCCGAATGGCGCGCCGCCGTCGGCGCGCGCGTGCCGGAACCCAACCCGCAGTATGCCGACATGCTCGCCGGCCGGACGCGCTGCCCGGACGGGGCCGGCCGCCTGCCGGAAGCGTGAAGCGCCCGCGCCGTAACCGCGCGGCGCTCAGCGCAGCCGCACGCGCGGGTCGAGCGCGGCGTAGGCCAGGTCCGTCAGCAGGTTCGCCGCCAGATACAGCAGCGCGCCGATCAGCACCACCGCCCGCAGCACGTCCACGTCCGCCGAGTGGATGGCGTTGACGCCGAGATGGCCGAGGCCGGGAATGCCGAAGAAACTCTCCAGCAGCAGGCTCCCCGTATAGAGGAACGGCAGCGCGATGACGACGTTCGTCAACACCGGGATCATCAG
>CAYLTB010000010.1:0-41175 GCA_964386675.1 uncultured Verrucomicrobiota bacterium
GGCCCTTTCGGCCGCGGAGCGCGGCGGCATCCGCCGGCTCGCCGTGCTGGTCGGGCCGGAAGGCGATTTCACTCCGTCGGAGATCGCGACGCTGCGCGCGGCGGGCGCGATTCCGGTCAGCCTGGGCGCCGCCGTATTGCGCGTGGAAACCGCGGCGCTGGCGGCGGCGGCGCTGATGTCGCTGTGTTGTTGTCCATCACGCAGAACGGGAGCCTGATATGAACCAGACCCCAACTCTGGAACGTCCACCGTCCTCGGTCACCCGCAACGTCTGGCTGATGGGCCTGGCGTCGCTGTTCACCGACATCTCCTCCGAGATGATCTATCCGCTGATCCAGGCCTTCGTCAGCATGGTGCTGGCGGCGCGGCGGGCGCTGATCGGTCCCTTCCTGGGCCTGATCGAAGGGGTGGCGGAATCCACGGCCGCCCTGTTGAAGGTGTACGCGGGCTATCACTCCGACCGCATCCGCAAGCGGAAGGCGATGGCGATCGGCGGGTATGGGCTGTCGGCGCTGTCGAAACCGCTGTTCTTCCTGGGCGGCTTTGGCTGGGCCTTCGTGCTGCTCGCCCGATTCGCCGATCGCATCGGCAAAGGCATCCGCACGGCGCCGCGCGATGCGCTGATCGCGGAGTCCACGCCGCCGGGCGCCCAGGGCCGGGCCTACGGATTCCACCGCGCGATGGATTTCGGCGGGGCCACGGTCGGCGCGCTGATCGCGTGGGCCGTCTGCCTGAATTTCCTGGATCCGCACACGGGCAATCTGCGCGACCTGCCCGCGTTTTACCTGCTGTTCGGCATTTCCATCGTTCCCGCGGCCATCGGCCTGCTGTTTCTCTTTGCGATCCGCGAACCGCGCACCCCCGCCGTCCCATCCGGTCGGCCACGGCCCCGGCCGAACCTCGATTTCCGCCGGTATGACCGCCACCTGCAGATCTTCTTCCTCGCGCAACTGATCTTTACGCTCGGCAACTCCTCCAACCAGTTTCTGCTGCTGCGCACGATGACCCTCGGCCAGACGCTGTCCGGGGCGATCCTGATGTACATCGTGTTCAACCTCACGACGACGTCGCTCTCAACCGCGTTCGGCTCGCTGTCCGATCGCATCGGCCGCCGGCGCGTACTGGCGGCGGGCTACACGCTGTACGCCCTGCTGTATGCGGGCTTCGGCTTCCTGCCCGCGGGCCGGCCGGTGCTGTTGTGGGGGTTCTGGATGCTGTACGGCCTCTATTACGCGATGACCGAAGGCGTGGAGAAGGCGCTGGTCAGCGACCTGGCGCCCGCGGATTCCCGGGCGACGGCGCTGGGGATGTATCACACGATCGTCGGGATCGGCCTGCTGCCGGCCAGCGTCTTCGCCGGCCTGCTGATGCGGCTGCACCTGGGCGCGCCGTTCTGGTTCGGCGGCGCGCTGGCGGCGGTCGCCGCGGCGATGATCGCCCTCGGCTTGCGGGCGCCTCAATCGGTGAAGTAGATCAGCTTCTGACGGACGCCGTCGCGCTCGATATCCACGACAATCGTGTCGAGCCGGTTCTGCGCGAATTCGCGGATGAAATATTCGGCCCGCCGCTGGCTGGTCATCGGCATCGAATTGACCGCGCGCACGACATCGCCGGGGCGGATGCCGGTGGCCCGCAGAAATTCCTCCTCGCCCTTGACCTCGATGCGGTAACCTTCGATGCGTCGGTCCGCCGAGTAGATCGGCTCGAACGTCTCGTACAGCCGCGCAATGCGCTCCGGTTCGTCGAGCAGTTCCTGGTAGTACTCCATCAGCGCGGGCCTGGACAGCCGCCAGCGACCTTCGGCGATGCGCGTTCCGAAGCGGGTGGTTTCCAACGCCGGCTCGCCGGTATCCGCCGCCCCGCCGTTTTCCGTCGCCGGGGGCTCAGCGCCTTCCCCGCCGCGGTAGGTCAGCCGCAGTTCGTGCGTCTCGCCGTCCGCGGTGACCACGATGCGATCCGCCCATACGCGCGTCACCAGCATCGGGCCGATGCGTTCGCCCTCGCCGACCAGGATCTGGGCGCCCTGCTCGAGATCGTCAACAATCGCCCTGCGCAATTCAACGGCAGGGCTGTCGTCGCGCTCGGCGCCCAGCGCGAGCACGAGGAATGTGCCGGCGAGCCGGAACCGGGCTGCCGGTCCGGTTCCGGTTCTGGGCTGGCGGTTCGGCCCCGGCCGCAGCGCCGCCCATGCGGCGGCGGTCGGCGCTTCGAACGCGGCAAATGCCGGCGGCGGCGCGCCGGACGGCGCCGGCCGATCGGCTTCCGTCCCGTGCCACAGCCTCGCGTACACGGCGGCCGCGCCCAGCGCGAGCGCCAGGCTGAGGCCGGTGGCGGCGCGCCGCAGCGCGTCCGCCGCGCCGCCGACGGAGGCCGACTGACCTTCAGGGTTCATGATCGGATGCTGTAACGCCCGTTCATCGGGGCCATAAGCCGGATTCTGTTCGCGGCGGTCATTTATCTGGCGCGATCTACCCGGAACCGCGCCCCCGCCGATGGCGGGGCCGGTGGACGGGCCGCCCACGGTTCCTGTTCGATCTTGCTCCGGATGGGGCTTGCCCTGCGGCATGCCTTTCGGCATGGCCCGGCGGTCTCTTACACCGCCTTTTCACCCTTGCCGCGCCTCCGCTCCGCGAGGAGCGAAGACGGGCGGTTTGTTTTCTGTGGCGCTATCCATTCCCTCCGATGTAGCGGAGGGCTTCCCGCCTTGACGACGGGACATCCTGCCCTGTGGAGTCCGGACTTTCCTCCCCACGCCGCCGAAGCGGACGCGGAGCGACCGCGCACCCCGATGAACGGACTGTCAAAGACCGCGACGGAAGCCGCGCTCCCGTCAGGTCTTCCAGTAAAGCAGACGGCCGCAGTAACCGCAAGTCACGACCGCTTGCGCCCGACGCGTGTCCTGGATGACCTGCGGCGTGAGCTTCATGTGGCAACCGCCGCAGGCCCCGTTCTCGACCGGGACGACGGCGTGATCGCCGTGGTGTTTCAGGATGCGCTCATAGCGGGAAATCCAGTCCGGATCGATCGCGGCTGCGCGCTCGGCGCGGGCGGCTTCCTCCGTAGTCAGTTCCGACTGCAACGTAACGGCGCGCGCCTCGAAAGCGCGCAGCGATTCCGCGGCTTCCTGCTCATCCTCCCGGAACTCCGCGCGGGCTTTCTCCACGGCGGCCCGGCACGCTTCGCCCTCCTCCATCAGCTCGATCTCGCGGTCTTCGAGCGCGCGGATCTTCTCGCGGTGCGCGGCGATTTCGGATTGCAACGCCCGGTATTGATCGTTGCTTTTGACTTCGAACTGCTGGCCGAGCATCCGGGCGACCTGTTCCTTGTGGGACTCGATGTCCATTTCGATCTGCTTGACGCGCGCGGCATTCTGTTTCCAGGCGTCCTCCGCCGCGGCGACCCGCTGGCGCCGATCGGCCAGGCGACTTTCGACCAGCGCTTTTCGGTTGGGGAGGTCGTTCAACTCGCGTCGAAGTTCGACGATCCGTCGGTCGCGTTCCTGCAGGACTACAAGGTCTTCGAGAACCTTCAGCACAGAGACCTCCGCCAGTAAAACAGTGAACTGTCTATCGTAAGCCCGGAGCGCCCCCGCGTCAATGCCGCGATCGCGTGGGACCAGGGCTTGTCAGAGCTCTCTAGACCTGTCCCCTTTTGTCGGGCGGGACAGGGGGCAGCGGAGGCGGTGGGGAGGTGCGAAGCCTTTCGATCGCGCGATGAACCCGGGGAAGAATCCCCGGACCCGTCGACGGCGTCGCGGAGATCCGCCCGCCCAAGGCGCGGGAGATGCCATGTCCCCGGCCGGGGCGCTGGTCGTGGTCCACGGGTTGTCGGCTGTACGATGCAGGACGCGCGGCAGGACGGTCGAGACCGCCGGGGGCTTTCACGCCGGCGAACCGTCGCCCGCTCCGACCGCTCACCCGCCGAGACCCGCTGTAGCACGCTCGAACCGCTTCCGTCGGGCCTCGGGAGCGGCCGGCGCCGGCGCCGCTTTCTCGATGGCGGAGCGGATGTTCTTCAGGCGGTCGGACGGCTTCGGATGCGTCTTGGCGAAGTCCAGCCCGCCGGGTTTCAGACGCCGACCCATCTCTTCGAGCATTTCCGCCAGCGCCCGAGGTTCGTAGCCTGCGCGCTGGAGGATCGCGACGGCCGCCAGGTCCGCCTCGCGCTCGGCCCCGCGCGAGTAGCCGTTGACCGACAGCGTCTGCGTCACGTCATTGATCGCGCCGTTGAAGGCATTGACGGCCTCGGCCAGTTCCTTTCCGCCCAGATGACGACCCGCCTCGACCGCGGCGACGGTCAGCGCGGTCGTGATGCGGCTGCGGCCGATGGATTTTACGCCGTGGCGATGCTGGACGTGGCCGATCTCGTGCGCCAGTACGGCGGCCAATTGGTCTTCCGTCCGGCACAAACGGACCATGCCGCGCGTGACCAGCACGAGCCCGCCGGGCGCGGCAAACGCGTTGATTTCATCGCTGTCGAGCACGAGAAAGCGATAGCCGCCAAAAGTCTCGGGCCGATCCGAAACGGTGGCCAGCGCTTGGCCGAGCGTGTTGACGTAGCCGTTCAACCGGTCGTCGTCCAGCGGGCGGTACTTGCCCAGCAGCGTTGCCGCGACCGAGCGGCCGATGTAATATTCCTGTTGCGGCGTGATGTCCTCCGCCGCCTTGGCCGCCGCGTTGGCGGTGCGCACGGCGGATTGCGCCTCCTCCTCCGTCATCTGGCCGGTGGCGACGCCGACGGCCGTCACGGCCTCGGTGATCTTGCCCATGGAAGCGCAACCGGTCAGCGCCAAGACCGCCCCCGGCGTCAGCCAGAGCGATCCCGCGCGCAGCACCCGTCGAAGGCCCGCGTTCATTGCTCACCTCCCGGCGCCTTCAGGCCGCCCTCGCGTAGAAAGTCCATCAGCCGGTTGGGCGCCACGGCCATCCGCTCCAGCCGATCCACCCAGGAGTAGTCCATGTTCTGATTCGTCTTTCGGTACTCCTTCTCGATCTCCTCGCTGAATCCCTTGCCGGCCAGCGCCACTTCCTGCGCCGACGCCCCGCTGGCGACCGTCTCTTCGCCGGCCTGCAATCGGATCCGCTTCTTTGTCAGCGCCGATTCATGCACCCAGCCGACGGCGCCCGCGGCGGTCTTGATCTGCGCCCAACCGCCGGATCGCTGCTCGACCGTCACCGTTTCGCCGTACGGCACGGTCGCCACCGGCCGCGCCAGCGTGGAGGCCGAAACGCGCAGCGTCGCTTCCCGCACCTGCACGTTCAGTGTTTCCGCCGCGGCGGCCGCGGCGAGTGCGCCGCCGACGGCCAACACGGCGGCCCAGCCCGACAACCGTCTTCTCATGCGGTCTGTCCCCCTCCATTTATTCTTTAGAAACATACCCCCGGCGGCGCGCCGCGGCAAGCGGACGCAGGGCGGGTCGCAACGCCGGCCTTCGGTCCACGGGACCGGGGCGCAGCGCAGCTCCGGGGGTTCTCCTTTGCCATTTGCGGTTCGACCGCCGTCGTCCCGGACACGGACGTGGGCCGTGAACGGGCAGGATGGATCTCGGACTCATGCCGGAGACTTCGAACGGCGAACCGGTAAGGCCGCCGTCACGGCTGCCGCTCAGAGGCCGGCCAGCAGGTGCCGGCGCTCGACGGCGCCGGCGGACACGCAAATGCGGATCTCGTCATTATGCCCGTTGAAAATCCGCTCAACAGTCCGCACCCGCCAGGGCGGCGGCGCGCCTCGGGGGGGCGGCGTCAGGCGGAAGAGCGTGACCCAGCAGGCCCGCCGGCCGCGCGCACGGACCATGAACAGTTCACGCCCGCCGTCCGCCCAGTCGCTCTGCACCGGCCATTGCGCGCGAAAAATACGATCCGCCCGACCCTCCGCCACGGTGACCGCCGCGACGCATTCGGCTTCGCCCTGACGCCAGGCCAGTTCGACCGCGCCGTCGAACGGCGCCGATGCCGCGTCGCGCAATACCGCGTAGGGCGGCGCGGCCGGTAATGAGGCGTCCGGCGAGAACGCGAGCGGGCCGGTTTCGGCGGGACCGTCGGCGCGCGGGTGCAGCAGCAGGTCGAAATCGCGCTCCGCGTCGGGACTCGAAAGCTGGAAAACGTCCAGCACGTACTCCGGCGTCACAACGACGCTGCGCTGTTGCGCAACGCCCTCGTGCAGCGCTCCGTCCGTATCCGCCACCGAGATCGTTTTCGTATCCGGCAGGTCCTTGAACTCGCGGATTTCCAGCTGTCGCGCGCCGGCGGCCGGGCTTCGGCGGTCCACTAGGACCAGGTTGTGCGCCAGACCGGTGCGGTTGAAATCGTCTTGAATGCGGGCAGAAAACGCATGGCCCTCGGCGGCGACGGCGCGGCTCTCGACGTCTTCCAGCCAGAGGCGGCCGGCGCCGGCGACTTGAAGACCGAGCCGGTCGAGGTGGTGGTGGATTCCGCTGCGGTCAAATCCGAGAAATGCCACCGGCGCGGCGTTGTCCGGCGCCCAATAGGCCGATCCCTCGCGCGCGGTCAACAACGAGTACCCATGCTCGATCCAGACGTGCGTCCGGCCGCCGGGCGCCTCGCCCCCGGGCAACTCGTCCGCGCCATAAAATAGCGCGGCCTCGCTGCTGCGCGCGGCGCATCGGCGCAGCATCCAGGCATGGCGCGGATCGCGATAGACTGCGAAGCCAAGCTCGTATTTATCAGCCTGCGCTTCCCAGAGTGGAGCGCGCCGTGCGTAGCAGTCTCCCACCGGCGGCAGCTCGCCGTTGGGCAGCAGCAGGCCCAGCGGCGCGTCGAACATCTGCCGGAGGCAGCGCCCGTTCGCGTAGGTCTCGTGGTAGAGATCGCGGCCCAGTGCGGGCGCGTGCCGCACCAGCTCCGCGATGCCGATGAGCGCCCCGAACGTCGCGAAGTGATAGTGGGTGCTCGACTCGTGGCACAAGCCGTCGTCCATGGTCGCGCCGGCGAGCAGTTCGCCGAAACTCCGGACGCCGTCGAGCGCGTCCGCGATCCAGTCGGCGCGCCCCAGCGACAAGGCGGCCGCCAGCAGACCCTGCCGCTGGAACGCGAGGTGGTTGCTGTAGGGCATCCGGGGGAGTTTCATGAGCCAGTGGCGCGTGCCGTCCAGGATCGCGTGTCCGGCCCGTTCGAGATGCGCGAGCACGCGGTCGCATTCCGTCGTCGGCAATCCGTCGCGTACGGCGGCGAACGTCTCCGCGAGGACGAGCGTGAATCGCGCGTATTCCATACCGCTGTCGTGGTGCCGCACGTGGAAGGTGGCGCGCCCGGCGATGGCCTGAAGCCACTGGCGGGCCCGCTCAGCATAGCGCGGTTCCCGGAACACGAGCGCGGCGCGCGCGAGCGTCCGGGCGGCGTGGAGCCGGTCCGTCGCCGGCCGGATGAAGCGGTGGAATTCGGTATAGGTCTTCGCGAAATCGCGCGCCGGGTCGGCATCGTACCAGGCGGTGTCCATGGCGGGCAGGGGCGATTCGTCGTGCATCGCGCATTCCGCGCGGCGCCGCAGGGCCTCGGCGGCGGGCGCCCAGGCCGGATCGCCGGCCCGGCGGCGCGCACGCTGGATTTCGGCGGACGACAGCAGCAATGTTTCCACGGGGGGATTCAGCGTTCCAGCAATGCGCACTTGCGCTCGCGGTAATAGAGGTAGTCGGCCAGCGGCACATCCGGCGGGACCAGGTGATCCACATGGGGCATGAAGCGGCCGAAATCCATGATGCGGCGGACGCGTTCCAGCTCGGCGTCAATCGCGGCGCGTCCGCGGGCGAGCGCGCGCTTGTCCACGCCGCCCATCAGAAACGCATCGGGATTCTCGCGGCGCAGCCGGAGCGTGTCGGTATGCGCGGCCTCGCAGGGCAGCAGGATTTGGATGCCGGCTTCGATCCACAGCGGCGCCAGCGCATGGATGTTGCCGTCGCTGTCCACAACGGCGCGGTCTACGCCGTGGGCGCGCCAGAAATCCGTCACCTGCCGGTAGCGCGGAACCAGGAACTCGCGGAACATCGCCGGGCTGATCAGCGGGCCGTGGTTGTAGCACATATCCTCCCACCAGCCGGAAAGATCGGGACGGATTCCCCGGTCCACGATAAAACGGCTGACCCGCAGGTAGATGTCCAGGAGGTGGTCCATCATTTCGGCGATCCAGTCCGGATCCTCCGCGAACGCGACCGAGATTTCCTCGACGCCCATCCAGTTGCGCAGAATGCCGTAAAAGCCCATCTGCGGCGTGTTGAGGATGAAGTCGCGAGATCCGCTGCAGCGCGCTTCGACTTCGGCCCAGTTCGGCGGCAGCCGCGCCGCCACGTCGAGCGGTAGAAACTCGTCGCGCACGCGCCGCCAATCGTCGTGGGTCCGGATGGCATAGGACAGGTGCGTCGGGATGCTCTCGCCCCGGCCGGGCTTGAAGGTGACGATCGTTTCGCCCAGCTCGGAGAGGACCGTGACGGTGTCGTCGCTTTCGGCGATCACGGTCTGGCGCGGTTCTCGGACGAAACGGGTCCGGATCGGCAATCCGTCGATGAAATCCATCCCGAAGTATTCGCAGAGCTTGCGGCGGTCGCCGCCGGCGAGCTCGGCGGGCATCCCTTCGCCGACCCAGCGCGCCAGCGTCGCGTCCCAGAACCAGAACTCGAAGTCCGGGATTCGGTCCACGGGTCGGTCGTGGAGAAAGGCGTTGAATCGGTCGCGTTCGGTCATGCGGTCGCCGGTATGCACCGCGGCCCCATAGCACCGGTCGCCGATGCGTTTCAAGCGAGAAAACGGCAGAAAGTGTTTTCCGCGGCGGCGAATTTCGAATACGTTCCGGGGCGATGCCAAGGTTCGTTCCACGCCCATGAGTTCCTCTTCCTCGAAACCGATGGCGCGCGCGGTGCGCAATGTGGACCTGTTCGCGCTGACCAACGCCGTGCTATTCGTTGCGATGCTGATGTTCGTCTACTATGAGCGGTTCCTCCGCTATCGCGGCCGGGGCAACGTGCACGAGTTTTTCATCTATGCCGCGATCATCACCGCGCTGATTGCCCTCGGGTGGCGGTATCTCCGCCGGTTCGAGTTCCCGACGCCGTTGCTGGTGGCCGTGCAGGCGGGCATTCTGCTGCATTTCGCGGGCGCCTTCGTGCCGGTCAACGGGGGACGGCTGTACGACGTGATGTTGGGGCCCGTGCGCTATGACAAGATCGTCCATTACACCAACGCCCTGGCGGCGGCTGCGGTGGTCAGCCGGATTCTGGCGCTGCTGCGCGCGGAGTTGCCGCTGATCCGCGGCGCGGTGATCTGCCTCACGGTGCTGGGGCTGGGCGCGCTCGTGGAGATCCTGGAATATCTTGTGTTGTTGACGATTCCCGGCGCGGGGGTCGGCGGCTATGAAAATAACATGCATGACCTGATTGCCAATGCGGCCGGCGCGATGAGTTTTCTGCTGGCCGCGGCCGTATTCCGCGGTCGTCTTGCGGCCGCCGCCGCGCGGACTTCCGCCTGACACCGTGCCGCCCGCATCGTCCATCCGGTCGAATGTTCTCGACGTGGCCGCCGTGTCGGGCCTCTTTTTTTTCGGACTCTGGATCCTGGGGCCGCGGATCGCGGTCGGGGAAATCCCGCCGGCCGCGTTCTGGCTGCTGACGCTGGCCGGCGGCGCCCACGTCCTGTGGTTCTCTCCGAAAATGCACGGCGATCCGCCGGAGTGGCGGGGGTGGGGCGCCGCGGCGGCCGACGGAACGCGGCCGGGAGCGTTCGCGGCATGCTGGCGCAGTTATGCCGGAATGACGGCGGTCTTCGCGGTGCTGTTGTTGGCCGGAACGGCGATCTTCAATCCCGGCGCGCTGGCCGCGGTGCGCGCCCGGGCGGTCTTGGTGAAATTCTCGGGATACGTGGTGTTCGGACTGGTCCAGGCCGCGGTTTTCTTTGGCTTTGTCATGAGCCGGGTCCGCGCTGCGATCCCCCGGCCGGCCGATTCCGCCGGCGTTCCGTGGCATCGCGCCGCAACGGCGCTGGCAACGGCGGCGATCTTTGCGCTTTATCACGGGCCTAATGCGCCGCTGATGCTCCTGGGGTTGCCGATGGCGTTCGTCTGGGGGTGGCTCTATTATCGTTGGCCGAACCTGCCGCTGCTCGGATTGAGCCACGCGATCCTGGGCACGCTGTTGAACCGCGTCGCGCTGCTGCCCATGCGGATCGGGCCGTTTTATGAGCGGCCGGACCTGTACCTGTTGCGCACCGTGGTTCCCGGAGCGCGCCGGCTGATCGGCAACCTCTATTGAGGCGGCGGCCTTATTCGTAGCGCAGCGCGGCGACCGGTTCCCGCCGCGCCGCGCGCCACGCCGGCCACAGGCCGAAAATTATGCCCGTCACCGTCGAGGCCGCGAACGCCAGGGCAGCCGCGCCCGCCGCCGCGCCCGCCGGCGCGCCGAGGCCGCCGCTCCAGCGGAAGAGGCCGTAGCCCGCCGCCACGCCCGCCGCCCCTCCCGACCCGCTCAACAGAGCCGCTTCCAGCAGAAATTGCGCCCGGATATCGCGCGACCGCGCGCCCAGGGCCTTGCGCAACCCGATTTCCCGGGTGCGTTCCGTCACCGCGACCAACAGGACATTCATGATGCCGATGCCGCCGACCAGGAGCGATATCGCGGACACCGAGATCAACAGGCCGGACAGGATATCCGCCACGTCCTCGAACGTGCGGCGGACGCGGGACAGGTCTCGAAAACGGAAGGCCGCCTGCGCGAAGGCATCCGCCGGCCGCCGACGCGCCAGCGCTGCCCGAATGCGGCGCTCCACCTCCGGCACGAGGTCCGGACGCGCCGCCTCGACGTGCAACTGGTCCACGTCCGCGCGTCCTAGGATCAGCCGTTGCGCGACCGTGATCGGGATCGCCACCAGATCGTCGCTGTCCCGCCAGGGATTCACCCCGCGCTCGGGCATCAGGCCGACGACGCGGAATGCGATGCCGTTGATGGTCAATGTGCGGCCCAGCGGCGAATCGCGGCCGAACAGCGCGCGGGCCGGCGTCGCTCCGATCACGGCGACGCGCGCGCCGCGTTCGACTTCGTCCGCCGTGAAATAGCGGCCGGCGGCGGGGGCGCCGTTGGAGAGCCGGCCGAGCGAGGCCTCCGCTCCGATCAACGGCGAGCTGCGCGCCGTGCGCCCATCCGCGGCCAGTTCGGCCGAGCCGAGCAGAAGGCCGGCCGCGGCCCGCACGCCCGGCGTCGCGGCGGCGGCGCGCGCGTCGTCGAGCGTCAACCGCGGCGGCGGGCGCCCGGCCGGGGCATCGGCGGCCGGCTGGACGATGAGCAGGTTGGTGCCGAGCGCCTCCATCTGGCGCCGCACGGATTCCCGGGCGCCGGAAAGCAGCAGCACCGTGGCCATGAGCGCCAGCGTGCCCACGAAAACGCCCAGCGCGGAAAGCCCGGCGCGCGCTGCGTGCGTCCGCAGCGACCGCATGGCCTGCCGCAGGTGCGTTGCGAACAGCCGGTGCGGCGGCGGACCGCCGCGCGGGAGCTCCAGCGGACCGCCGGCCGGCGGTGAGGCGCCGGCCGGCGGCCCGGTGTCCGTGACGATGCGCCCGTCGCGCAGTTCGATCTGCCGCGTGGCCCGCGCCGCGACGTCCGCTTCGTGCGTCACCAGCAGCACCGTCGTGCCCCGCCGGTGCAGGTCCTCGATGGCGCGCAACACCGTGGCTGCGCTGACGGAATCGAGGTTGCCGGTCGGTTCGTCCGCGAGCAGCAGCGCCGGGTCGTGCATCAGGGCGCGCGCGATGGCGGCGCGCTGTTGCTGGCCGCCGGACAATTGATTGGGGCGTCGGTCGGCCAGCTCGCCAATGCCGACGATGTCGAGGCATTCGCGCGCGCGCCGCAGATCCGGGCGGCCCTGTCGGTACACGGCCGGCAACGCGACGTTTTCCAGCACGGTCGCCCGCGGCAGCAGGTTGAATTGCTGGAATACGAAGCCGATCCGGCGGTTCCGCAACGCGGCGCGCTCCGCGTCCGCGAGACTGGGGACATCCCGGCCGTCAAAAAAATAGGCGCCGGCGTCGGGTTCTGCGAGCAGTCCGAGCAGGTGCAACAGGGTGGATTTCCCGCAGCCGGACGGTCCGCGAACGGCGACGAATTCGCCCGGGCGCACGCCGAACGTTACACCGCGCAGCGCGCGCACCTCCACGCCGTCTAGGCGGTAGGAGCGGACCAGATCGCGGATGTCCAGCAGCAGGCTCACCGGGGACGCGCAAACGGAAGCAACGGGCTCGAACGACGCCGGCCGCCGGCGCCGGAATTCTCGGGCGCCAGGCCGGCGTCGGAAAGAACGCTCTGCCCCTCGGTCAGCCCTTCGAGAATCTCGATGTCAACGCCGTCGGACAAGCCCGTGCGCACGGCCTGCGGCGCGAACGAGCCGTCGGGCTGCGCGCGATAAACGTGCGGCCGGCCGTCCAGCCGGGCGATCGCGGTGCTGGGAACCTGCAGCACGCCCTCGCGGCGCGGACCCTCGAACTCGGCCGCGAGGCTCATGCCCACGCGCGCACCTTCCGGCCATGCAGGGATCTGGATGTCCGCCTCGAAGGCGGCGGCGTTGCGATAGGGCGTCGTCTGGCCGGCGATGCGCATCACCGTGCCGCGGACCGGCGATTCCGGCAGGGCCTCCAGGGTGACGAGGGCGGCCGCGCCTTTGGCCACGCGCGCCACGTCGGATTCCTCGATGAATACCCGTGCGACTCTGCGATCCGCGAGGTATAGCAGCGGCACCTCGGGAACGACGGCCTGGCTCGCCTGGACCGCGATGCCCACCGCAATGCCGTCCCGCGGCGCGACGACGGGCACCGTCGCATACACCTCCTGCCAGCGCGCCGCGGGCTCGCCCCGCGCGCGCGCCGCAGCGAGCAGCGCCGTGCGGGCGGCGGGGCTGATCTCGGCCAACAGGGCGCCCTCGGTCACCGGCTGGCCCTCGCGCACTTCGAGTCGTTCCAGAACGCCCGCGATGGGGGCATGCACCGGTAGGCGGCTGGCCCAGGCGACCGATCCCTGGGCGCGGATTCGCAGCTCCAGGTTGCCGCGGCGGACCGTGGCCAGGGGCAGGGGGCCTTGACCCGTTGCCGCGACGGCCGATAGGGCCGCCATCCCTGCCGCCATACTCGACAGCCGCCGGCCGCGGCCATTCATGGTGTCGCTCCTTTCCCGGCGGCATAAATCAGCCGCTCCCAGCGCGCCTGCGCCAGCGCCGCGTCGCGGCGGATTTGCAGCGCCTGTCGGGCTTTCTGCGCCCAGTCGTTCTCGGCGGCCTCCCACGGGCCCGAGGACGCGAGGCCGATTTCGAATTCGCGCCGCGCAATCGCGGCGCGGCGTTCGGCGGCGGCCAGCCGTTCGGGCAGCAGCGTCTGCCGTTCCGCGGCCGCGCGATACTCCGCCCAAGCTATACGCAGTTCCCAATTGAGCGCCTGGCGACGCGCCTCGCGCCGCGCCGCGATTTCCAAGGCGTCTTGGACCGCCGCCGCCTGTTCAGCACGGCCGCGGCCGCCGTCAAACAGGGGCAGGGTGAACCGCAGGCCGATGAACCAGTCCGGCTCGGTGGCGGTCCACCGTTCGGTTCGCGGTGCGGCGCGCGCTACGACGTCCAGTTGCCCGTCGTCGCGCGCGGCGGCGGCGCGGGCGCGCGCGGCTGCGCGGGCGGTTGCCGCATCCCATTCGGCCATTTCGGGCGCCCGCTCGATGCAGGCCTCCCAGTCGTAGTCGTGTGGGGCCGCGGGCGGCGGGTCGCAGCCGAGAAATCCGACCGCGCGCTCGAAGGGCGCATCGGCCAGGCCGATCCTCGCGCACAGCACGGCGCGCCGCAGGGCTACGCTTTCCGCCGCCAACGCGACCTCGGCTTCCATCTCGGCCAGCGCCGCGCGCGCAACATCTACCTGACCGACCTGCTCCCGGCCGACGAGATGGCGGGCGGTGATCGCATCGAGGATTTGTGCGCGGCGCTCGCGCCAGTGTTTTGCCCATTCGGCATATTCCTGGGCGGCCAGCAACTCGATAAACGCCTCGCGCAGCGCGGCTTCGTAATGGAGGTCCGCCCGTTCGGCTGCCGCGCGCGCCGCCGCCAGCTCCGCGGCGCGCGCGTCGCGCTCGGCCCGCATCCCGCGCGAGGGCCAAAGGGGCATTTCCCCGCCGACGCCCAGCGCGAAACCAAAGGCGGCGCCCGAAGCCTCCTCTCGGGCGTCGTCGGCCCAGCCCACGCCCGCGCGCAGTTCACCGCGGGGGCGCCGGGCCGCTTCGGCGCCCGCGACACGGGCATGGGCCGCGGCGATAGCGTACCGCGCCGCCAGCACTTCCGGTGCGGCCGGTTCCTCGAGCGCCGCGGCGCGGCAGCGTTCCCAGGTCCATTCCGTGTCTGAAGCGATTGCCGAAGCGAGTCCCGCGAAAAACAGTCCGGCCAGCAGCGCCGGGAATGGCCGTCGCCGCCGGCCGCCAGAGGTTGGGGCGCGGACACGGGAACAGTTCATGCTATGCAAGCTGTAGCGCGATTCGCGGGCTTTTGCAACCGGCCCGCCACGGGAGGCGCGTCCGGGCTTGCCCAGCGAAGGGTTTGGGGCTATCGCTCCGGATGGCACTGTAGACCGACCGTCGTCCGGAAGATCGGCGTTTTGCCATGAACGGCGAAAACCAATGTGCGGTGTTGGACCGGCGCCGATGGGCGCTTGGGGCTCTAATCGTCGGGGTTGCGCTGGCGCGCGGTTATGCCGTCTGGACCTATCGCCACGACACGTCCCTGGACGTAGCGATGACGACATTGATGGCGCGGCACATGGCCACGGGAGAGCGTTTCCCGGTGTTCTTCTACGGTCAGGAATACAGCGGAACGCTGGAGTCGGTCTTTGGCGCTGCGGTAATCCGCGTGTTGGGTGATTCCCAATGCGCGGCGAATCTGGGGGCGGCCCTGCTGGCCGCGCTGGCATTGCCGGCAGCGTTCTCGCTGGCGCGGCGCCTAGGAGGGATGCGCGCGGGCGCGGTCGCCGTGGCACTGCTGGCGGTCGGACCCTCCAAATTCTTTGCCTACCACGCCTCGGCGCAGAGCTACGCGCAAATCCTAACCTTGAGCTTGGCCATACCGGCGGTGGCTGCCGCTCTCCTTGCGCGTTGGTCGCGCGGCGATCGCGCGTCCATCGGCAGTTGGTTTGGATTCGGCGCGCTTATCGGGCTCGGACATTGGACCCACCCGCTGGTCTGGAGCGCCGCGCTCGCTTCCGTACTCGCGCTGGCGGCATTCGGGCGCCGCCGGCTGTTCGTGCCGGCCGCCGGGGCCGCACCGGCCGGGTTCCTGCTGGGGAGCGCGCCGTGGTGGGTGTGGAATGTCGGGAACGGCTTCGCGTCGCTGCGCGGCCCGGGCGGTCCGCTGTTCGATACGGCGCGCGCCGTGCTGCCCCGGCTGGCGCATCCGGGCATCGCCCAGGTGTTCGGCCTGGAAAACGCGCCCGGGCCGGTGCGTGCGGCGGCGTGGGCGGCCCTCGCGACGGTGCTGGGCTACGCCATCGCGCAGTCCGTTCGGGAGGCGCGCCGTCCGTCCGCGTCGCCCCCGGGGCGGCGTCAGACGCGCCTCTTGCTGCTGGCTTGTATCGCCGTCCATGTGGCGCTCGTCGCGATTTCCGCCATGGCGCGTTTCCGCAGTCCCGGTCGCTACCTGACCATCGTGTTTCCGGCGTTCGCCGTGCTCGCGGGCGGAATCACCGCGGACTGGACGTCGCGGTCCCGGTATCTCGGATGGCTGCCGGCCGCCGCGCTGTTGGCCTTGCAAATCCCGGAGCTGCCGCGCGCCTGGCGAAAGCAGTGCGATGATCGGGCCGCGCGGCAGTTCGCGCTCGATTTGCGCGGCGTGCTGCGCGCGAACGGAATCGAGGCCGTTTACGTGAATTTCTGGGCCGACGTGTGGCTGAACAACGCATTGGGCGGCGAATTCGTCTTCTGGCCTGTGGACGGCATGTTGCGGCACCCTCCGCTGTGGGAACGTATCGAGCGCGCCGAGCGCGTCGCCGTACTGGGCGAGGACGAGGAGGTGCGGCGGTTGCAGGCCGCGCTCGGCGGATCGTGCGACGCTGTAGACATCGGCGGTCGGAGGCTCTATTTCAACTTCCGCAAGGAGTCCGACGGCCGTCGCGCGATCCCGTCCACGCAATGGCGGACCGATGCCGATGGCGGCGGCGCGGGCGATCCGCTGGGCGACCGGCTCTGGAGAACGGCCTGGGACGCGCCGGCGCCACCGGGCGGGGACGCGTATTGCGAGGCGGACTTCGAACGGCCACGCCTCGTCTGCGGAGCGCGGTTGATCCTCGAAACCCCGCACCGCTATTTCCACTGGCAGTTGTGGGGGCGCAGCGAAGCCGGCGAGCCGTGGCAACCGCTGACGGACGAGCAGATGGGCCGTCGCCTGGAGTGGTCGGGCGACCGGCCGTTCACCGCAGGCCGCCATGCCGTACTCGAAGCCCGGTTTCCGCCACAACACCTGGCCGCGCTCCGTATCCGCATCCGCCAACATCGCGCCGAATCGCGCCCGCGGCGCATTGTGGAATTGCAGCTCTTTGCGCCGGACGAACCGGCGCCGAACGAACGCGAGCGCTGGCCGGACCTCGCACGTGCGATCGCGGAAGCGGGCGGCCGGCGGGTCTATGCGGGCCGCTGGATCGGATATGCCCTCGAGAGCGCCGGCTTCGCCGTGGTGCGGGGCGATCCGTACACTGCCGATCTCCGCGACACCCGGTACGACCCGCATCTCGAGTTGTCGCGCGATACCGTCCTCGTCGTCCGCGAGGAAGACGCCGAGCTGACGGTCTCGGCCTTGTCGCGGGCGGGCGTGACGATGCAGACGCAACGGGTGGCGCCGTGGGTATTGTTCCACTTCGAACCCGCCGCCTGGCGCGCAGCGTATGCCGGGAACCGTTCCCTCCGTTGGGTCGGAGTGGGGTGTCTGTTCGATGCGGAATAGCCGAGCCGTGGGAACGAGCCGCCGGCCGCGGATGGCGTTCCGGTCGGAGGGTCGGGCCGCAGAGGCGCCCCGCGGGAGCGATCACGGTGGCGCTGTCGGTTCTGGTCTCGGCCCGGATTCCATCCGGGGCACATCGGGGGATTCTGTGCGCCGTCGCGCCAGGAGCTCCCGCAGCCGTTCGATCTGGCCGGGCGGCAGCACAAGAGCGGCGCGCACGGCGTCCGCATCGGCATAGATCGGATCGGACTCGATGGCCCGCGCCAGCGCGGCGTCGGCGCGCTCCCGGTTGCCCAACGCCTCTTGCGCCAGCGCGATGCCGGCCCATGCGTTGGCATGGTCCGGTTGGAGTTCTACAGCCCGCTGCCAGGCCTTCAGCGCGTCGGCCGGCCGGCCGGCTGCGAACAGCGCATGGCCGAGGTTGTTGGACGCCGCGCGCGAATAGGGGTTTTCACGCAAGGTGTTTTCCCAGAGCCGTACCGAATTGCTCCAGACCCATTGGCGGTGCAGATTCACGGGCAGCCATAGCATCAGCAGGACCGCCAGCGTCCGGGTCAGCCGGCGTCGCGCCGATGGCGTCAGCTCGGTCAACAGCGCGGCCATGAACAGCGCCGCGCCGACCATCGGCAGATACAGGTAACGGTCGGCGAGGGGGATGAACAGCGGCAGCAGATTCGCCGTGGGCAGCGCCGCCGCCGCACAGAACAGCAGCCCGAATCGAACGCGCGGGAACCGGATCGCCAGCACGGTCGCGCCGCCGGCCAGCAGGACGAGCGCGGTCGCCGCGCCGGCCGTCGTGAACAGCCGCAAGGAGTACCCCCCGTAATCGGCCGAGAGCGCGTAGGGGAACGCCGCCTGAAACAACTGAAATGCCCACAGGCGCGGCCACAGCGCGAGCATTCCCGTCAGGCGGGCGGCCGGGTACTTCGGAGCGTGGCGGAAGATCGCTGAAACGGCCGGCGCGACCGCGCGGGCATAGCCCGCCAATGCGGCGATCAGCAGCGCCGCCACGCCCGCGGTGGCCAGATACAATCGCGCGTCTTTTCGCCGCGCCAGGAACAGGCCCGATAGCGGCAGCAGCAGCGGACCCATCCATCCGGTTTCCTTGGCGCCGGCGGCCAGCACGAGCAGGAACACGGCGCCCGCCCCGCCGGCGCGCCGCCGCCAGCCCGTCTGCGGGGCCGCCGCCGCCAGCGTCAACAGGCCGCCCAGAATGCCCGCAGTGGCCAGCAGGTCCTCGCGATAGGAAACCTCCGCGACCGCCTCCACCAGGGCCGGATGGAGGGCGAACAGCAGCGCGCCCAGCCAGGCGGCCGGACGGCGGAAGGAGGCCGAGGCGGACAGCGCCACGCCGAGCAGCCGGAACACGAGCGCGGCGTTCAGCGCGTGCAGCAGCACGCTCGTCAGATGGTAGCCGAACGGATGGCGCCCCCACAGCCGCGCGTCCACCAGCAGCGATACCAATTGCGTGGGCCGCAGCCGGTCCACGACATCCTTGCGGAAGACCCGCAGCGTGAGCACGTCCCGAAGATGACCGGGGGTGTGCAGAAAATCGCTGTAAAGAATCTGAGCCTGGGAGTCGTAAACGAATTCGCCGCGGAGCGAAGGAAGGAAGAGCAGCGCGACGATCGCGAAGAGCAGGGCGGCGTCCCAACGGGCGCGCGTTGCCGACGCCGCGGTCGGGGGGGGATGGATTTCGGATGAGCTCAATGCGTCCATGCGCGCTCTGCCGCTGTTCTAACGAATCCAGCGTTGTGCCGCGACGCTAATCCGTGCCCGAACCGTGCGCGTCCCTTTCGCGTTACCGTACGGCGCAGGCCGTGTGCCCCGACGTTCTGCGTCCACGGCGCCGCTGCGGCCGTCTCCTTCGCGCCGCCTTTCACGGCGGCGGTCGGTGCGCTATGCTCCGCCACATGGACCGCCGCTCGCTGCCCATCTATGCCGTCGAGGACCCGATCGTCGCCGCCGCGCGCGACGCCGGCCGCTTCATCGTACAGGCGCCGACCGGCTCCGGCAAGTCCACGCAGGTCCCGCAGATGCTGCGCGACCGCGGCGCGGTCGGGGCCGGCCGGATCGTCGTGCTCCAGCCGCGCCGAATAGCGGCCCGCATGCTGGCTGCGCGCGTGGCGCGCGAACGCGGTGTCGCGCTCGGCGGCGAGGTCGGCTACCAGGTCCGCCTCGAGGGCGCCGTCTCCGAGGCCACGTGCATCCTCTACGTGACGGAGGGCGTGCTGCTGCGGCGGTTGCTGGACGATCCGAATCTCGCCGGCGTCGCCGCCGTGCTCTTCGACGAATTCCACGAGCGGCACCTCTACGGCGACATCACGCTGGCCCGCGTTGCGGCGCTCCAGCGCGAGCGCCGGCCCGACCTGCGGATCGGCGTCATGTCCGCCACGCTCGACCTCGCGCCGCTGGAGGCCTGGCTGGCGCCGTGCGTGACGATCCGTTCCGAAGGGCGGCAGTTTCCCGTCACGATCGAATACCTGACGAAGGCCGAGCCGGACACGCCGGAGTGGGAGCTCGCCGCGCGCGCGTTCGAGCGGCTGGCGGCCAACGGGCTCGAGGGCGATGTGCTGGTGTTCATGCCGGGCGCCTACGAGATCGCGCGCGCGATAGACGCGATCCGCGCGACGGCGGCGGGCCGCGGGCGACTTGTGCTGCCGCTGCACGGCGAACTGCCGCCGGACCAACAGGACGCCGCGGTCGCGCCGACCGGATCGCCGAAGGTCATCGTTGCCACCAATGTCGCCGAGACTTCGCTGACGATCGAGGGCGTACGCGCGGTCATTGACGGGGGAACGGCGCGAATGCCGTGTTTCGACCCGCGGCGGGGAATCAACACGCTGCGGATCGAGCCGATCAGTCGCGCCTCGGCCGATCAGCGCGCCGGGCGTGCGGGACGGGTCGCGCCGGGACGCTGCGTGCGGTTGTGGACCGAACGCGAGCACCGGACGCGCCCGGCAACGGAGCTCCCGGAGATCCGGCGCGTGGACCTCGCCGAAGTCGCGTTGGGGCTGAAGGCCTCCGGCGTGTCGGACCTGGCGTCGTTTCGCTGGTTCGAACCCCCGCTGCCGCGCGCGCTGGAGCGAGCCGAGGAACTGCTGCGCGATCTCGGCGCGACCGACGAACGCGGCGTCATCACCCCGCTGGGCCGACGGATGGCGGAGTTTCCGCTACACCCGCGCTACGCGCGCATGCTGATCGAGGCCGGTGCGCGCGGCTGCGTGCGCCCGGTTGCGCTGATCGCGGCGCTGACGCAGGGACGGAGCCTGCTGCGCCGGCGGAGCGACCGGGACGCGCGCACCGAGCGCGAAGATCGCCTGGGACCGGCAACCTCGGACTTCTTCCTGCTGGCGCGCGCCTGGAACTACGCGCGGCTGAACCGTTTCGATCCGGCTCGCTGCGAGCGGCTCGGAATCCATGCCCACGCCTGCCGGCAGGTCGGTCCGATCTTCGATCTCTTCCTGCGGCAGGCGGAGCGCGCGGGGCTGCCGGTCGGTGAGTCGGCCGGCGCGGATGAGGATGTGCGCCGGTGCATCCTGGCGGGATTTGCGGACCACGTGGCGCGACGGCTCGACGGCGGAACACTGCGCTGCGCGCTCACGCACGGACGCCGCGGCCGGCTCGACCGGGGCAGCGCCGTGCAGGACGCCCCGCTCATCGTGGCGGCTGAGATCAGCGAGATCGAGGGGCGGGATGTGGAGGTCGTGCTCTCGCTGGCGACGGCGATCCGGGAGGAGTGGCTGGACGAGTTGTTTCCGGGCGAGCGGCGCGAGGAAGTCGCCGTGGTGTACGACCGAGCGGCGCGGCGCGTGTTGGCGCTGCGGCGGCGGAGTTTTCGGGGGCTGGTGCTCGACGAGCGCCCGGGCGGCGATCCGCCGCCGGAGGCCGCGGCGGCACTGCTGGCGGAGGAGGCGTTGGAAGGCAGCCTCCAGTTGGCCCACTGGAACGAAGCGGTTGAGCAGTGGATTGCGCGGGTGAATTTCGTGGCCCGTGCGGCGCCGGAGCACGGCGTGTCGGCGATCGGACCCGCGGAGCGGCGGACGATCCTCGAGCGTATCTGTCTGGGCGGGTTTTCTCAAAAGGATGTGCGCGACCGACCGGTATTGCCGACGGTGCGAAACTGGCTGACCCCGGCGCAGCAGGCGCTGGTGGAACGACTGGCGCCGCAGCATACGGCGTTGCCGGGCGCTCGTCGCGCGCGGGTAGTCTATCCGGAAACCGGCGAGCCGTATTTCGCCGCTCGCATTCAGGATCTTTACGGGCTGGAAACGACGCCCTGCATCCTTGGCGGGCGACAGCCGCTGACGGCGCAGATCCTCGGGCCCAATTTCCGGCCGGTGCAGATCACGCGCGACCTCGCCGGATTCTGGCGCGACACATACCCCAAAATACGTCAGGAACTTCGGCGAAAGTATCCGAAGCACGAATGGCGTTAGCGCCGGACCGCACCGATCGCCCGCCCTGAATACGGTTCACTCCCCCCGCCAGCTCTTCCAGGAGCGTGACGATCCAAACGGTCCCCGCGCGGGAGCGCGCGTCAATGGTTGATGTTGCCCGCGCCGCGGACGGGCCTCAGGCCATGGCCGCCGGAGTGCGCGAGACCGCGCACGACGATGCGCGCCGCGAACCTGCGGCAGATCCGCGTTGGGGGCATGGCCTTCGCCGGCGACCATCGCGGACGTTTACCCGGCAGGGGGCTGCAGCAACCCCCGGGGTGAGTACCTCCTCGTTCGTTGGGTCAATACGGGTGTCGCATGGGACTGGACATCCCGCACCAAGCGGGACGATGACCCCGCGCGATTTATTGCCCCGGCATGCAGAAATATCCGCCGGTGCTGCCGCACTGCCTGCGGGCGCTCATGGGTAAAAATGACACGACCAGCGCCAATTCCCCCAACGGCCGATAAGGCGTCAATTCGGATTCCTATCCGCCACTGCGGAATTGAAGCAAAGCGTCAGCTTTTTCTGTCCAGCCAGATCGTCACGCCTACCCGAAGGAGAACTGTACGCAGAACCGATGGGCAGACATAGCGCAGCTTTTTTTGAACTGTCTGCTGGTATATTAGGTCGTAAATCCGTTATGTGATCATCCGCGGGTGGTCAGTCGATAGGCAAAGGACTCCGCGCCATGTTCATAAGTATTTCATGAGCAGTGAATTAGAGCAAATTGCAGAGCGCGTAAAGACAGCAGGCGCGTTTGTCCAGCCACTGCGCGAGGAAATCGGGCGCGTTATCGTCGGTCAGAAAGACATGGTGGACCGGCTGCTCGTCGGGCTGTTGGCCAACGGCCATATCCTGATCGAAGGCGTGCCCGGGTTGGCCAAGACCTTGGCTGTCCGTACATTGGCGGCGGCGCTGCGGACGTCCTTCCAGCGCATCCAGTTCACGCCGGACCTGTTGCCGGCGGACTTGGTGGGCACGCAGGTGTACAACCCCAAGGACGGGGTCTTCACCACGCGGAAGGGGCCGATCTTCGCGAACGTGATCCTGGCGGACGAAATCAACCGCGCTCCCGCCAAGGTCCAGAGCGCGCTACTGGAGGCGATGCAGGAGCGGCAGGTGACGATCGGGGCGGAGACGTTTCCGCTGCCGCGCCCGTTCCTGGTGCTCGCCACCCAGAATCCGATCGAGCAGGAGGGCACCTACCCGTTGCCGGAGGCGCAAGTGGATCGCTTCATGCTGAAACTGCGGGTCGGTTACCCTGCCCGCGACGAGGAGCGGCGCATCCTGGATCGAATGGCCCTTACCGATCGCGAGTTCGATGTGCGTCCGGCTGCCGAGCCGGAAGCGATCCTGCGTGCGCGCGGTGTCGTGGACGAGATTTATGTGGACGAGAAGATCAAGGACTACATCCTGGATATCGTCTTTGCCACACGGGATCCCGCCGCCTTCAAGCTGGATCTGGCGGGCCTGATCCGCTACGGCGCGTCGCCGCGGGCAACGATTTACCTGACCGTCGCCGCGCGCGCCCATGCCTTTTTGCAGGGCCGCGCCTATGTCACGCCGCAGGACGTGAAGGCCCTGGCGTCGGACGTCCTGCGCCACCGCGTCATCCCCTCGTACGAAGCCGAGGCGGAGGAGTTGACCAGCGACGACCTCGTCGGCCGCATTATGAGCGAATTGCCGGTGCCATGAGCCCCGGAACAAAACAACGGGTTTCGATTCAGGAAACCCCGGAAGAAGTGCAAGTATGAGCATGATGGATAAGAAATTGCGAAAGCTGACCGAGACTTTTTCGACTCGCCTGATGGAGCTGGCAGACGTATTGCCGCGCGGCATGGAAGGCCAGGCGGTGAGCATCGAGCTGCGAAACGCCGTCGCCGCCCTGGAGGCCGCGTATCGCGCGGCCGTCGCCAGCCGCACGCCGGAGGAATACCGACGCCGGGTCGGTCCGCTGCGCCATGGCGCGGCGGAATGCCTGCGGTGGATGCAGTTGATCAACACCGCTCGACTGGTGCAAAGTCCGCGCCTGGACGAGTTGCTGGTCGAGGGGCAGGGCATTCTGGCCCTGCTCGAGGCCCAACGCTCGGCCTCCGCGCCCGTCGTCATACGGCGGCGCGCCGAACCGGTTCGCAGGGCCCGTCCGGTGCGTTCGGCGCGTCCGACACGGCCGTCCAGCGCCGACGTGGCCGCCTGAAGCCGGCCCGGCCGCCTTCCCGGCCCCCCGTCGCGCGGGAAAAAGCGACGCGGACCGATGACAACGCCGCGGGACATTTTGCGCCGGATTCGCCGCATCGAAGTGCGGACGCGCCGCCGCGTCACGGATCGCTATGCCGGCGCCTACCACAGCGTCTTCAAGGGCCGCGGCATGGAGTTCGACGAGGTCCGCGAATACTTCCCCGGCGACGACGTCCGCGCCATTGACTGGAATGTCACGGCCCGCATGGGCCACCCGTTCATCAAGAAGTTCGTCGAGGAGCGCGAGCTGACGCTGATGCTGCTGGCCGACCTCAGCGCCTCGACCCGGTTCGGATCCGTCGCCGCGCTCAAGCGCGACCTGATTGTCGAGTTGGTTGCGCTCCTCGCGTTTTCCGCCGTTCGCAACAACGACCGCGCCGGTCTGATCCTGTTCACAGACGGCGTCGAGCGCTACGTGCCGCCGCGCAAGGGCGCCTCGCACGCGTTGCGCATCATTCGCGAAACGCTCGGCTGGAGCGCCCGCGGCATCGGCACGCGGCTGGCCCCGGCGCTGGATTACCTGAACCGCGTACAGCCGCGCCGCACGGTCGCCTTCCTGTTGAGCGATTTCGTGGACGGCGAACCCCCGGCGGAGGCGGATCGCGCGCTGGCGGTCACCGCGCGACGCCACGATCTCGTCGCCGTCTGCGTCCGTGACCGTCTCGAACAGGCCTGGCCCGCGGCCGGCGTCGTCCGATGGCGCGACGCGGAGACTGGACGTCTGCGCGAGGCCGACACGTCCGATCCCCGCGTTCGCCGCGCCTTGACCGCCGCGCAGGCGGCCGCCCGCGAGGCGCTGCTTCGCCGCCTCGCGGCGCGCCGGATTGACCGGATCGAGCTGGACACCGCCCGCCCATACGACGCCGCGCTCCAGCGCTTTTTCCGCGAGCGCGAACGGAGGTTTGGGCAATGAAAGGGGCGCGCCGGCCGCGACGCGCCCTCGGTCCGCCGCCCCGCGGTGTCGCTGGCCGGAAATCCCGCGGTTTTCCAAGGCTTGGATGCCGGGGTCGCCGGCTTTTCCAAGCCTTGGGAATCGGATTGTTGATCGCGGCCCTCGCCGCGTGCCGCCGCGCCGCGCCGTCGCCGGAACCGCCGGCGCCGGCGGCTCCGCTGGCCGTCACGGTCGGAATCGGGAATCCGGAGGTTCGCATCGGCGATCCGATCCGCGTGGAACTGGTCGTGACGCATCCGGCGGAAGGGACGCTCGATCTGCCGGAGCCGACGTCCATCTTCGAGGTCCGCGCGCGCGAATCCCGTACGGAGCCCGACGGACCGGGCCGGCTGTGCCGCCGCAACGTCTATGACCTCGCGGCCTTCGAGGTCGGTGCGCACGCCGTCTTCACCGGCCGCGTCGTGCACGTGGCGAGTGATGGCGCGCGGATCGAGGCGGCGGTCCCGGAAAATCAGATCACGGTGCGCTCCGCGCTCGAGGACGTCGGCGGTGCGCCCCGTGACCTCAAGCCGCCGCTGCCCTGGCCGCCCGCGCTGCCGCGCTGGCTGTGGGCGATCCCGCTGGTGATCACGGCGGCGCTGGCGGCGGCGCTGCTGATTCGCGGGTGGCTGCGGCGGCGCGAACGGCGGCCCGCGCCGCCGCCTCCGCCGCCGGAGGCGGTCGCGCTGGAGGCGCTGATGCGCCTGCGGGAGCGCGGCTGGATCGAGTCCGGCGCGATCGAACCGTTCTTCGTCGAGGTCTCGCACATCGTCCGCACGTACATCGAGGCGCGCTTCGGACTGCGCGCACCGGAGCTGACGACCGAGGAGTTCCTGCGCGCCGCGGCCAGCTCTGCCGCGCTGAGCGCCGAACACCGCACGCTGGCGGCCGCCTTTCTCGCGCAGTGCGACCTGGTCAAGTTCGCGCGGGCGCGGCCCGGCGCGGACGAGATGCGCGGCGCGCTCGACGCCGCCGAGCGCCTCGTGCGCGAGACCGCGATGGCCGCGGCGGGCGCGGCGCCCGCGGGAGACGGGAAGCCGTGATCCGCTTCGCCCATCCCGCGTTCCTGCTGCTGGCGCTCGCGATACCGCCGCTGCTGTGGTGGCGCGCGCGGCTGGACCGGCGCAACACGTTTCCGTTCACCGACGATGCGATCCTCGCAGGTCTGCCCTCGACGTGGGGCGTTGCGATCGCGCGCGCGTTGCCGGCGTTGCGGGGCCTGGGATTGCTCGCGCTCGTCGTCACGCTCGCCCGCCCGCAGCGCGGCCTCGAAGAAAGCATCGTCCGCACCGAGGCCGTGGACATCGTACTGGCCGTGGACGTCTCGACCTCGATGCGCGCGCTCGATTTCTCGACGGCGGCGCGCCGCATGGACCGGCTCGATGCGGCGAAGGAAGTCGCGGACGCCTTCATCGAACGGCGCCGCAACGATCGCATCGGCCTGATCGCGTTCGCGGCGATGCCCTACACGGCCGCGCCGCTGACGCTCGACCACGCCTGGCTGCGGCAGCGGCTCGGAGACCTGCGCACCGGCATGGTCGAGGACGGCACGGCCATCGGCACGGCGATCGCGTCCGCCGTCAACCGCCTGCGCGGCAGCACGGCGCGCAGCAAAGTGGTCGTGCTGCTGACCGACGGCATCAACAACACAGGCGCGGTCTCGCCCGAGAACGCCGCGGAGGCGGCGCGCGCGCTCGGCGTGCGGGTCTATACGATCGGCGCGGCCTCGCACGAGGCGGCGCTGTACCCGGTGCGCGACCCGTTCGGCGGGGAGCGGCTCGTGCGCGTGCCGCCGGATCTCGACGAGGGCAGCCTGCGGCGGATCGCCGAGATCACCGGCGCCCGCTATTTTCGCGCGACGGACCTGAAATCGCTCGAGCGCATTTACGCGGAGATTGACGCGCTCGAGAAGACCGAGATCGAGGTCGAGCAGTACACGCGCTTCGAGGAGCGCTTCGCACCCTGGGTCGCCGCGGCGTTGGCGCTGCTGGGCCTGGAGCGGCTGCTGGCGCTGGGCCGTTTCGGAGGGCTGCCGGCATGATCCGCTGGGGCGCTGCCGAACGGCTGTGGTGGCTGGCGCTGTTGCCGGTGGCGGCGGCGTTGCTCTTCGCGCTGCGGCGGCGCCGCGAGCAGCGGCTGGCCGCGCTGGCCGCGCCGGCACTGTGGCCCGTGCTGCTGCCCGACCGCCGGCCCGCGCGCGCGCGGTGGCGCATCCTCCTGTGGCTGGCGGCGGCGGGCCTGTTGATCGTCGCGCTCGCCCGCCCGCAGTGGGGCTTCCGGTGGGAGGACGTCCGGCGGCGGGGCCTGGACATCCTGGTGGTCCTCGACACGTCCAACAGCATGCGCGCTACGGACCTGAAGCCCGACCGGCTCCAGCACGCAAAATGGGGCGTGCGCGACCTGGTGCGGCGCCTGCGGGGCGATCGTATCGGCCTCGTTGCGTTCGCCGGCAGCGCCTTCCTGCAATGCCCGCTGACCGCCGACTACGCGGCCTTTCTGCTGACGCTCGACGACCTCTACGCCGGCATCATCCCGCGCGGCGGCACCGCGATCGGACGCGCGCTGCGCGAGGCCGTGGCGCGCTTCGACTACCGCACGAAGGCCGACCGCGTCATCGTGCTGATCACCGACGGCGAGGATCACGAAGAGGACCCGACGCGGCTGCTGCCGCTGCTGCGGGAAAAAGGCATCCGCCTCTACGCGATCGGCGTCGGCACGCCCGAGGGCGAACTGATCCCGCTCGAAGGCGGCGGCTTCCTGCGCGACCGCGAAGGACGCGTGGTCAAGAGCGCGCTCAACGAAGCCCCGCTGAAGGCGCTCGCGCTGGGCACCGGCGGCGCCTACGTGCGCGCGGCGCCGGGCGATTTCGGGCTGGAGCGTATTTACGAGGAGCAGATCCTCGGGCTGCGGCGCGAGGACCTGGAGTCGCGGCTGGCGAAGGTCTTCGAGGAGCGCCACGGCTGGTTCGTCGCCGCGGCGTTGCTGCTGCTGGCGATCGAGTCCATAATTCCGGAGACGGCGAAGAAGCGGCGGGAGCGCGCCGTATCGTGAAAATCGGACGTCATCGAATATCGGCACTCGGAACCGGCCGCGGTCGCGTCGCCCGTGGCGCGGCGCTCGCGGTTCTTGCGGGGGCGGCGGCCGCGTTCGCCGCCGACCCGTCCGCGTCCGCCCCGGCGTCCCCGCCGCCGCCGGGCCTCTCGGCGCGCGCCTTGATGGAGGATGGCCGCCGTCGTTATGGCGCCGGTGATTACGCCGGGGCCGCCGCGCGCTTCGAGGAAGCGGTCCGCCGGGCCGGCGGACGGCTCGATCCAGCCCGGGCCCAGTTCAATGCCGCGACCGCGTTGCAGCGGCTGGGCCGCCTCGATGACGCCGAGGAGCGGCTGCGCCAGGCGTTGCGCACCGGAGACCTCGAAATACAGGCAAAGGCCTGGTATAACCGCGGCCACGCGGCCATGACGCGCGCCGAGCAGCAGGCCGCCGCCGGCGATCCCGCCGGCGCGCGTGCGCCCATGAAAGAGGCCCTCGAAGCCTATCGCAATGCCATCCGGCTGGCGCCCGACGACCTCGAGGCCAAGGTCAACTTTGAGTGGGTCCAGCGCCGGCTAAAGGAGTTGGAAACGGCCGCGCAGCAGCAACCCCAACAACAACCCGAACAACAACCCCAGCAGCAACCGGAGTCGCAACCGCCGTCTCCGGAGCAACCGCAATCACAACCGTCCCCGACCGAGCCCAGTGAAAACCAGCAAGAATCGCCGACAGAACCTTCCGACACGTCCGCGCCGATGGACGAACGGGAACGGCAGGGCCCGCCGCCGGGCGAAACGCTCCGTTCGACGGAATCGGACGCGCCGGAGCGGGAAATGACCCCGCAGGATGCCGCGCGGCTGCTCGACGCCCTCCGCGAGGAGGAGGACGCCCAGCGCCGCAATCTGCGTTTGCGGCTGGGTCAGCCGGTGGCCGTGGAGAAAGACTGGTGAACGTGCGCGGAATAGACACCCGGAGCTGGGCGCGCCGCTGGGCGGCGCTCCTCGTTTTGCTGCCGGCCCTTGGCGCCGGAACGGCGCTTGCGCAAGTCTCCGTGGATATGGAGATCGAACCGGGAGTGCTGGCGGTGGGCGAACAGGGCGAACTGACGGTGGCCGTGCGCGGAGCCCGCCGCCCCGTGCCCCCGCCGTTGCCGGCGGACGTCGGCGGATTGCAAATCCGGTTCTCCGGCAGCGAGCAGCGGGTCTCCATTGTCAACGGCCGGCGCGACGAGGCCCTCGTGTACCGTTACAGCGTGATCGCGCTGAAGGAGGGGGAGTTCCGCGTCGGCCCGATCGCCTATGAGCTCGACGGGCAACGGCTCGAACTGCCGGAGATCACCGTGCCGGTCGTCCCCGGCGCCGCCGCGCGCGGCGGCGTGCGCAGCCTCTCCGATGCCCTCTTCGCCGAACTGCGCGCCGAGCGGACCCATCCATTTGTCGGGGAGAGCTTCGATCTCGTGCTCTCCATTTATTTCCGGACGGTCAACCTCGACCGCGACCTCAACCTGACCGGCCTGCCGGAAAGCGGCCTGCAGTTCCAGCGTTGGGAGGAACTGCCCGCCGGGCGCGAGGCGCGCAACGACCGCCTGTACGAGGTGCGCCGTTTCCGGACCCGCGTGCGCGCGCTGGCCGCCGGAACCTATCGGCTGACCCCGCAACTGCGCGTCCAACTGCTGATCGAGCGTCGCGAGCGCCGCCGCCAGCCGTTTGACGATTTCTTTCCCGGGTTCCCCGACCTGCCCGGCTTCGGCCGCGTCGAGCGCCAACCGGTGGATCTGCCCGTCTCCCCGCTCGAGATCGCCGTGCGGCCCTTGCCGGCCGAAGGCCGCCCGGCCTCGTTCACCGGCGGTGTGGGCCGCTTCAATTTCGACGTAACCGTCGAGCCGACAGAACTCGCGGTCGGCGACCCGCTCACCGTGCGCCTGACGATCGAGGGCGAAGGCAACGCGGACGCGCTGCCCGCGCCGCCGTTGAATATCGGGTCGAATTTTCGCGCGTACGAGCCGCAACTGGCGACCCGTGATAGCGCGCCGACCGGCCGTCGCGCGCGCCGGGTTTTCGAACAGGTGCTGATCCCGCGCGACGAAACCGCCACCGAGGTGCCCGCCGTCGAGTTCAGTTACTTCGACCCCCGCGCCGAGTCCTACCGCACGATTGTGCGCGGCCCGTTCCCGCTGAAATTGACCGCTGCCACCAACGGTGTCGGCCGCATCGTTGCGCCGCCCGCGCCGGGCGCGGAACCGTCCGTGCGGGTCGAGGGAGCGGATCTGGTCTATCTCAAGACCGACGTGCCGCGGTGGCGCCGCACGAATCCGACGCCGGGGTATGCCCGACGCTTCTGGCGCGGGTATCCGTGGCTGATGCCCCTGTTGCCCGCAATCGCTTTCTTGTTCGACGTCCGCCGCCGGGCCCGGGCGGGCGATCCGGCGCGCGTGCGGCGCGAACGCGCCCCGCGCGCCGCCCGCGCCGGGCTGCGTCGGGCCGAGGCCGCCGCGCGCGCCGGCGACCGCGTTGCGTTCCACGATGCGGTCTGGGCGTCGCTCGCCGCGTATTTCGGCGACCGGCTTAACCTGCCGCCGGGCGAGGTGGCCGCCGAAACCGTTATCGCGCGCGCGGGCGAGGCCGCGCCGGACGCCTGGCGGGATGAGGTGCGCCGGCTGTTCGCGGAATGCATGGCCGCGCGTTATGCCGGCGCCGGCGCGCCGGCGCCGGACTACCCCGCTATGCTTGCGCGTTTGCGTGCCGTGCTGCGGCAATCGGAGCGTTTGAAATGGTAAAACGAGTCCTGCGTTGCATGGCGGTGGCGACGGCGGCCGCCGCGACGGCGGCGCGCGCGTCCGACGCCGCCTTCGATCCTGCTGCCGAGTTCGCGCGGGCGCGGGCGGCCTATGACGCGGGAGCGCCCCGCGCGGCGGCCGCGCGCTATGAGGCCATCCTGGCCGCCGGTTATGATGCCCCGGAACTGCGCTTCAATCTCGGCAACGCCCGCTTCCGGGCCGGCGAGACCCCGGAGGCGATCCGTCAATACCGAATCGCCGCGCGCGCGCGTCCGCGCGACCCGGACATCGCGAAGAACCTCGCTTATGCGCTTGAACAGTCCGGCGCCGCGCAGCCGGCGCTGCCGCTCCTGCGCGCGTGGGCCCGGCGGCTGACGGCGGCTGAGTGGCGCGCGATTGCGGCGGCGGCTTGGGGCGTTGCGATGCTGGCCCTGGCCGCCGCTTTCATGGGGGTGCGCGCGCGACCGGCATTGCGCCGCGCCGCTGCGGTTGCCTTCGCGGTCGCGCTGATCGCCGCACTCGGGGCGCTGGAGTGGCGCGACCTGGCGCGGCGGCCGGAAGCGGTGATCGCGCGAGCTAACGCGCCGGCCCGCTTCGCTCCGCTCGACGGCGCCACGGTTCACTTTACGCTCCCGGCGGGTTCGATCGTACGGGTCACCGGCCGCGACGGCGCGTGGCGGCGCGTCGCGCTTGACGGCCGCGAAGGCTGGCTGCCGGAGAGCGACCTGCTGGAAATTCCGTGAGCCGGCCGCTGCCCATCGCTCGCGCCGACCCACCGCCGCCGCGAACCCTTTCGATCCGCGCCGTACGCCGCCGCACCGGCCCCCGCCGCCTAGGCCCGCCGTTCTCAGCAGGATTCGAAGCGTTGTTGTCTTCCTCGGCAGGGCCGGTCACTCGGAGTGCAGGAATGCCATCGTCATGACCGTCGCCAGCGAGACCGCCACGCCGGTCCGCCGCCGCCTCGCAATCGCGTCGGAAGCACTGGCGGCAGGGATAACGTTGGCCGCCTTTGCGCTATACGGCTGGACGCAATGGCGCAACTTCACGCCGGCGACCGTCGAGCCGGACTGCGAAGCCTATTTCATTCTGGGCAAGCGGCTCGCCCATTTCGAGGCGCCGGGCCGCGCCGGCGAGGAGCCGCTGCTCCACCCGGATCATGCCTGGGTGCGGAATCCGCGCGGCGAATTGCTTCCGAAATATGCGCCCGGCTATCCGCTGCTCGTCGGGCTGGCTTGGCGGATCGGCGGCGATCGCGCGGCGTTCGCAGTCAGCCCGCTGCTCGGAGCATTGGCGCTGCTGGCGGTCTTTCTGCTCTTTCGCGAATGGATGCCGACGGGACCCGCGACGATCGCCGGGCTGCTGATCTCCCTCCATCCGATGTTCCTCGAGTACTCGGCCTACCCGCTGGCCCACGCCGCCGAGATGGCCTTCGCCGCCTGGGGATTCTATGCGGTCTGGCGTTGGAAACGGCGCGGGGGGACTGGTGCGGGGATCGCCGCGGGATTATGCTTGGGCTGCGCCGCGATGGCGCGGCCCGCGGCCCTCTTGCTAGGGCTGCCGTTGGCCGCGGCGGTGGCGGACACGCTCGCGCGCGCGCCGCGGCCCCGGCGTCAAGCGCTCCGGCGCTGCGCCGCGCCCGCGCTGGCCTGGTCGCTGCCATTGCTGCTGCTGGCCGCCTACCAGTGGCGCTGGTTCGGCGGCCCGCTGTCCGCCGGCTACGCGCTTTCCGGGGAGCAGGCGGGTTTCGGCTGGAATCATGCGATTCGCAACGGTCCCGTGTTGTTCGCCGTACTGGCCCGCGATCTCGCGCCCGGCGCGCTGGCGCTGGCATGGTGCGGCAGCCTGCTCGTCGGCGCTCCATGGGAGCGCGCGGCGCGGCTGCTGTGGCTGCTGCCGCTTCTGCTGCTGCACCTCGCGTATTACTGGGCGCCGCCGGGCTGGGTCTATGGCCGTTTCCTGCTGGCACTCCTGCCGCTGTTGATCGGCGCGGCGTGTCTGGCGGTCTGGCAGCTGCCCGGCAGAGCGGCGGCGCGCACGGCGGCGCTGCTGGTCTTCGCCGCGGGGTCCGCCGCGCCCGGCGTCATGCAGCTTCGCGAGGGCGCCTGGGCCGGGCGGGCGCGCGCCACGGCGGCCCGCGACCGCGCCGCCGCCGCCGCGCACATCGAGTCATGGCTGCCGGAGGACGCCGTGCTGTTCGTCGCCGCGCCGCTCGACCGCGGCTTCGGTGCGCTCCGGCGCTACGAGGTGTTTCGCCTGCCCGCCTTCCAGCCCGGCTTCGTCGAACAGGAAATGCCCGAAAGCACCGGTCCGCGCGCCGCCGACGGACGCACCATCCGGGTGCAGCCCGAACGCCGCCGCGAACTGGCCGAACTGCACCGCCGGCTCGGACCCGGCGGGCTCGCGCGACACCGCGCCGAAATCGCGGCCGGACGCCTGAACGACGGCCGGACCGTCGCCTTCCTGTTGCCGGAGCCTCCTCGCTCCATTCCCCGGGACCTTGTTGAGGCCGGCCTGACGCTGCGGCGTGAAACGTCCTTCGATCTGGGCGCCGGCGGTCGCTGGGTGCTTTACCGGGTCGAATTCGCTCCATCCGGAACGACCGGAGGATGAACCCGGTCCAATCAAACTTGCCGGGCTGGGCGCTTTCGGCTATGAGCGGCTTCTGTAGGAACGCCACATGCGTGCCGACATCATGCCCCGCCGGGAGTTTCTAAAGCGCGCCGCGGCCGCGGCGGCCTCGGCCGCCGCACTGCGCACGCTGGGCGCCGACCTGAACTCCGAACCCGCGCCCGCGTCCGCGCCGACGGCCGGAGCCGGGACACGCCGCCCCAATATCGTGTTTGTGTTCAGCGACGAGCACCGCTGGTGCAGCCTGCCGTTCACCGAGATGCCGGAACTGCGCGCGCCGAATCTGGAGCGCCTGGCGCGGGAGGGCATCCGCTTCGATCATTGCATCAGCAACAACCCGATCTGCACCCCGATGCGCGGAATGCTCCTCACCGGCCTCTGGCCGCACCGCAGCACCTGCGTCAGCAACGACTGGTTCGGCGACCACGAGATCATCGGCGTCAAGTCCCCCACAATCGCCCACACTTTCAAGACCGCCGGCTATACGACCGGCTACATCGGCAAGTGGCACCTCGGCGAGGAAAACGTCCGCAACACGGGCTTCGACTTCTTCCGGCACTGGCTCTACGGCGACAACCACTGGGAGACCAAGACCCGCGATGTTCCGTCCGGCGAGGACTACCGGATCGCCAAGGGCTACAACGCGACGCTGATGACCGACGAGGCCCTCGAGTTCATCAACGCGCACGCCGGAGACGATAAGCCCTTTCTGCTGATGCTCTCGCTCAATCCGCCGCACTGGCGATGGGACGACGCCCCCGAGGAGTTCGTCAACCTCTATCCGGAGGGCCGATTGCCCTTTCGACCGAACGTCACCGAGGAGCGGTATAAACGCGACAAGGAACTGCTTTACTACCGGCACTACCACGCGCATATCAGCGCGGTGGACCGGGAGATTGGCCGAGTGCTGAACGCGCTCGAGCGGCTCGGCATCGCCGGGAACACGGTATTGATCTACACCTCCGACCACGGCAGCTCGTTCGGTTCCAACGGTGTCGGCAGCAAGGCCAATCCCTTCGACGAGTCCATCCGCGTGCCATTCCTCGCACGCTGGCCCGGCCGGATCGCCGCCGGCGCGGTCTCCGATCGGTTGCTCGGTTCGATTGACCTGTACCCCACGCTGTGCGGGCTGGCCGGCCTTCCCCGGCCGGCCCACTGCGACGGGCAGGACTTTTCCGGCGCCGTGCTGGGGCGCGGCGGGCCCGATCCGGCCACGCAGCTCATTCACGTGGTCAACTTCCAGCGGAATTACTACCGCAGCGTGCTCGACCCGAACATGCCCAACATCTTTCATCCGTTCCGCGGCGTGCGCAGCAAGCGCTACACATTCACGGTCGGCGCCGGCGGCGACTGGCAACTCTTCGACAATCGCGAGGATCCGTTCCAGCAGCGGAACCTCGTGGACGATCCAGCCTATGCCGGGATCAAGGAGGAGTTGAGGCGCGAGCTCGACCGCTGGCTGGCGCTGTCCGAGGATCCCTTCATCGCGGCGGAGTGGCGGACGCTGCCGTTGCCGGAGCGCATCGCGCGGCAGAACCGCCACTACTCGCTGCTGCCGTTCCGCGCGGAGTGGGAACAATACAAGGCCGATGCGCTGGCGCCGCGTCTCGCGGTTGCGCCGCCGGAGCGCGAGGCGGCCCTGCGCACGGCGGCGGACCGCGTCTTCGACGAGGACTTCTTCGGTCGCTACAAGGCGCTCACGGTGGAGATCGAGGGCAAGCGGCCACAGACGAAAATTCCCGCGGAGACGCTCCGCGCGCGTCTGGCCGCATTGGAACAGCAGGCGGCCGCGCGCTTCGCGGCGGAGTGTGCGCGAGCGCAGGCGGGCGGCTGAGACCGGGTCTGTCGCCGCGGCGCCGCGTTCAGCGGGTTTCCAGCGCTTTCTCGATCGCTGCGATTACCTCGGGCGCGTCCGGCGCGGTCCGGGAACGGAACCGTGCGATGGGCGCGCCGTCGCGGCCGATCAGGAACTTCTCAAAGTTCCATTTCACCGGTCCGCGGTCCGCGAACGGCGCATCGTCCGCGGTCAGCCGCCGGAAAAGCGGATGCGCGTTTTCGCCGTTCACCTCCACCTTGGCGAACAACGGGAAGGTCACGCCGAACTTGGTCTCGCAGAAGGTCTTGATGTCCGCCTCCGTGCCGGGTTCCTGCCCGCCGAACTGGTTGCAGGGGAACCCCAGTACCACGAGGCCGCGCTCGCCGTATTTCTCATGCAGCGCCTGTAACTCGCGGTATTGCCGGGTGAAGCCGCAGCGGCTGGCCACATTGACCACGAGGACGACCTTGCCGGCGTAATCCTCGAGGCGGACAGCCTTGCCGTCAATCGTCGTGGCCGCACCGCTCAATATTTTTTCCGCGGCGCCGGCCGTTGCGACGATTGCCGCCAGGGCTGCTGCTGTGATCGCCAGGGTCAGGGTATTCATCTCGGAACCTCACTTTCTCGGATGGATCGGTTATCCAGGCCCGCGATGGGGGTCGTGTCAGCGTACCATCGGCTGCCGCCGCCGGTTTGTCAAACGAGGCCGTTGAATATTCTGCGAGGCAAGAACGTCCATCTTCAATGGACAGGAGCGGACGCCGGAAAGGCGGTGAATGCCATGAAGACGATGAGCCGGGCGGCGGTGGGCACGATAGCAGCGGCGCTGCTGCTGATGGGCGCCGGCTGCGAGTTCGGCGCGGTCATCAGCAATACCGACGGCTCCGCGGTCGTGGTTTACGAAGACGGCAGCCTCACGCCGGTCGAACAGCGTTATGTCTATGATGTGGTCGTCGTGGATGCGTTCAACCGACCGGTTCCCGGCGCGCAGGTGGCGCTCTGGTTGGAGAACTCCGGGACCGTGGGACGGACCACGACCGGCATGGAGGGCGTCGTATCCTTCGACTTCGCGGCGATCCCGGGGACGGCTTTCTACATCAGCGCGCAATCCGGTCGCCACCTGCCCGCGGCCGTCTCCGATCGCGCCGGCGACCGGTCCTACCAGACCTACATTCTGACGATGAGCGACCCATAGGTCGCGGCGCATGATTGGATCGAGCCTCATCCACCCGCCAGTTCGCGGAACGAACGGAGCTCGATGCCGAGACGCCGGAGCAACGGCGGCCATTCCGGGTCGAGTACGAGCTCCAGATCCATCGTGCGAATATCCTCCGCCCAGACGCGGCTCCGCCAGCCCGGGGAGCACATTGAGCGCAGCTCCTCCGACGGTTGCGCGAGGTGGCCGCAAAAGAAATGCCAGCCTTCACCCAGCCCTTCCAGCCACGCGCGGAACCGGGCGCGCCGCTCGTCGGGCGGCTGCGTGCTGAACGACAGCCGCGAGACGATCGGAAACATGACGTCCCGATTCCGCCCTCCAAGATCCCGCCGCGACTTCAAGCCGGTGCGGCGGCAGACATCGGCCACGAGGTCCTCGGGAATCGGCGCCATGTGGGAGTCGAGATGCGTCGGTTCGATGCCGCAGTCCCGCACACGCTGGATCTGGGCCAGCCACTCGTTGCGCCATTCGTCCGGGTCCGCTCGCGCGGTCGTTTCCCGCGGGTCTCGCAGGAAAGTCCCGTCCGGGCCGACCAGCGACGGTGCGCGCGTCAGGGGCCGCCACGCATAACGGTCCCAGTCGCAATTCGAGGTGAGGTGCACGCCGACGGGAAAGTCGAACTCGCGGGCGAGCGCGACGGCTTCGTCGAACCACGGCGCCGGGGCCATCAGGGTGGACTGGGTCAGGATGCCTTCGCGAAAGCCGCGGAGGATGCCTGCATTGACGGCGTGGCACATGCCGAAATCGTCGCTTTGCACAACGAGGATCTTCATGGGACTGCCTCTGAAGACGGGCATGATCCGCCGTGCCGGTCGCGGTGTCAACGGGTGGCTCGACTTTTGGCGGCGAAGCGCCCACCATCAGAAACAATGAATAGCCCACCCGACTCACCCGCGGGAGCCGCCGGCGAGAAACGCACGCGACGCCGTCCGGCGCTCTTTCAGGCGCTGGGCCGCGCCGCCCCTCCGCTGGAGGTCGAAATCGGCGGCGTTCCGTACCACCGTCGCGAGGTGTACAAGCACGACTCGTGGGCCGCGACGGCGCTGTACGAGGCGGACGGCGGCCGTCTGGCCATCTGCAAGTTCAACCGGCAACAATCCATTTTCGGCCTTCCGATGGGATGGCTCGGTCGTCGGCTCGGCCGACGCGAGGGGCGAATGCTGGATCGGTTGGCGGGGCTGCCTGGCATTCCTCTCCGGCTGGGTCCCGTGCGCGTGGACGGGCGCGACCAGCCCCATGCGTGCGCCCGGGTTTTCCTGCCGGGTCACGTGCTGGGCGCCGGCGAACGGGTTGCGGATGACGTTTTCCCCCGGCTCGAACGGCTGCTGGCGGAGGTGCATCGCCGCGATGTCGCCTACGTGGACCTGAACAAGCGCGAGAATATCCTCGTACTCGCGGACGGCACGCCCGGCCTGATTGACTTTCAGATATCTTTCGCACTGTCTGGAGACTTTTGGGGCCGCGTTCCGCCGCTGCGCTGGTGGCTGCGGTGCTTACAACGGAGCGATGATTACCACCTGTTGAAACACCGCCTGCGCTGCCGCCCCGATCAGTTTCCGGGCGAGGATCCGGAGACCTATATCGCCCGGCACCGCCCATGGTGGATCCGGCTGCACCGGTTCTTCGGCGTGCCGATGCGCTTCCTGCGGCGGCGGCTGCTCGTGGCGCTGGGAATTCGGTCCGGCCGCGGCAGCGCCGCCACCGAAACTAATCCCGAGGTCGCCTTCCGCGACTGACGGCGCCGGACACCGCGGCGCGGTTGGGCGCGGCCGCCCGCCGCGGGATCGAGCGCGCGGTGGTGCTGCCGACTGCGCCGCTGCCCGATGCCTTGTGCATGGATGCCTTGCCGTTTCCGCTCCGTCCACGCGGCAGCTTCGGCTTTTGGGGTGGAACGCGTCCTCCGCAGCCGCCTCCGAGGTTCCGTGTGCTGCGTAGTAACCCGTCAGTGACATAGGGGTGGGCGGAAGATGAGATGAAGAGGAGATGCCGGGGCGGAGGCCGTCAAGGGGCCTTGGCGGGGAAAAGGAGGCGGAAGAGGTCGGTCTTGGGATCGAGGGCGACACGATCCAGCGCGTGTTTGAGAAGCGTGGCGACATCGGCGTTCTGTTTTTTCAGGGAGTGCAGCACGCTCATGAGCGTTTCCCGGGTATGGGCGCCTTTGAGGGACTGGGACCCGAAGCTGACTTTGCGGGCGATGACGAGGGGGCGCAGATCGCGTTCGGCGAGGTTGTTGTCGGCCGGGACGCGCCGATCGTGCGCCCAATGGAACAGCCGGTCGGCCTTTTCGCGGAAGATCGTCTGGAAGGCCTGAATCGCCGGATGCCGGGCCGGCGCGTGTACGCAGGCACGGATGTCGCGTTCGATGCGCGCGGCCTGCTGGCGGAACGCGCGCGTGGAGCCGGGCATGGCCCGGGCCTGTATGGCGGGTGATCAGGGGTGCGAACGTATCGACGAAGGTACGGACTTCGGGGGTATCCGGGAACTCGGTGGCGATATCCTTCAGATCGCGCAACAGGTGCGCGTAACAGTACTGAATGCGGCCGGAGTAGGCGTTGTAGGCGGCATAACGGTCAACGACGAGCGTCCCCCGGGGGCGGTCGGTTCCGAAGATTTCGCGGACAATGGCGGCTGACCGGGTTTGGCGGAAACGAAAGAGGCTCAGCTTTGGCGTGGCGAACAGCCAGGCGTACCCGTTTTGGCCGTCGGTCCGCCAGCCGGTTTCGTCGGCATGTTTGACGTGGGCGCTGCGGTATAGGCGCAGCAACTCCTCGACGACCGGATCCAGTCGTGCCGCCAGCAGGTGCATCGCCGCCCAGAGACTGGAGGCGGGAACGCCGGTCTGCTGTTCGATACGGCCCAGCGTTTGGCCGTACAGAAAATGCTGGGTGGCCACATGGACCAGCAGTTGATTGCCGTAGAGCGCCTTGGGCAGGACGCCGGACGCACGGGCTTCGACGCTGCGCCCGCAGCGGGGACACTGCTTGGATTCCAGTTCGAGGATGCGTTCTTCCACGCGCACCGGATCACAATCGACGACCCCTCGGCGACGCAATCGCCGCAGGATCAGCCGGGCCTTGCAGTGGGGGCAGCGTTCCGGCGCCGCGACCCGCTCGATCCGCGCGGCCCGCGCGGGAGCGATGGGAGCGCGACCGTGGCCGGGATGTCCCGGCCGTCCGCCGCCGCGCAACGCTTGCCGCTCCGCCAAGGTGTTGGGCTTGACGAGGATCTTGGAGGAAGGCGTCGAGGATCCGAAAGGTGCTTCTTTGGCGGTCCGCTGCTGATACCGCAGCTTGCCGCGCAGCGCCACGACCTGCTCTTGGAGCTGATCGATACGCCGCTGCTTTTCCAAGCAGCCGGCGCAAAGACGATCATGGCTGAGCGTCGGCATCGGATCATTTTCTCCGGGCGGCGCCCCGCGTGGCAATCAAGACGTGGCCCGCGGTGGTCATCCGTCGCTCTACCGCGCGGCCGTTGGCGATGGCCCGACGCACCAGGGGCGCCAACTCGGACGGCACGTACGCGCAGCGCCGCCGGCCGTCCTCCCGGTAGCTGAACAGGAACACGCGGTGTCCGCGCCCTTCCCGGCACGTCGTACAGTTCGCGCGCGTGCAAGGCTTTCGCACCTCCGAAAGCGATCCCTTGGCCACGGGCCATAGGCGCTTGAGGTCGCGTAACCAGCGGTCTTGGTCCGCTGCGGATGAATCAACGGGGGGTTTCATGCGCGTACATATGGCATATCACATATATACTGGCAAGTCAAAAAAGAGCCGGACGTACATCCGGCCTCTCCCCCTTCATCTTCTCCGCCCGCCCCTATGTCACTGACCCCTTACGCTGCGTAAGAAAAAACGCTTGCCAAGTACAGGGTAATTGAGTCTTTGATGAATTTGAGGGTATGGGAGGAATGGTAACCTCCTTCAGCAGGACACAGTAAAGGAGGCAGGAGCATGAATAACCACGCTGTGAAACGCAAAAAAGACACCCCGATACCGGCGGTGCGCGCCCGGGTGATGATCGTGGATGACCATCCGCTGCTGCGTGGGGGCGTGGCGGCCCTGCTGGAGGCCAGCCCGGACTTGCAACTTTGCGGCGAGGCCGCATCGGCGGCTGAAGCTCTACAGGCGGTTGCCGCGCAACGTCCCGATGCCGTCATCGTGGACATCTCGATCCCGGGCGGCGGCATGGAATTGATCCGCCAGATTCGCGCGCTGTATCCGAAACTGGCCCTGCTGGTCTACTCGATGCACGACGAAAATCTGTATGCGGAACGCACGCTGCGCGCGGGGGCGCTGGGTTACTTGATGAAGCAAGAACCGCCGGAGCGCGTGCTCGACGGGATTCGCACCGTGCTGCGGGGGGATGTATTCGTCAGCGACAATTTGAGAAAGAACCTGCTCTCAAATCTGCTCGTATTCGGCCGCCGTCCGGACGCCCGGCAGGGCGTGGAACGTCTGAGCGACCGTGAACTGCAGGTGTTCGAGTCGCTGGGGCGCGGCCGCACGACCCTGGAAATCGCCGAGGATCTCCACTTGAGCCCGAAGACCGTCGAGACCTACCGCTCCAACATCAAGCGCAAGCTCGGTCTCGAGAATGGCCACCAGCTCATTCACGCCGCCGTGCGATGGGTCGAGCAGAGCGTCATGAGCGCGCCTGCGCCGGCCAACTGAATCAGCGGCGCGCGCTGAAGCAGGGCTTTGGACGGTTGCGCTTCTGGCGTATTTTCCTGATCCGCCGTCTAGGCTTCAGCCGTAGGTCACCCCCGACGGAGCTTTAGTCCTGACTGAAGATTGCCCCTTGCCCACAATCCAAGTCGCCCTGATTGCGACCGCGAGAACGATCCCGGCAACATGGTCATAAATAAGCGGTGTTGCAGCAGTCTCCCTTGAGGGCGGCGTGGAATACGAAAATCGCGTCGGTCCGGGCAGCGCAACGGGCGATCTACAAGGGCTCCATTTGATGAAGAAACAAATTTCGGTCGCGACGACACTTTTGATCATCCGCCTGGCCGGAATGACGGCGGCCAAGGCGGCCACATTGAACGTACCCGGCGACTATGCGACGATCCAGTCGGCGATCAACGCGGCGGCGGCCGGCGACACGATTCAGGTGGCGGCGGGGACGTACGCTGGGCAGATTGAGGTGGCCCAGCCGGTCACCATC
>CAYLTB010000011.1:0-40865 GCA_964386675.1 uncultured Verrucomicrobiota bacterium
GCGCGGGCTGCGGGTCATCATCGCGGGAGCCGGCGGCGCGGCGCACCTACCGGGTATGCTCGCGGCGCAAACCATCGTCCCGGTGCTCGGCGTCCCGGTACAAAGCCGGGCGCTGAACGGGCTGGACTCGTTGCTCTCGATCGTCCAAATGCCGGGCGGCGTCCCGGTCGGAACACTGGCCATCGGCGAGGCCGGCGCCCGCAATGCCGGCCTGCTGGCCGTCGCGATCCTGGCGCGCTGGGATGCGGCGCTGGCGGAACGGCTGCGCGCGTTCCGCGAAGAGCAGACGCGGACGGTAATGGAGACTCGATTGCCGGCATGATCGCTCCCGCCCTGCTCCCGGGCGCCACGCTGGGTGTCGTTGGCGGCGGCCAGTTGGGCCGCATGTTCGCCATGGCCGCGGCGCGCATCGGGTACCGCGTCCACGTGCTGGCGCCGGAGGAGGATGCGCCCGCCGCCCAGGTGGCGGCCGTCCACACGCGGGCGGCCTATGACGACGGCGGCGCGGTCGCGCGGTTCGCGGCCTCCGTCGGCGCCGTCACCTACGAGTTTGAAAACATCCCCCCGGCCACGCTGCGCGCGATTGCGTCGCGCACCCCCGTGCATCCCGGCCCCTCGTTGCTGGAGATTACCCGGCACCGCATCCAGGAGAAGACCTTTCTGCGGGATCACGGCATCCCCGTAACGCCGTTTCTACCGGTCTCGAACCCGTCGGACCTGCCGACCGCCGCGCGCGCCCTCGGCGGCACCGCAGTGCTCAAGACCTCCGAGTGGGGCTACGACGGCAAGGGCCAGGCGGTGTTCTGCCACCGCGATGACCCTGCGGCCGCGTGGGCGGCGCTGGGCGGACCCGCAGAATGCATTCTGGAGCGCCGCATCGCGCTCGCCGGTGAATTCTCCGTCATCGTCGCGCGCGACGCGGCGGGCAGAACGGTCTTTTACGGACCCTTCCAGAACGAGCACCAAAACCACATCCTGGATGTGACGACCTGGGAGGCGGAACCGCGGGGACCGGCCGCGCGGCAGGCCCGCGAGATCGGCCAGGCCGTTGCCGACGCCTTCGGACTGGTTGGACTCATCTGCGTCGAGTGTTTCGTGGCGACGGACGGCGAAGTTATGGTCAACGAAATCGCCCCCCGGCCGCATAATTCCGGCCACCTGACCATCGAGGCCTGTTCCATCAGCCAGTTCGAACAGCAGGCGCGGGTGACCGCCGGGCTCGGCGCCGTAGCTCCGATCCCGCGGGCCCCGGCCGCCGCGATGGCCAACCTGCTGGGCGACCTCTGGGCCGGGGGAGAGCCCGATTGGGCCGCCGTTCTGGACCATCCGGCGATTGCCGTGCATCTGTACGGCAAACGCGACGCCCGGCCGGGTCGCAAGATGGGACACCTGACGGCGCTGGCCGATTCGCCCGCCGCGGCCCTCGAGCTGGTGCGGACCGCGCGGCGAAGGCTCGCCCGCGGCTGACGGAGCGCGTCGAATTCCACGCGACAGCGCGGGCGGCGTCTCATGGCGACCGCGGCAGGTCCCGCTCCGAACTTCGCCATTGAATGACGCGCCGTTTCACGCTAAAAAGAAACATTCAGGCGCAGGACAGTCGCTTCATCGCCAAAAGCGAGGGAACCGCGTCAAGGGAGCGGATTGACAACATGAAAGATATGCCGGTCGCGCAGGTCAGAAATTTCGCGCTGTTCGGACACACGGGGAGCGGCAAGACGACGCTGCTGGACGCGCTGCTGTTCAAGCTGGGCGTCAACGACCGCCGCGGCAGCCCCGAGACCGGCACCAGCCTGGCCGACTGGACCGACGAAGAGCGCGAACGCAAGATCTCGATCTGGGCCAAACCGTTCGACGCCCGCTACACCCCTCCCGGCGGCGTTCCGCATCGTTTTGTCATGATGGATACGCCCGGTTATGCGGACTTTGTAGGTCAAACGCTGTCCGCCGCCGCCGTCGCGGATGCCGCGCTCCTCGTGATTGACGCGGTGTCGGGAATCCAAGTCGGCACCTATCGCGGCTGGCGGCAGTGCGAACAGCGGCAACTGCCGCGCGCCATCGTCATCAACGGGATCGATCGGGAAAACGCGGACTACGAGGCCGTCGCCGCCGGCGCCGAGCAACAATGGGGCGCCCGGTGCATCCCGGTGACGTTTCCCAATGCCGCCCGCACCGCCGTGGCCGACGTTCTGGGCGCGGCGCCGCCCGCCGAACTGGCGGACCGCGCCGCCGACCTGAAAAACCGGCTCATCGAGTCCGCCGCGGAGAGCAACGACGCGCTGCTCGAAAAGTACCTGGGCGGCGAACCCCTGACCGCGGATGAAATCGCCGGCGGTCTCCGTTCGGCGGTGGCCGCGGGAAAACTGGTCCCCGTGTTCGCCGTATCCGCGAAGACGGACGCGGGCTTGCCGGAGTTGCTCAATGGTCTGATCCGGCTCTTGCCCTCCCCGGCCGACCGCCCGGCGCGCGACGCGGACGGCAAGGCGGTGGACCCGAATCCCGGCGCGCCTTTCATGGGTTTTGTGTGGCGTTCCATCATGGATCCGTTTGTCGGACAGTTGTCGCTGGTCCGTGTGTACGGCGGGACGCTCCAACCCGACACCGAGATTTTCAACGCGACGAAGGGCCAGAAAGAGCGCGTCGGTGCGTTCTATCTGATCAACGGCAAAAAGCAGGAAACGCCCGCCGAAGTCCACGCGGGCGATATCATCGCCATTCCCAAACTGAAACAGACGGGGCTGAACGATTCGCTCTGCGCCGTCGGCGCTTCCGTCCGCTTCGCGCCGATCGTCTTCCCGAATCCCGTCATGACCTACGCGGTGAGCTGCAAGACGCAGGGCGACGAGGACAAACTCTCGGTCGGCCTGCGGCGCGCAGCGGATGAAGATCCGACGCTGCGCGTCGAGCGGAACACGGAGACGCACGAGCTGACGCTTTCCGGCATGGGCGACGTGCAGTTGCAGGTGGCCGTCGAGAACATGCGCAAGCACAACAAGATCGAGGTTGAACTGCATACGCCGAAGGTCGCGTACAAGGAGACGATCACCGCGCGCGGCGAAGGGCACTACAAACACAAGAAACAATCCGGCGGGCGCGGGCAGTACGGCGAGGTGTACCTGCGCGTCGAGCCCCGCGCGGCCGGCGACGAGGAGTGGTTCGTGGACGCGATCGTCGGCGGCGCGATCCCCGGCAACTTCCTGCCGGCGGTGCAGAAGGGCCTCGTCGAGGGGCTCCAGCGCGGCGCTGTCGCCGGCTACCCCGTAACGGGCGTGAAAGTGACCGTGTACGACGGCTCCTACCACGAGGTGGATTCCTCCGAGGTCGCTTTCAAGATCGCCGCCGCACGCGCGCTGCGCGATGCGCTCAGCAAGGCGAAGCCGGTGCTGCTGGAACCGATCATGAAGCTGACGGTCCAGATTCCCGACCAGTGCATGGGCGACATCACCGGCGACCTGAACCACCGCCGCGGACGCATCCTCGGCATGGACTCCCAGGACGGCCTGCAGGTGATTACCGCCGAGGTCCCGCAGTCGGAAACCTTTCAGTACTCCTCGCAGCTGCGCAGCATGACGGGCGGGCGCGGCTCCTTTGAGATGGAATTTTCGCGCATGGAAACCGTGCCGTCCAACATAGCGCAGCGGATCATTGCCGAAGCGCAGAAGCAGAAACAGGAAGAAGAGGAATAGCGCGCGGGGCCGCGCGTCCCTGCCGCAGCCTCCCGCGGGAATCCAACTATGAGCGGTCACAGCAAATGGGCTAATATCAAGCACAAGAAGGCGGCGTCCGACGCCAAGAAGGGCAAGATCTTCAGCAAGATCGCCCGCGAGATCATGATCGCGGCGCGCTCCGGCGGCGATCCGGCCAGCAACATCACGCTCCGATCCCTGATCCAGAAAGCCCGCGCCGCCAATATGCCGGCGGAAAATGTCGAGCGGGCGATCAAGAAAGGCACCGGGGAGCTCGCCGCCGAAAACCTCGAGGAGAAAATGTTCGAGGGGTTCGGCCCCGGCGGCGTCTCGGTCATCGTTCACGCCTTGACCGACAACCACAACCGAACCACCGCCGATGTCCGGCTGATCTTCAACCGCCATGGCGCCAACCTGACGCAGCTCGGCAGCGTCAGCCGGTCCTTCCGCCGCAAGGGACAAATCGTGGTGGACGCGGGCAAGGTCGAGGAAGATCGCCTGATGGAGGTGGTCCTCGAGGCCGGCGCGGAAGACCTGACGCGGGAAGGCGAACGGTTCATCGTGACTTCGGAGCCGTCCGCGCACAACACTGTGGTCGAAGCGCTGGCCAAGGCGAACATCCCAACCGAGAGCGCCGAGATCACGATGGTTCCCGACCTGTACGTCTCGATCACCGACAAAGCCCAGGCGCAAACGATTCTGAAGTTCATCGAGGCGCTGGAGGACTTGGACGACGTACAAAACGTCTACACGAACCTCGACCTCGACGACGCGCTGATGGAGCAGATTCAATCGGAGGGCTGACCGTGCGGCCGGAACCGCAGCGCATCCTCGGCGTAGATCCTTCGCTGCGGGCTTCGGGAGTGGCGGTTGTCGAGACCGCGAACGGAGCGATGGCCGTCCGGCACCGGGAGACGCTGCGCAATCCGCCGGCGCTGCGCCACTCCGAGTGTCTGCGCCGACTGCGCGATGCGATCGAGACGCGGCTGGCCGCGGACCGGCCCCAGGCGGCGGCGATCGAGAGCCTCTTTTTCAGCCGGAATGTCCGTACGGCCATCGCGCTGGGCGAAGTGCGCGGCGTGATCCTGGCCTGCTGCGCCGCCGCCGGCGTGCCGGTGTTTGAATATGCACCCCGGGACGTGAAGCGCGCGGTGACCGGGCGCGGCGAAGCCTCGAAGGAACAGGTGGAACGGATGGTCCGAGCGTTGACCGGCTTCCGCGACGCGGCGACCGAGGACGAAACGGACGCGATCGCGGTGGCGCTGTGTCACGCACAGCGGCACGGCCGCGACGGCGCGAATGCCGGCCGCGAGTTGTAGGCCCGCCGCCGGCAACGACCCATGAAAATCCTCCAGCGATATATTCTCCGCGACTATCTGCTGACCTTCGCGCTCGCGGCGCTGATTTGCACCCTGGTCATGTGCTTCGGGGCGCTCAAGCAGGTCATTGACGTGCTGTCGCGGGGTTCGCCCCTCGGCGCGGTGCTGAGGCTCCTCGCGCTGCAGATCCCTTTCGTGCTGCAATTCACTATCCCGGTGAGCGTAATGGTCTCCACGTTCCTGACGATCAGCCATCTGTCGCTCGACGGGGAATTGACCGCCATGCGCGCCTGTGGCCTGAGCCTCGCTCAGGTCGTTGCGCCGGTCATCGCCGCCTCGATCGCCCTCGCCCTGCTCGCGGCGGGAGTCGCGAACTGGGCCGCGCCGCTCAGCCGCCACGCCCAGCGAAGGGAATATGTGAACCTGACCGGCACGGATCCGCTGGCCTTGATCGAAGAAGGGCGTTTCGTTCGCGATTTCCCCGGTTTGCTGATCCGTATCGGAAAGAAAAGCGGTTCGCGGATGCAGGATATCGAGATCTATGATTTTACCGCACCGAAAGCCCGCACGCACATACGCGCCCGCGCCGGCGAGCTGGAATACGCCGTTGCGGAGCATCGGTTGACGCTTCGGTTGAGCGACGTGCGGGTTGAGCGGACGACCGCGGCGGGGCGCGATCGTCCGGCCCGGACGGAGACCTGGAGCGCCGCTGAGTATCCACAGGACGTGGACCTGAAGGAGTTGATGCGCCGGGGGGCCACACAGAAGAAGGTCTCCGACATTACGGCGCCCGAACTGCTCGCGGCCATCCGCAACGTCCGACAGGCTTTTCCCCACGTCAAACCGCAGGACCTGTCGCGTGAACGGATGCGCTTGCTTGTCGAATTGAACAACCGCCTCGCGCTTTCGGCGGGTTGTTTTGCGTTCACCGTGGTGGGCGTGCCGCTGGCCCTGCGAACCAAGCGTCGCGAGAATCTCGTCGGCATCGGCGTGAGCCTGGCCGTCATGTTTTTCTTCTATCTGTTCATGATTCTGGCGCGCGAACTCGTACAGCGCGCCGACGTGCGGGCCGACCTGCTGCCGTGGGTGCCGGTCGCGGCCGCCCAGATCGCCGGTTTCTTTTTCCTGCGCCGGGGCTGACCCCGCTGTTTTCGGCCTGTGCGGCCCCGGGCGCCGCGGTCAGCGATGCCCGCTGTTGAGCGGGGACACGAACGAGACCGCGTACCGCGCCGCGGCGCGTCCGTTTTCAACGTCGCACACCGCCGGTCGGAGCCCGGGGCCTTCCTGTCCGGCGGAATCCGCGCGTACGACGCTGACGGAATGCCTGCCCCGGGACGGCGTCGCGCCCGTCGCGGGCATCCCGGAAGTCTCCATCCGGCCATGAAAAAGCGGTATCCCGCGCATCGCGTGCTTTGCATTTGCGGCGCGCTCCACTAGATTACCTGCGCATGCCGCATTGGGCGCGGCGTGAAGGAAGGCGCAACGTGACGTCCGAAACGACCCTGGTGGAAGCGAAAGGCCTGGTCAAGACCTTCCGGGACTTCTGGGGCCGTGCGCGCGTGCGCGCGGTGGATGGCCTTTCCTTTTCCGTGCGGCAGGGCGAGGCCTTCGGGTTGTTGGGGCCGAACGGCTCCGGCAAGAGCACCACGCTGAAGCTGCTGCTGGGGTTGTTGCGCCCCACCCGCGGCGTCCTCCGCGTGCTGGGGCGTTCGCCCCGCGACGTGCGGGCGAAGGCCCGGATCGGATACCTGCCGGAGGAGTCCTACCTGTATCCCTTCCTGACGCCGGAAGAGACGCTCGATTTCTACGGCAAGCTATTCGGCCTGTCCGCCCGGGAACGCCGCCGACGAACCGATGAACTGCTCGATATGATCGGTTTGGTCCATGCTCGCCGCCGGCCGGTCGGCGATTTCTCGAAGGGCATGGCGCGTCGTGTCGGGCTCGCCCAAGCCCTGATCAACGATCCCGACCTGCTGATCCTGGACGAGCCGACCTCGGGGCTCGATCCGCTGGGCTGCCGTCAGATGAAAGACCTGCTGCGGACGCTCGCGCGCCGCGGCAAGACCATTGTGCTGACCTCCCACCTGTTGGCCGACGTCGAGGATGTCTGCGACCGAGTGGCGATCCTGTACAACGGGCGGCCCTGCGCCGAAGGCGCGATCGCCGATCTCCTGGAGGAACGCCGTCGTGTGAGAATCACACTGCCGGCGGACGACGCCGCGGCCGTCGCGCGGGTCCTCGAGGCGGCGCGCGCGGCGTTGGGCGCCGAGCCGGAGACCGACCATCCGCGAAAAGACCTGGAGACTTTTTTCCTGGAAGTTATCGCGCGCGCCCGCGCCGGCGCGTTGGACGCCAGCGGCGCCGCCGCGGGCGGCTCGGTGGCCCGGTATCTGGCCGGTCCCGACGCGCCGCCGGCCGCCCCGGCCGAAGTGCCGACGACCGACCCGAACGAAAAGCTGCGCCGTCTGATGGCGCCGGATGCCGGCCCGCCACCTTCCCCATGAAGCGGGTCCTGGCCATTGCCGCGCTGACGGTGCGCGCCGCCATTCGCTCCCGCGTGCTCGCGGCGCTGACGGCGCTGCTGTTGACCGCGGTCATCGGGCTGCCGCTGACCATTCGCGGCGACGGCACGGCCGCGGGCCGCGTTCAGATTCTGCTGGCGTACACGATGGGCGCGGCGGCGCTCGTGCTTTCCATCTCGAGCGTATGGTCAGGCTGCGCGGCAATTTCCCAGGAGATCCGGGACCGTCAGATGCACCTGCTCGCCGTCAAGCCCGTGCGGCCGCTGGACATCTGGCTGGGCAAATGGCTGGGACTTACCGCGATGAACGCAGTGCTGCTGGCGTTCTCCGCGGCCGTGGTCTATGGCCTGCTCGAATGGACCGCGCGCCCGGCGGCAATCGGGGCGGAAGAGCGCGCGGCGTTGGACGAGGAAATCCTGGCCGCCCGCGCATCCGCACGGCCGGACGAGACCGAGTTCGAGACCGCCACGCGAGAACAATTCCAAAAGGAGCTGGCGGCGGGACGCGTCGCCGATGGAACGCATCCGCAAGAGGCGTACCGCGCGTTCCGACACCTTCGACGGGTCCAGTTCTATGCCGTACCGCCGGGGGCCTTGCGGGAATGGCGCATCCGGCTGCCGGTGGCGCCCACCCCGGACCGGCCGATTTTCTTGCGCTTCCGGTTCGCCAAGTCGGAACTCACGCCCGCGGCGGTGGCGGGTCAATGGTTCTTCGGCACGGGCGACCAGGCCCGGTTGACGACCGCCGGCGAGTGGCCGCCCGATGCGTTCCATTCGCTGGCCCTGCCCGCGCAACCGCTGGTCGGGGAGCGCGAAATCATCATCGCGTTCGGCAATGCCGATCCCTCCGGCGCCACGGTTTTTTTCGATCCGGATCGGGGCCTTGAAGTGCTGATGCGGGCGGGCGGTTTCGCGGGTAATTTCGCGCGCGCCGGCTTGCTGCTCCTCGTGCAACTGGCATTTCTCACGGCCGTGGGGCTGGCCGCCGGCACCCTGTTCTCGATGCCGGTTGCTTCCTTCGTCTCGATCTCACTGGTCGTTCTGATGAAGCTCAGCGGCTATATCGGCGAAATGGCGGGACAGCGCCACTACTTCGCCGAGGCGGGGCGCACCGGTCCGGGCGTCGCGCTGGCCGACCACCTGCTCCGCCTCGTATTTCGCGGCCTGAGGGCCGCACTGGCGCCGCTCGATCTGCCCAACGTGCTGGACCTGCTGGCGTCGGGGCGTCTGGTGGCATGGGGCTCGGTGGCCGGCGCGGTGGCGATCCACCTGGCACTCTACGGCGGGCTGCTGGCCATCGCGGGCGCGGCCGTGCTGCGCCGCCGTGAACTGGGGTTGCCGTCATGAACGGAGGACCGCCGTGCGCCGTCGCGTGACGCTGCTATATCTGCTGGCGGCCCTAGCCGCATTCGCCGGCGCCGCGCGCGTGCAGCCCGAACTGCTCCGCCTGCGGCGCGCCTTCCACCTGACGCAGGCCGATCCGCTGGAAAACATGCCGCCGATAGTGGCCTTCACGACGGTCGCGCTCGGCGGCTTCCGCGGTCTGCTGGTGGACGCGCTCTGGATGCGCGCGACGCGGCTGCAGGACGAGGGCAAATACTTCGAGCTGGTGCAGCTCGCCGGCTGGATCACCAAACTGCAGCCGCGGTTCGCCTCGATCTGGGCTTTTCATGCGTGGAACCTGGCCTACAACGTCAGCGTGATGCTGCCGGCGCCGGAGGACCGGTGGCGCTGGGTGCGCCACGGCATCACGCTGCTGCGCGACGACGGACTGCGCTACAACCCCGGCAGCGCGCAGCTCTACCGCGAATTGTCCTGGCTCTATCAGCACAAGCTCGGCCAGGACATGGACCAGGCCCATTTCTATTACAAGCGCGCCTGGGCCGAGGAGATGACGCGCGCGCTCGGCGGGGAGCGGCCGGACTTCGACCGCCTGGCGGCGGCGCCCCGGGATCTGGAGGCCCTGCGCGCGGTGCCCGGCGTCGCGGAGTTGCTGGCCGCACTGGAAGCGGCGGGCTTCACCCCGCCCTACGACCACGTGCTGGATGCCGATCCGCCGCCGGAACCCCTCGCGACGCGTCCCGCGGACGATCCCGCCACGCGCGCATTGCTCGACTTCCTGCGCGCCCGGCGCACGCGCGAAACCTACCGGCTGGATCCCCTCGTAATGAAGGCCGTGGACGAGGCGTACGGTCCGCTCGACTGGCGGCTGCCCGGCGCGCACGCCATCTACTGGGCGCGCCAGGGCGTGCCCTTCGCCCGATCCCGCTTTGAGCGCATTTCACTGGAGCGATCCATTTTTCAGTCCATGGCGGATTCTTTCCTGCGCGGCCGGATGGTGGAGAATCGGGAACTCGGCTATTTCGCGCTGACGCCGAACCTCGCGCTGTATCCGCGGGTGCGGCAGGCCTATCTCGACGCGCTAGAAGAGTTCCCCACCGACGATTCCATCCAGGTCGCCTTCCGCAACTTCCTCTCGGATGCCGCGCTGATTTTCTACACCTACAATCTCGAAGCGCGCTCGCGGGAAATCTACAACGAACTCGTTCAACGGTACCCCACGGCCGCCGTGCCGGGCGGCTTCGAAGGCTATCTGTACAACCTTTGGCAGGAATATGGCCGGGAGGCTTCGCCTGGACAGGCCTCCTTCTTCGTGGAAAGCGCGCTCTACCAGAGCCACTTGTGGCGCGCGCTGGGAGACCGCGACCGGGCCGCCGGTTACGCGCGGATGGCCCAACTGACCTGGCACCGCTACATGGAAATCCGAAAAGATCCGGAATTCCGCGCGCGCACCGGCCTGCCGCCGCTCGAGGAAATGGATCGCATCGCACAGCAGCGCGTGCGCGAGTTCATCGAGCAGGCGCGGGCCGCGGCGGCCGAGGCCCGATCGGCCGAGAATCCGCCGAATCCATAATTCCACGACGAAGACCCGATCGTCGGAGAATGGCAACGAGGAAGGAGTTGAGGGCGGACCCGAAACGCGGACAACGATTTCGTGCATTCGCGGAAGTCGAGGGGGAAACCGAGGAATGACGCTTGAAGCAGTCGCCTGGCGCGTTCAATACTCGACCAACTCGCAATCCGGAATGTCGCGAAAGCTGAAGCCGTAGCGTATCCATTGCTCAGCCCCATGACCTCTTTGGTCTTTCTGTTTGGCTCGGCGTTCGTCATCGGCCTCTCTGGCGCGATGATGCCCGGCCCGGTGCTGACCGCGACGATCACACAGTCGCTGCGCCGGGGATTCCAGGCCGGCCCGCGCATCGTGCTCGGCCACGCGCTGCTGGAGTTGGCCGTGTTAGGACTGGTGATTGCGGGCCTGGGCCCCTGGTTGCGGCGCCCGGAGGTGCTCGGACCGCTGGGACTGGCCGGCGGCGCGCTGCTGGTCCTGATGGGCTCGCAGACAGCCCTCACCGCCCGCTCCGCAGCCGAGCGCGGCCTGGCCGCCACGCGCGATGCGGCGGCGGCCACAACGGCTTCCGTGCTGAGCGGACCTGAAGTCTCCGGCATCTTGCTGAGCCTGTCGAATCCGTATTGGCTGCTCTGGTGGGCCACGATCGGCCTGAACTATGCGGCGCTGGCGCTGAACCGCGGCGGGCCCGGCCTCGCGGCGTTCTATGCGGGCCACATTTCGTCGGACCTGGTCTGGTACAGCGCGGTGGCGGCCGCCGTGGCGGCGGGACGGCGGGTGTGCCCGCCTTTGGTTTATCGGATCGCGCTGGTGCTCTGCGGGCTGGCATTGGTCGCGCTCGGCGCGTATTTTGGCGCCGGCGGACTGGCATGGCTATGGCCGTAGGCCGCAGGAAACGGCTTTGAACCGGAAGGAATTCGCATGAAAACCCCATCGCGCAACGAAAAATGGCTGTCGGATTTTCGCAACCCGGACGCACGGTTTCGCGGCAAGCCGTTATGGTCGTGGAACGGACGCCTCGAACCCGACGCATTGCGCCAGCAGATTCGCCGCATGCACCGCATGGGGCTCGGTGGATTCTTCATGCATTCGCGCGTGGGGCTTGCCACGCCTTACCTGTCCGAGGAGTGGTTCGCCGCCGTCCGCGCCAGCGTCGAGGAAGCGCGGCGGCTCGGCATGGAGGCCTGGTTGTATGACGAGGACCGCTGGCCGTCCGGTGCGGCGGGCGGACTCGTCACGCGACGCGCGGAATACCGGATGCGCTCCCTCGAGGTCGAGACGATTGAAAGTCCGCGCGGTTTCCGCTGGACGCCGGATACGCTCGCGGTCTTCACGGCGCACGTGGAGGACCGGGTCCGGCTCCGCGGCGTCCGGCGGGTTGAGCGCGGCCGCCGGCCGACGCCGGCGGATGGCGAGGCCATCCTGCGCTTCCGCGTGGCCGCGCAGGCGCCGAGCCCCTGGTACAACGGCCAGACGTACCTGGACACGATGAATCCCGAGGCGGTGCGCGCGTTCCTGCGCGTCACGCACGAGGCCTATGCCCGCCGTTTCGGGAAAGACTTCGGCGGCGTCATTCCGGGCATCTTCACCGATGAGCCCAACTACGGGCGCACGCTGCAGGAGAACCTGTCGGACACGGTGGTCAAGGTGCGCGGCACGCCGTGGACCCCGCGGCTGCCGGCGGTCTTCCGGCGGCGCTACGGCTATGACCTGCTGCCCCACTTGCCGGAGCTGGTCTTCGACGTCGAGGGCATCACCGAGAGCCGGGCGCGGTTCGACTATCACGATTGCATCGCCTTCCTGTTTACCGACGCTTTTTCGCGCCAGTGCGGCGAGTGGTGCCAGCGGCACGGATTGCTGTTCACCGGACACTGCCTCGAGGAGGCGGGTCTGGCGCTGCAGACCAACGTCACTGGCAGTTGTATGCGGTTCTATGAGCACATGCAGGCGCCCGGAATGGACATCCTTACCGAGCGCCGCCGCGAGTTCATCACCGCCAAGCAGGTTTCTTCCGCCGCGCGGCAGTTCGGCCGGAAGTGGCGTCTGACCGAGACCTACGGCTGCACCGGCTGGGACTTCCCGTTCGCCGGCCACAAGGCGGTCGGCGACTGGCAGGCCGCGCTGGGCATCAACCTGCGCTGCCAGCACCTCTACTGGTACACGATGCTCGGCGAGGCCAAACGCGATTACCCCGCGTCCATCGGCCACCAATCGCCGTGGTGGGAAGCCTACACGGTGGTTGAGGACTATTTCGCGCGGCTGCACGCCGTCATCACTCGCGGCGTCGAGGTGCGCGACCTGCTCGTGATCCACCCGGTCGAGAGCGTCTGGCTGCGCGTCCGCACGGGTTGGCGATCCGATCCCGATGTGCAGGCGCTCGATCGCGATTTCCTGTCCGTCTCGGATCGCCTGCTGGAGGCCCACCTGGACTACGACTACGGCGACGAGGACCTGCTGACCCGGCACGCGCGCGTGACCCGGCGCGGCAACACGGTCGAGTTACGCGTTGGCCGAGCGGCCTACCGCGCCGTCGTCGTGCCTTCGCAGCTCACCCTGCGCCGTTCGACACTGCGGCTGCTCCGCGACTTCCGAGCGCGGGGCGGCCTCGTCGTCTTTGCCGGCCGGATCGCCCACTGTCTCGACGCCGTTCCCAGCGATGCGGTCGAACGCTTCGCCGCCGAAGGACCGCGCGTCTCCGCCGACGGACCGGACCTTGCCGCGGCGGTCGCCCCGGCCGTGCGGCGCGTTTCCATTGCCGACCCCGATGGGACCGAAATCGCACCGGCGCTCTACCTGCTGCGCGAGGATGCCGAACGTCAATACTTGTTCGTATGCAACACGGGCGAGTGCTTTTCGGCCGACGCCTGGCAATCCCCGGCACGAAACCGACGGCTCGCGTTCCCCGACGTGCGCATCCGCGCGTTCGAGGGATGCGCCGGCGCACCCATGGAACTCGACCCGACCACCGGCGCGGTGTATGCAGCGGAGGCCGCGCGCGACGGCGCGGGCTGGAACCTGCGTACGGACCTCCCGCCGCTGGGCAGCCGCCTGTTCGTGGCGGACCGGAAAGCCGCCGCTCGAGGTCCGCGTCCGGCGCCGCGCCCGGCCTGGAGCGAGTCGCGCCGCGCGACGATCCCGGGCGCGCCCTGGACCATTCGCCGTTCCGAGCCGAACGCGCTGATTCTTGACCGCTGCTCGCTGAAAATCGGCGACGGCGACGTGGAACCGACCGGCGATGTGCTCGCCGCCGACCGTCGGATCCGGGAGCGTCTTGGCCTTCCGCCGCGCGGCGGTCGGATGCGCCAACCCTGGGCGCAGGCCGCGGCGAAGAGTCCGCGGAAACTCCCGGTCGAGCTGCGCTTCGTATTTCGCGCCGACGCGCGGCCGGCGGGACCGCTCGCGCTGGCCCTCGAACAACCGCAGGCGTTCCGCATTACGCTCAACGGCCGGCCCGTGGACACCGACGCCGCCACGGGCTGGTGGACCGATGAATCGCTGCGAACGCTGCCGTTGAATCCGATGGCGTTGCGGCTGGGCGACAATACTGTGGTCCTGCAGTTGGACTTCGACGAGCGCTTCAGCGGTCTGGAGGCTCTATACCTGCTGGGCGAATTCGGCGTACGGGCCGAGGGAACCGAAGTCGCACTGACCGCGCTGCCTGCCGCGTTGAGCCTGGGCGACTGGTGCGCGCAAGGATTTCCGTTCTATGGCGGCCACCTGACCTATGTCCGGACCGTTCGTATTGATGCGGCGCCGGACGAGCGGGTTTTCGTTCGGCTGCCCGAGTATCGCGGTGTTGCGGCGCGCATCTGGGTGGACGGCGTCGCGGCCGGCATCCTGGCCTGGGAACCGAATGAAGTCGAGATCACGGACGCGGCGCGGCGCTCAGAAGGCGGCGAAATCGAACTGGGCATCGAGATTCTCGGGCATCGGCGGAACTCGCACGGACCGCTGCACTTCGCCGAACGTTGGCCGGCCTGGACGGGCCCCGGTCAGTTTCAGCCGTCGCCCCAGGACTGGGTGGACGCCTACCAGCAGGTACCCTGTGGCTTGATGGCCGCGCCGGAATTGCTCTACCGCCGGTCCGCTGTCGCGCGCTGAAGGATGTTCCAAGGCAGGGAAGCCGGGCGGTCAAATGTTTCCAGGCCTTGGACGATCGCGCCGCCCCAGCCGGCGCGCGTTCCTCTGCGCCACGGCCGTCATTCCGCGGCGACGCCGCGCGGCGCCGTCCGGTGGAACAGCGTCAGGGCGGCCAGGGCGGCGGCCGACGCGAGACCCAGGGCGAGCGCGATATCGTCAGGCGCGGCATGGCGCCATCGGACCGCGAGCAAATAACCCAGCACGGCCGGCGCCATCCATAGGCCGCGTCGCCAGGCGCCGCGCGCAAGCAGGACGTTGACCTGGAGATAAATCCCGCCCAACGGCGCCATCGCGAGCGCGAGCATGCGAATCGTGCGCAGCTCGCCAGGCGTTGGCCCGTATCCCACGAACAGACGCCAGAGCCAACCGCCCAGAAACCACGCGCCCGCCGTCGCGCCCCCGATCAAGGCGGCGGTCAGCAGCCAGGCCCGCACCTCCAACGCGCGGCGGACCGACGGGTCCCGGGCGCGCGCCACGATTTTCGGAAAAACCGCAATCGCGATCGGCATCGGCAGGAATACGACCGCGCGCGCGATGGTCCCGGCGCGCGCAAAGGCGCCCGCCGCCGCCGGGGCGAAGAAAAGCTTGGCCAAAGGGACGTCCGCGTTCATCAGCGCGCCGAAGAGGGCGAGCACGACCAGCGCGCGCAGGAAGTAACCCGAATCGGCGCGCTCAACGGGGCTTGCGGCGGCCTCGCCCCGGTCCGCAAACCGCGCCGCGGCCGTCCGCCAGGCGAGGCAACCCACCGCGGCCGCGAGCAGGCCGCCCAGCGCCTGGCCAGCGACCGCGACGACTGCGGTCGCGGTCACGCCATAGACGAGGGCCGCCCCGAGTGCCAGGCGAGCGACGCTGTACGTCAATCCCGCGGCGGTCATCCATCCGAAGGCTTCGACGCCCTGCAGCGCCCCCAGATAGAGCGGCAGCAGAAGCGACAGGGCCAGGGTGAGCGCCGCCAGGGGAACCAACGTGACGTCGTCGAGCGAAAGCGCCGACGCCAGCGGGCGGGCGAAGGCGGAGATCGCCAGGAGGGCGCCGGCGGCCGCGAGCAATCCGCGCATCCAGCGCGATACGGCCCGCCGCAGCGCGCGGGCGCCGGCGCCGGCGGCGGCCATCCGCGCGACCTGCCGGCCCACGGCCGCCCGCAGCGCCTCCAGCGGAACCGCCAGCGCCAACGCGGCGCTGAGCACGGTCATCATCGCCCCGTATTCCGCCTCCGGCAGGCCGCGCATCATGCCCCATTGGAAGAGCAGATTGGCGGCGTTGACGACTTGAGCGGCCGCCAGCAGCAGCAGGCTGTGCCGCAACAGCGCGTCGTTCCGAAGACGCTGCCCGATTCGAACGATCCGCTCCATGACCTGACCGGCGGGGCGGGCGGCGCCGGCTAGAGCACGCCTTTGCTCGAGGGCACGCCGCGCTGGCGCGGGTCGCGCGCACCGGCCGCGCGCAGCGCGCACGCCAGGCCCTTGAAGACCGACTCGAAGGCATGGTGCGGCTCCTGCCCGTAGAGGTGCGCAATGTGCAGGTTCATGCGCGACTGCGTGACGAACGCGCGGAAAAACTCCTCGAACAGTGCGACGTCGAAATCCCGGATGCGCCGGCGCCGGGTCGCGACCTCGTACACCAGAAACGGCCGACCGCCCAGGTCGACGGCCACAAAGCTCAGCGATTCGTCCATCGGCAGCAACGCCCAACCGTAGCGCGCGATGCCGCGCCGGTCGCCCAGGGCGCGGTTCAGCGCGTCGCCGAGGGTCAGGCCGACGTCCTCGATGGTGTGGTGATAATCCACCGCGAGATCGCCACGGGCCTGTACGCGCAAATCCCAGAGGGCATGCTTCGCCAGCAGCTCGAGCATGTGGTCCAAAAACGGGATGCCGCTGGCGATCTCAGCCGCGCCCGCTCCGTCCAGATCGAGCCGAACGGCCACATCGGTCTCGCGCGTGGTCCGGCGCAACTCGGCCACACGCGCGGCGGACGCACGGCGGGAGGGTTTCGTGTTCACAGGCGCCAGCGCAGACCGAGCTGCACGCCCCACGATTCGAGTTTGTTGTCGCGCAGCTTGACGCCGCCCGAATCCGCTTCGCCCACCAGCAGGTCGGGGTGATAGGAAAGCGCCGCTGTCAGCGAAGTGCTTTCGGTGAGGCGACGCTCGTAGCCCAGCGCGAGCACGCCCGTGACGCCATTGCCGACCTCCACGTCGCTCGTCCCCGCTCCGGTCCGCAATTTCAGGTCCGACGAAGCGATGTGATAGCGCAGGCCGGCTTCCACGGTCCATAAGCCGCTGTCGCTCTCGAAGAGCAATCCCACCCAGGAAACGCCGAGCGACAGCAGCGTCAGATCGCCGCTCGGCGACCCGCCCCAGTCGCGGCTATCAGCATCGGCCTTCCATCGCTCGATGCCCAGCGAGAGCGCGACGCCGTGAACGCTCCAAAACCAATTTCGATATTGAACCTCAACCGCCACGCCCGGCTTGTACACGTCGAAGTCGCCCAGGCCGGGCAGTCGCAGCGCAAGCCCTGCCGACCACTCGATCGGATCAGTCGCCTCGGCCGCCGGCGCCTGCGCCCGCGCGCCGGAGGCGACGACCAACGCCGCCAGAGCCGCCGCCGTGGTTATCGTCCTGAAAACGCTCATCGCACGTGCCCTCCCGCGCCGGCGCGTTCTTCGCGCCATTCGCGTGGCCGCAGTATCCGTTGCCGCCGCGCTGAAATCAAGATCGCGGTAGGGCTCTCGCCGCGCGACCGTGAGGCGACGCACCGGTCCGGCCGCAACGGTCGGACCGCGGCGCGCCCTTGACCCCGGCAGCGGTGCGCCCTATTGTGCACCGCATGAAGAGGGTCCTTCTGATCGCGGCACTGGCGATCTGCTGTATGTCCTGCGCAGGCCTTTCGGGCGGCGAGCGTCGGGCATATGTCGAAGCGGAAGGTCCGCGGCCCTGGTACACGATGCTGGCGCCCGCCGGCGCATCCCCGGCGGAGCAGCTCGCACACGCCCGCGCCCTGCGCGACAAGGGCTCGCTGCGGCGGGCCAATCGTCACTACCGCGCTCTGGTGGCCAGTTGGCCCTCCGCGCCGGAAGCGCCTGTGGCGCTGCTCGAGCGGGCCCAATTGCTCGATGCGTGCAACCAAACCGAAGATGCATTTGACGCCTACCGGGAGCTCACGGAACGGTATCCCGGACTGTTCCCGTTTGACGAAGTCTTTCGCCGCCAATTGGCGATTGCCGAAACCGCGCTCTTCCAGCGACGCCTGCGATTCCTGTTCGGCGGCTTTACGAACCCCGAGCTTGTGATCCCCATGTTGGAGCGCCTGACGAAATCGGCGCCCTCGGGTGCGGATGCGGCGCGCGCCCGGCTGCTGCTGGGAAAGGCCCACGAGCTGAACGATGCCCCCGCGTCGGCGGCGGCCGCGTATGCCGAGATCGAACAGCGCCATCCGGACGATCCGCTCGCGCCGGAGGCCGCGTTCCGGCGCGCGCAATGCCTGCTCGAATTGTCCCGCCGGGCGCCGGGCGACCGACGGCTGCTGGAGGACGCCGTATTCGCCTTCGAACGCTTTCTACGGCTGTATCCGAACGCCGACCACGCGGCGGCCGCGCGGGAGCATCGCAACGCGCTGCGCGCCCGGCTGGCCGAAATGGTGTGGAAAGAAGCGGTGTTCTACGATCGCCGCAGCTCGCGGCCTTCGTCCGCCATCGGGCCGTACGAGCGATTTCTGGAGCAGTTCGGCGACACCGCATGGGCCCCGCAGGCGCGGGCCCGGCTGGAAATACTGAAAGCGCAGACATCGCAGGAGACGCCATGAAGAGGATGCCCTCACGGACGGTGATCCCGGGCCTGACGCTCGTACTGGCGGCGGCGTTTACGGCCGGCTGCGCGGGCTACCGCGTCGGTTCGCAGTTACCCCCGAACGTGCGCCGCCTCCACGTGCCCACGGTCGAGAATCTGACAGGCGAGCCGATGATTGAACAGGAGGTTACCCGTGCGCTGATTGCCGAAATCCAGCGCGATGGCGCCCTCCGCATCGCGCCGGCCGATCAGGCCGATGCCGTCCTCCGCATGCGGGTCCGTCGGTTCGATCTCGCTCCCATCGCGTACCGACGGGGGCTGCGGTCCGAACCGGACGAGTACCGATTGACCCTGGAAGCCTCGTTCATCGTGACACGCGCCGGTTCGGACGCGGTAGTGGCCGAGCATCCGTTCGCGCGCGGCGAAGGCACCGCGCTGCGAACGGCGGATTTCAGCGCCGCGAAGCGCTCGGCACTGCCCATCGCGGCGCGCGATCTGGCGCGCGACGTAGCGCGGAAACTCGTGGAGAACTGGTGACGGCCGCCGCGGGATGCGGCGCAACCTCATGCGGACACGGCCGGGGCCGGGGCGGCCGGTGCTTCGGTGGCCTTGCGCAGCCGCGCGGCCGCGCGCGCCTTGCGGCGGATGGCCGTATTCTTGCGGATAACGCCCTTCTTGACGGCCTTATCCAATTCGGAGCAGTAGGCGCGAAATAGTTCCTTGGCGGCGTCCGCAGACGGCGCGCCCGCGAGCACCTTGCCCCGGATCTGTCGAATGCGCGTCTTGACCTTGACGTTGCGCCGACGGTTCTTCTCCGCCTGCCGCATTCGTTTCGCTGCTTTTTTGATGTTCGGCATAAGACCTTTTGCTCTCCGCGCCCCGGGCGGGGCCGATCGCCGCGCCCCATGCCCGGCCTTGCCCGCGCCAAAACCGGTGTCATACTACGGGGCGCTGCGATGAAGTCAACGCCGATTTTCGCCGCCGCCGGGCGGCCGCCCGTATGAGTGCGGCCCGGTCCGATCTCTCTTGGGCCGAGCGACTGTGGCGCGCGCTGCTGGGAATTGCGCTGCTGCCGGTTGCCGGGGCGCTGACGCTGGCGCTGGCGGACGTTCTGCGCGAGGCGGCGGCGAACTTCGGCGACCCTGCCCGTCCGTCGCCTTTCTGGGGACTGCCCGTGGGATTCGGGCTCTGGCTGCTGATCTGGGCGCTCCTGCCGTGGCCGATACGGGCCTACGTGCTGGCGCACGAACTCACGCACGCTTTCTGGGCGCTGCTGCTGGGCGAACGGGTCGGCGCAATCTCGGTGACACGGCGCGGCGGCAGCGTGAGGGTCAGCCGCCGCCGCTTCCTCGCGCTGCTCGCGCCCTATTTTTTCCCGCTCTACACGCTGCTCGTGCTCGCCGCCTACGGAGTGGCCGCCCTCCTCGGGGATCCGTCTCGCTATGCCGTCCTCTGGCTGGCCGGCATCGGCTGGACCTGGGGTTTTCATTTCACCTTCACCCTCTCGATGCTGGCCGAGGATCAGAGCGACATCCGGCAAGCCGGCCCGCTGCTGGCGTATGTGACGATCTATGCCTTCAACGTGGCGGGCATCGCGCTGTGGCTTGCCGCCGTCACACCGGTCGGATTGAGGTTGCCGGCAACGCGGTTCGCCGCACACCTGCGCTGGCTGTATGAGACGGCGCGATCCGCGTGGTAGCTTCCGACGGCCCATCGTGTCCCCGCCGCGGGTCGCCCGCCGGGGTCAACGCCCGCGCTACGGTGCGATGGCGGCGGGCGCGCTCAAAGGCGAGGCGCTTCCCGCCAGCCCCACTCCAGAACGCCCGTCGGCGCCAGCCGATCGGCCGAGGTGACCTGAATGCTGACCTCGTCTTCCGGCGGCTTTTCCGCGGGCGTCTCCTCGATCTGGATCTGCTGGTAGGTCGGCAGGAAGCGATAATAGACCATCAGTGTGAGCGCCACGAACGATGTCGCGTACACCGGTCCGTACGCCCGCTCGGTGGTGCCTTCGGGCGCAAACCAGGAGCCGTCGGCGTTCTGCGCGCGAACGAACGACGGCGCGAAGACGTTGTTCCAGTCAGTCCAGTCCTTCCCGCCGGTATGAAAATGCGCCTGCGTGGCATAGTACCAGATGTACAGCGCGTGCCCCCGACCCGGCGGATTGCTGTAATCCGCGCTCATGCCGCGCATAGAATCGAAACCGGCTTTGGCCTCCGGATCGGCGCCGTGGCCCAACAATTGAAGACATAGAACCGCAAAGCAGGTCGTGGACAAACCGCCGGTCACGGCGGCGCCCGGTCCGTCGGGGGCATACGCGAACATCCGGCGGTTGGGATCAAAATTCAGCTTGTAGCCGTTGACGCCCTTCTCCATCGCTTCCTTCAGGCCGGGCACCTCCAGCCCGCCGATGTACGCCGCCTTCATCGCCTGGTTCATCCACCCCATCACCGATGAATCACGCCGGGTGTGCGAAGGGTTGATGCCGTAGTTGAACGCGCCCGTGTCCTGCTGGCCCTCAACGATGCGGCGGATAGCCTGCTCGGCCACGACTTTCACACTGGGAATCCGCGTGAGGGCGTACGCCTCGGCCAGGGCATAGGAGGCTATGCCATGTCCGTACCATCCCCCGTCAACGTAACGGAAGCGGTTGCCCTGCCAGTCCTGCTCCACCAGGAAGCGAATCGCCCGCTCCACGGTCGGACCGTACCGCTCCGATGTCGGCGTCTCCCCGTGCGCCAGGAACGCCAGCAGCGCCAGTCCCGTCATGGCCGTCTTGCACTTCGCCCGGCCTTCGCCCTCCCACGATCCGTCTTCCAACTGGTGGTTCTTGAGCCACTCCAGCGCCTTCAACACCGCCGCCTCCGTCGCGCCGAACGTCTTGCCGCCAAAGCGCGCCCCCAGCGCCGCCCGCCCCGCCGCCGTCCGGCCCGCGAACAACCCTTTCAGAATCAGCGGACTCTGCACGTCCGCCTTGATGTCCAGCGACGCAAAGTCCTCCATCGGGTTCGCCTGCACCGGCTGCACGTCCGGCGGCTGGTCCATTACAATGTCCGCGTCCGGCGCCCGGATCTCCACCTCGACGTCCTTGATCTTCTCGAGCTCCTTCTGGAGTTCCTCCAGGTCGCGCGTTTCCGCCTTGACCACCATGACCTCGATGTCCGTCTGCCGCCGCTCCTGCATGCCGGTCACGAACCGCACCAGCAGCAGCACCAGCAGAATGTGCAGCACCACCGACCCCGTCGGCCCCCACAGGTGGTCCAGCACCCGCTGTAGGTGCCGGTTCATCGGACGCCGCGCCGCCTCGGCAGGAGACTCCGCGGCCGCTGTCGGGGCCACGTCACGGACAGATTCTTCGCTCATCATTCACCTCTTTATAATCGCACGAACCGGCTCAGAGAACCTCAATTGTTCTCCGCGGACTTCAAGGCCGACCGATCATCGTTCAAATCGGAATTCTTTTGATATGAAGGCATTACGCGGCGGGAGAACACGGATAACGTCAGCGCGGAAAATGCGGTGGCATAAGTGGGCCCGTAACCGCGTTCCGTCGAGTTCTCCGGCGCGAGCCAGGAGCCGTCCGGCTGCTGGGCGCGGGCGTAGGAGGTTTGGAGCTCACGGCCCCATTGCGGCCAGTTACGGCCGCCCATTTCCCAAAACGCATTCGCCGCGAAAAAACGGGCATACAGCGGATGGCGCCGGATTCCGTCCGTTCGCGAGAAATCGGCGGGGAGCGCGCGCAGCGACTCCACTCCGGCCCGCGCCGCGCGGGAACGGCCCTCGCCCAGAACCTGCATCGTCCGTACGCCCGTCGCCGTTGTGGACAGCATCCCGGTCAACGGGCGCTTGGGATCGGACGCGTCGGAGACGTACGCGAACATCCGGCGGCGCGCGTCGTAATTCAGTCGGATGCCGGCTGCGGCGCGCCGGATAGCCACGTCGAGACCCGGCACCTGCAATCCATCCCGGTCAGCGGTGAACATGGCCTGGGCCATCCAAGCGGTCAGACAGGTATCGCGCCGGGAACTGGAAGCGTCCAGCCCATAGTTGAAGGCGCCGCTCGCCTGCTGTCCGCGAACGATCCGGGCTACGGCCGATTCAGCTACGGGCTTGATGGCCGGGATCCGGGTTTGCCTATACGCCTCGCAGAGCGCCAGCGCGGCGATGCCGTGCGCATAGCCTCCGGCATCCGCGTTGCGAAACCGATCCTGATCCCAGTCCTTTTCGACAAGGAAGCGTATGGCCTGCTGAACCGTCGGCCCATAGCGTTCCGAGGCCGGTGTTTCGCTGTGGTAAAGGAACGCCAGCAGCGCCAGCCCGGTCATGGCCGTCCGGCTCTGCGCCGCGCCCTCGCCGGCCCACGAGCCGTCCGGCAACTGTCGGGCTTTCAGCCAATCGAGCGACCTGTACGCGACAAGGTCAAACACCGGCCCACGGTCGTCGTTGAAAGCCGTCGGCGGCCCGTCGGAGGCGCAGCCGCTGGAAAGCAACAGCCCGCCCAGCGCGGCACAACGCACCATGAACGAAAACGCCATGGCCCGGTTCCCGGACCGGAAACGGCAGCCGCTCAGCATTCAGTCAGCATCTCCCACGCAGGGCCGGAGCGGGTTACGTCCACCCTGATGTCGTCCTCGGTCGTGGGCGTCGGGGCTTCTTCAATTTTGATCTGCTGGTACGTCGGCAGGAACCGATAATAGACCATCAACGTCAGCGCCACGAACGACGTCGCATACACCGGTCCGAAGTCCCGCTCCGTTCCATGCTGCGGTGTCCATGAACCGTCGGCGTTCTGGCCGCGCACGAAGGACGGCGCAAAGACATTGTTCCAATCGGTCCAGTCCTTGCCGCCCGTATGGAAGTGAGCCTGCGTCGCGTAGTACCACGTGTAGAGCGGGAAATTACTCCCGCCCGGCGGATTCGCATAGTCGGCGCTCATCCCGCGCATGGACTCGAAGCCGGCCTTAGTCTCCGGATCGGCGCCGTGCCCCGCCAGTTGCAGGCACAGCACTGCGAAACACGTCGTAGAGAGCCGGCCGGTCACGCCGCCGGCGGCCCCCACGCCTTCCGGCGCATAAGCGAACATTTTCTTCTCCGGATCAAAATTGAGCTTGTAGCCCTCCACTCCTTTTTCCATCGCCTCTTTGAGTCCCGGCACTTCGAGGCCGCCGATGTAGGCCGCTTTCATGGCCTGGTTCATCCAGCCCATCACCGACGAATCGCGCCGTACGTGGTCCGGTCTGATTCCGTAATTGAATGCGCCGGTCGGCTGCTGGCCTTCGATGATGCGCTTGATGGCCTGTTCCGCAACCACTTTGACACTGGGAATTCGCGTCAGGGCATACGCCTCCGACAAGGCATAGGCCGCTATGCCGTGCGCGTACCAAGTCCCATCCACGTAACGGAACCGGTTGCCTTGCCAGTCCTGCTCCACCAGGAAGCGAATCGCCCGCTCCACGGTCGGACCGTACCGCTCCGATGTCGGCGTCTCCCCGTGCGCCAGGAACGCCAGCAGCGCCAGTCCCGTCATGGCCGTCTTGCACTTCGCCCGGCCTTCGCCCTCCCACGATCCGTCTTCCAACTGGTGGTTCTTGAGCCACTCCAGCGCCTTCAACACCGCCGCCTCCGTCGCGCCGAACGTCTTGCCGCCAAAGCGCGCCCCCAGCGCCGCCCGCCCCGCCGCCGTCCGGCCCGCGAACAACCCTTTCAGAATCAGCGGACTCTGCACGTCCGCCTTGATGTCCAGCGACGCAAAGTCCTCCATCGGGTTCGCCTGCACCGGCTGCACGTCCGGCGGCTGGTCCATTACAATGTCCGCGTCCGGCGCCCGGATCTCCACCTCGACGTCCTTGATCTTCTCGAGCTCCTTCTGGAGTTCCTCCAGGTCGCGCGTTTCCGCCTTGACCACCATGACCTCGATGTCCGTCTGCCGCCGCTCCTGCATGCCGGTCACGAACCGCACCAGCAGCAGCACCAGCAGAATGTGCAGCACCACCGACCCCGTCGGCCCCCACAGGTGGTCCAGCACCCGCTGTAGGTGCCGGTTCATCGGACGCCGCGCCTCGTCCGGCGGCAAGGGCGGCGATCCCGCAGATTCCGCGGTCGAATCCAACGTCGCTTCATCTCGACTCGTGTCGCTCATGGCAGCGCTCCTGTTGCGTTCAAGTCACTTCGATCATCACATCATCGGTTGCGTTCTGCGTCGGCGCCTCTTCAATTTTGATCGGCTCGTAGGTGGGCAAAAACCGGTAGTACACCATCAGGGTCAGCGCCGCGAAGCAGGTGCCGTACACCGGGCCGTAGGGGACTTCGCGGCCGATCATGGGAGTCCAGCTCCCGTCGGCGTTCTGCGCCTGGAGGTAGGACGCGGAGAACTCGCGATTCCAGCGATCCCACGCCCTGCCGCCGGTGTGAAAGAGCGCCTGGGTGCAATAGTACCAGTTATACACCGAGTCCAGTCCGACCCCCGGCCCGCCCCAATTCACGGGCGCGTCCGTGATGGACTGGATTCCGGCGCGGCATTCGGGCGATCCGCCGTGGCCGAGCAGCAGGAGGCACAGCGTCGCCTGCATGGTATTGCTGGCCCAGCGGGCGGCCGCGCTGTCGTCGCCCGCGGCAGGATCGGGCGCATAGGCGAAGAGTTTGCGGTCGGCGCCGTAATTCATCTTCAAGCCCGCGGCGATCTGCTCCATCGCGTCCTTGAGACCCGGCACGTCGGCGCCCGCCAGATAGCCCGCCTTCATCGCCTGCGACATCCAGCTCATGATCGAGGTGTCGCGGCGGGTGCGGTGCGGCTGCATCTCGTAGGTGTGGCCGCCGGTCGGCTGCTGGCTGCGGATGATCGCGGCGAGCGCCCGTTCCATGACCGGGCGGATCGCCGGAATACGCGTCAGCGCATAGGCTTCGCTGATCGCATAGGTTGCGATGCCGTGCGCGTAGGCGCTGACCCGCGCGACCCCTTCGGAGCGGAACCGACCCGTCGCTTCGTTCTGGTTGTTGACGAGAAACTCGATGGCCCTGCGGACGGTGTCGCCATATTTCTCCGAGGTCGTCGTTTCCCCGTGCGAGAGGAAGGTCAACAGCGCCAGACCTGTCATCGCGACTTTATTGGCCGCCAGTGCCTCTCCCTCCCAGGAGCCGTCAGGCAATTGCCGCTCCTTGAGCCACTGCAAGGCGCGGTCCACCGCCGCCTCAATCGCACCGCCGCGTCCGGGCGGCGCAAACCGGCGCAACGAAGCGGCCCGGCCGCTTTCCGTGCGATTGGCGAACAACCCTTTCAGAATCAGCGGGCTTTGCACTTCCGCCTTGATTTCGAGCGCCGCAAAGTCCTCCATCGGGTTCGACACCTGAGGCTGCGGGTCCGGCGGCTGTTCCATCAGCGGGGTCGCATCCGGCGGCGTGATTTCCACCAGGACGTCCTTGATCTGGTCCAATTCCTTCTGGAGGTCGTCCAAGACCTGCTGCTCCGGATCAATGACCATGACCTCGATGTCCGTCTGGCGGCCATCGCTCATGCCGGTGACGAAGCGTACCAGCAGGAAGACCAGCAAAATATGGAGAATGATCGAACCGGTCGGGCCCCACAGGTGGTCCAGCACCCGCCGCAGGTGCCGGTTCATCGGACGCGGGGCGGACGGCGGATCTGCCGCAGCGACGGCCGTCTCCGGCGCGGGGCCGGCGTTGTTTTCGGGATCGGTCGGCTGGCGGTCCGGATTCATGGTATCGCTCTCGTCCTGTCCTCTTCCGAGCGGAGCGCCAAATTGGACGGCCCGCGGTGCGGTTTTCGCCTGGCCGGTCCGGACCCCCGCGGCGTCAGTTCGTACTGATCACGGAGAGCTTGGTCAGCTCATATTTGGCGCAGAGGTCCAGCACCGCAATCAACTGGGAGTGTTCCGAGGCGGAGGAGGCCATGATCAGGAGGTGCTGGGTCTTGTCGAGGGACGCAGCGCGGGACAGCAGCCGTTCCAGTTCGGTCGTCGTGACGGGGCGGTCGTTGAAGGTGTAGCCTTCCTTGAAAATATTTACGCGGATCAGGTTCGGGATTTCGGCCCGTTCCTTTCGATCTTCGGGCGACGGGCGGGATACTTCCAGATGCGCGAAGATGTCGATCGGCTTGATCGTCACGATGAAGTAGATCAGCAGTTGGAAGACCACGTCAATCATCGGCGTCAGCGGCAACTCCGCCGGCAATTCCGTCGGTTTCTTTCTTTTTCTGGCCATATGGGCCTCCCGAAGGCGTTATGCCTTCTCCTGGATGGCGGCAAACAAAACGGTAAACAGACCCGCCCGCGAGCAGGCGTCCATGACCTTGCGGATATCCTCGTGCGAGGTCTTCATGTCGCCTCGAATCACAACAGGGACGTTTCGCTGGCCGAACTCGTTCACCGCCTTGCGCAGGACGACGTAAAGGTAATCCGTCGTCATCCGGACGCCGCCGATCGAGATTCGGCCCTGCTGGTCCACATCCACGTAGATGGTCAGCGGATTGCGCGTCGTCACCGGCTTGCCGTGCGGGGCCATGGCCAACTTCAACTGCAGGTCCAGATCCCGCCGCTGCATGTCAATCGCGGTGATGAAAAAGATGATCAACTGGAACACGACGTCAATCATCGGCGTCATGTTCATCGGCGCATCTTCGAGCTTGCGCTTCATGGGCAGCCTCGCTTTCCGGCCCGCGCGGGCCGCGCCGGCGCGTTATTCCTCGGCAACGACTTCGACATTCCGCAGCGACTTGATCAGGTCCATGGTCAGGCTTTCCATGGAAAGGATGATCTTGGTCGCGCGGTTCTTGAAGTACGTGTAGAAGCTGATCGCCGGAATGGCGATGACCAGGCCTCCGGCCGTCGTCCAGAGCGCCTGGGCGATGTTCTTGGCGAGCAAGCCGGTCTGGGCGCCGCCCATTTCCTTGCCGGCGATGTTGCCGAACGCGAGAATCATGCCCTGCACCGTACCGAGCAGCCCGAGCATCGGCGCCAGATTGGCGCAGACATTCAGATAGGCGACCCGCTGCATCAACTTCTCGCTCTCCATGTCCGCGGCCACGCCGACGACATCCTGGATGACGTCGTAGCCCTCCTGCACGTTGGAGAAACCGGCGGAGAGAATGTTGGAGAGTGGCGTGGGATTTTCTTCGCATTCCTTCAGCGCTTTCATCACGTCGCCCTGTTCCATCGCTTCGCGCACGCTCGCAACCAGTTCCTCGGGGGCGATCTTCTTCTCCTTGATGGTGATGAAGGAGTCGATCGCGAGCGCGACGGCCGCGACGGAGCAGGCGACCAGCGCGAGCCACAGCACGACGCCGAACCACCCGGAGCTGGCCACGACGGAGACGAAACCGAGGCCAGAATCCTCTTTTTTCGGCTTTTCGGCGGGCTTCGCCGCTTCGGCCGGTTTATCCACCGCGGGCGCTGCGGGTGCCGCAGGCGCCGCCTCCTGGGCCTGTATCGCCCAGACCGCGACCATGCTGAAGAGCGCCGCCGCCATCGTCACACGCCATGTTCTGCTCATGTCCGTCTTCCTTTTTCCTTCTGCTTCCGGGCCCGTACCGGCTTCGGCGCACCCGCGCGAAACCGGCGGCCGCCGATTTCATCCCGTACCGGCGCCGTTCCGGCGCCGATGTGCCATTATAACCGAAAACTTCGATTTTACAGTTTCTTTTTGGCTTCCGCCGCTTCCGCGCTCGCCGGGAACTCCTCGACCAGTTTGCGATACCAGTCCTTGGCCCGCGGGTCGCGCATCAGCTCAAGCGTTGCGGCCGTCTTCAACATCGCCTGCGGCTGGATATCCTTTTCGGTAGAATAGAACATGACCGCGCGCAGGTAATCGAGCACCGCCGCCTCCAGTTGATTGGATGCGGCGCGGACGTCGCCGCGCAGGATCTGCGCGCGGGCGGCATCCCGGCGCGAGCCCTCGGCGACCATCTTGTTCAACCGCGGCTCCAGTTTCGCAAATTCCCGGGCCTGCAGCAGCGTGTCGAGATAGAACCACATCCATTCCGAATCCTGTTCCGCTGCAGGATATCGGCGCAGGTGTTCCTCGTACGCCTTTACGGCTTCGGGCAGGTCCCCCTTTTCAGCGAACACGCGCCCGATCTGCTTGCTCGCCATCTCGCCCCAGTTAAAGAACCGGTTGCGCGCGTAAATATCGCGCAATAGCTTGATCGCGTCGTCATAGCGCTTGGCCTGGATCGCCGCGGCAGCCTGGTCAATTTCCGGCGGCTTCGGCGCCACGGCCAGTTTCACGCGCGCGCGCTCGAATTCGAGCCTCTGGCCGCTGGCCGTCGTCAGCACGATCGTACCGTCGGGCCGGGCCGCGATGCTCGTGCCATCCACGCGGCGGTCATCCGTCAAAATGACATAGCCTTGCGCGCGCGCGCGCGCGGCCAGCGCCAGTACCGCCGCCAGAATCACGATCGTTCTTTTCATCGGTCCGTCTCCTGCATATCTCACGCGTTGTCTTCCGTCGGCCTTTCGCAGCGCATCACGGGTTCGGGGCCGCCGTAGCCGCCCGCAGCCGCGCTTCCTCGCGCCAGCGCCGGAACTCCGGCGCCCGGTTGCCGTCCGGGAACAGCGTGAGGTACTGCTCGCATTCCTCGATCGCCCCGTTGAAATCGCCCAGCTCCATGTACAGCGGCACGCTGGCATAGAGCGCGTTCTCCACCATCGGGCGCACCTTCGGATCCTTCGGATCGCCGGAATTGACGATGCGGAAATACGACGCCAGCGCCGCCTTGATCTGGTCGCGCGCTTCCGCGCCCCGGTTCTCGGCGGCCCACCGGCGCGCCTGCCGCAGCTGGATCTCCGCCAATTCCATGTTCGCGGTGGCGATCAGCACCGGATCGGTGGCGAAGCGGAACACTTCGCTCAATGCGGCCTCGGCATCCCCCATCCGGTCCATCTCGCGGAACGCGCGCCCCAGTAGGAATTTCGCCTGGTAAAACAGCCCCGAACGCGGGAACTTCGCCATCAGCTCCTGCAGGGCGGAAACGCATTCCGCGTAATTCTTCATTTCATAGTGCGAGGCGCCGAGTCCGAACAGGGCGGGTTCCAACTGGGTGCGTTCGGCCAGCTCGTTTCGGCGGATGATCTCGTAGGCTTCGATGGCCTCGGCGTGCATCCCGGCCCCGCGCATCAGGTCGCCCATGCGCACGATCTGATCGCGCGAGAACTTGTCCGGCATCCGTCGGACCTCCGCCCAGGCTTCCCGCGCCGTCTCCGTGCGGCCCAGCTCGATCGCGGCGCTGATGCGCGCGTAGTGCGCGCTGCGGCCTTCCTCCGACTGCGGATAACGCCGCGCCAGCTCCTCGAACGCGGCGGACGCTTTGGCGCTGTCCCCCAGTTCGAGGTAAATGCTGCCGATGATGCTCATCGCCTTCGGCGCCAGATCGGTCTCGCCGAACCGCTTGACGAATTCCTCCAGCATGCGGACCGCGCCCCCGCGAACGGCGGCCAGCTTCTCGGGCGGCGCCGGAATGCGCGACAGCGAATAGCCCAGGTAGAATGTCGCATTGCGCAGCAGGTCCTGGTTCTTGGCGATCTCGGCGGTGGTCGAACCGTAGGGATTGTTCTCGGTCGGCCCCAGCCACTTCTGCAGCGTCTCGAACTCCTTGATCGCCCGGTCGAAATCGTTGATTCGGACCAGCGCGTCCGCGAGGCTGAACTGGGCCATCGCGCGCTCGTGGCTGGGCGGCGTTTCCTGGATCATCTGCTCAAAGAGCTTGATCGCCTCAGCGAACTGCTGCGCGCGGTAGCGCGACCACGCGAGCTGGTTGAGCGCTTTCGGGAAATACTGATCCTTGGGATAATCGCGAATAATGCGCTCGAGGTAGGCGTCTGCAGCGGCCTCGTTGCCGGAATGGCGGAGGATGCCGGAAAGGCTGAAGAGCACCATCGGCGTGCGGTCGTGCTTCGGATAGCGGTCCACGAACAGGTTGTAGAGATAGAGGTATTGCTCGGCCTGTTCCCGGTCAAAATAGATCTTCGCCGCCGCCAGCAGCCCGTTCGCGGCTTCGGCGTCCTTGCCGTAGCGCTCGACGATGTGCTCGGCGGTCGCGCGCATCGCCCAGTCGTTCTTTTCCTGCGCGTAGCAGACGATCAGGTTCGTCAGCGGACGGCCGATGCCCTCGAACGACGGAAAGCGATTGAGAATGCCGAGGTACTGCTCGGCGGCCTCCGCGAAGCGGCGCTGGACAAACTGGTTGTCGGCCAGCCGGAACTGCGCCTGGATCACGTTACGCAGGTGGGGACCGAAGTTGATCTCGACCCGCTTGCCGAGGCCTTCAAGACGGGCCTTGACCTGCTCGGCCTTCTCGCCGGCGGGCATGGCCCAGTCGCTCTCGGCGTACTTGGCGAAGACGTTGAAGTATTCCCGCAGGGAATCGGTCAGCAGCGCGATGCCGCCGGCCGCGTCGTTGGCCGAGAGCCTCGCTTCGCCCTGTTCGCGGTAGATCTCGCCCAGCAGATAGCGCGCGCCGGCCATCGGGCTCAGGCCGATTGGAATCTCCTCCTTCTTCATCATCTCGTCGATCTGCCGGAGGATGTCCATGTAGTCGCGGATGGTCTTGGCGGCCGCGTCCTTCTTGCCGCGCACCAGCTCGATGTGCGCCAGCGTTATGACGGTCTGGCCAAACCACAGGTCCGCACCCTTCCATTGCACCTCCTCGCACAGTTTCCTGGCCTTCAGCAGCATCGGCTCGCGCTCTTTTTCCGGCTTCTGAGCGGCGGCCTTGACCAGCAGCGCGGCGAGTTCCGCGGTCAGGCGGCGCGCGACGATGTCCTCCGGCTTGGCCTCGAGCGCCTTCTCGTAGGCAAACGCAGCGCCAGCGAAGTCGCCCGCCGTCTCCAGCATCTGGCCGAGGCGATAGGCGGCGTCCAGATAGAACCGGCGGAAGTCGGGATCGGTCGGGATGGCGCCTTTGTACTGCGCGAAGAACGCCTCGTAGATCGCACGCGCCTTGGCGACCTCACCGATGCGGAAGTAGCCGTTGGCGATCGCCAGCCGCACCGCGTGCGTGCGCGGAGCGTCCTGCGGCATGGCCGCCACCAGCGCTTCCGCGTCGGCGAACTTGCGCCGGGCGATCAGCACTTCCGCCTGGATCACCTTGCCGCGGTCGGCCTGATCGGGAAACCGCCGCGCGATCTGGTCGAGCAACCGTTCCGAGAAGTCGGGAAAACCCTGCTGGATCAGCCACGATGCGAACGCGTATTCCCGGTCCGCCTCGCTCTGTTGCGCCCGGGCGGAGACGGCGGACGCCGCCAGCGTCGCCAGCAGAACCGCAACCGTTCCTGCTCGAATGCCCATCGCGCGCATGAGTTCGTCTCCCGCTTGCGGCGCGCCCGCGCCGTGCGGCGCGCCAACTCGTTCAGTCTATGTGACGACGGCGCGGCGTCAAGCATCCGCGCCCGTCCTCCACGTCCGGGGCGCAGGACTCGCGCCCCGCCCCGTCCCCGCCGTTACCGCGAGTCCTTGGGAATCACGATCACCTTGACTTCCATGGAGCCGCGGTTGTCCTTGCGCAATTCCTGCGTCGTGCCCTCATTGACGTCGAACAGCACGATCCCGCCGACCCGCGCCGTGATCCCCGTTTCGACGCCGACCGGCATGATCGCGCCGCCGGGAAAACCGACCCGAACCAGCAGCGCGCCGTAGTTGGCGTCCGGAACTTGTCGGGTCGGAGCGCTCTCGCCCTCGTAGTAGTGTTTGAATTTCGGGTCGTTCCGGTCGTACCCTGCCGGCCCGACCGCCTCTCCCTTCGACCCGATAATCCACTGGCCGCTCGGTACCAGGATCAACCGATCGCCGGGATTGACCCGCACATCGCCCGCGGGCTCCCACAATTCCTTCGGGTTGACCCGCACCTTCTTGCCCGGCAGGTCGCGCTCCAGAACCAGCCGCCCGTGCAGTGAACGCAGGTGGTCGCTCCGGAACTGCTCGGCAACGAAGTCCGCGTACCCCGGCAACCGCAACCGGATCGACGGGCGCTCGGAGGCCGGCAGGCGGATTTTCGCCGGCGTGCGCACGACCGTCTCGCCCTCGCGGTAGACGCGGCCGTTCACGAGGATCGCCGCGCCGGGCGGCTCGGAGGTGACCTGTACTTCGACGACCTGGCCGGGCGCCGCGGGCGCGGCCTCCGCCGGCGGCTTGCCGGCCTCGCTCGACATCGGCGCCGCCAGCAGCTCGAAACCGGTCGGGCTCGGAAACGCCACGGATACCCGCGTCCGGATCTGCAACGGTCCGCGCGCATCGGAACGCGGCCATCGCATCACATCCACGGTCTCGCGGCCCTCCAGCCGTTTGAGCCGAAAGGCGAACCGGCCGGACGGCAGCCCGCGGACATGCTCGTACTTCCACGCGGAGGTCCGCTGGGTAAGCGGATTGAACTGACTGCCGGTTTCATCGCCCGTCCGGTCGAAGACGGCGATCTCAAACATTTCCGGACCGGCCATCTCCGCCGTCCATCGCGCCACGGTGAACCACCCTTCTTCCGGCTCGTCCGTTTCCGAGCGCGCAAAGATTTCGGGCAGCGGCGCGACGGGCGTCGAAGGCGGGGTCTCTCCCGGCGCCGCGGGCGGCGGCGAAGCCTCGCCGGAGGGCTCCGGGCCCGGGCCGGGCGGGGCCGTCTCGACGGGGGGCGGCCACGCGCCCGAGGCCAACCAGCGGTCGAAGAGTTTCTGCGCCGCCTCCGGCTCGGCGGGCCGCTCGTCAGGCTTGATCAGCGACAAAAAGCGCTCCAGCGCTTGCGCGCGGAACTCGGCTTCCGCCCTGTCTGCGGCCGCGGCCGCCGCCTCGACGGCCGCACGCGTGGCCGCATAGGATTCCTCGTTTTCACGCCGAATGTCCTCCGGCCACGCCAGTTTTTTCTCCGCCTCATAACCGGTGAGGACGGCCTCGAGCGCCTCTTTCAGGTTGCGAGCAATCATCATCAAGCGCACATTGCGCACCCGCGTCCGCTCCTGGAGCTCCTCGTCGGCCGCGGCCACGGCGCGCTTCAGTTCGCCGCGAACGGCGCGGTCGCGCGCCTCGGCGAGCCGAGCGGCCTGCGCCTCATAGGCCGCTCGCAGCGCTCGAAACTCCGCCGGTTCGGTCGGTTTCGAAGGTTCGGCCGGCGAGGGCTTCGCAGGTCCGGGGGGGGGCGTAGCCGCGGGCGGCCCCGGCGGCGGAAGCGTCGGCCGCGGGTGCTTCTGCGCCTCGACGCCACAGCAGGCCGCCCAGCATAACAGCAGCGCCAGCCGCCCTTTTCCAAACCTTGGAAGCCCGGCGCCCGCCATTTTCCAAGCCTTGGAAAACGGCCGGTCTGTCGCCGTGGCCGGAAGGCCGTTGTACGATCCGTAGTTCACCATCCGCGCCCTGCGCCGATGCTTCAACGCTGTCCGCCATCCCGCGCCGGGCGGGTGCCGTCACTCGAAGGTGCGCACTCCCGAGTTCGGCATCTCGATCGTCCACGCTTCCTTGCCTTCGGCGATCGCCGTGATCTTGAAGCGGGACACCGTCACCGGTGCGTTGGTCTGAAACATCTTGCCGTAGGCCTGCTGGATGTCGCTCATGCCCAGCGGCACCCAGAAGCTGATGTGCTTATCCAGGTCCTCGACCATCCGCACGTTCTTCTCGCGATAAACGAATGACGCCGGCTCGACCGACATCTTGCGCACGGAGCCGTCCGATCCGCGCTTTGTGTATTCCTGCTTCAGCACGCACTCAAAGACGATCTGCTCGTAGTCGCGCGTCTCACCGGGCGTGAAGCGGAACGACCACACCTGCTTGCCGGAGGCGACCGGCGGATCCGACTTGACCTCCGCCAGCTTGACCCCAGCGGCGCCCGCGGCGATCGCCGTCAACAACGCCGCGGCGACCGCGACGCCCCATCGCCGTTTGATGTCCGCCGCGCGCATCGTTCAGTCCACCTTTGCGACTTTGCGGAAGTTGCCGTTGTATTGCTTGGTGAGGCCGCGCAGGAAGGCCTCGCCTTCCTTGTCAATGCCGTAACCGATTGCATGGACAACCGGCGCCTTGCGGCCCTTGGAGGTGTAGTAGGCTTCCTGCAGCAGGCCGAAGTGCTCGATGAAGTCCTGCAGCGTCCACCACTGCATATTCTTGGGCATCTCCGGCGGCTGCGGGCGCTGCACGCGCCCCCAGTCGTTGCCGCCGCGGTAACCGCCGACCGGCACGCGGCGCGTGACCCAGTGGCCGGGCTGGGCGGGCTGTCCCTCGCGGTAGGGCCGCGGCGGAACCCAGACGCGCTCCTCGCGATACTCGACCGGCTGGTTGCTGCCGGCCGTGCCGCCGCCGGTGTTGACCGCCGCGGCGCGTGCGAGCGCCGCCTCGTTTTCGCGCCGCCAGGCCTCCATGCGGGCATTCCACTCCGCCAGTTGTTCCGCCGTCGGCTCCTTGCGCACCAGCGGCTCGCCGTCGCTGATGATCAAGATCGTGTCCGCGCCGACCTGGAAGGCCGCCGTCAGCGCCAGGTCAAGACGGGTCGTGCCGCCGAGGGCCTTGAGTCCCTTGTCGCTCGGTTTGAGGTTGCCGCGCACGACGCCGGCCTGCTCGAAACTCGTGTTGAACGGCTGCAGAAAAAGCTTCGCGTCCTGCTTGTTCTTGGCAGTCGCAGGCACCATCTCGGGCTTCCAGGTGGCCCCCTCATCGGCGAAGACAATCACCGTGAACAAGGTCTGCTCGTTCAAGGCATCAATCACCTTGTTGATGCGCATCTTGACGCGGTTCATGCCTTCGAGTCCGCCGCGTTCCTCCTCGACCATGCTGCCGGAAACGTCCACGCAGATCGCGACGCGCGCGCCGCGGCCGCGGATGCCGAAGAAGTCGAACTGCGAAACGCCCTGGCCGAATCCGCCGAGGCCCAGGCCGGCGCCCAGCCCCACGCCCATCCCCTGCCCGCTGACGGCCTTGAAGTTCGGCTGGAACGTCGTGCGGATGACCTTCGGATCGAGCTTGATCTCCGGCAGCGACAGTGTGGACGGCCGGGTCGAGACCATACGCGGCATGATCGTGGGCCGGCTCGAACTGCGCTGGCGCTTCTGAACCTTGACCTTGTGTTCCAGCTTCCGCGGTTCGTACGTCTTGAGCGGGGGCGGCGCCACAAACACGGTCTTCTCATCCATATAGGAGCGGATCAGCACCCAGGACCCGAACGCGACCAGCCCGATCACGTGCGCGGCAAGGCTGCCGAGGAGAATGTACAGGATCATCTTCCGACGGCGTTCGCTCATCTTGTAATAGCCGATGCCGGACAACCAAACCGTCAAGTCCGCTCTCATGGTCAGGTCCTTCCCTTGCCTATCCCGTCGCCGTCTACTGCTCCGCCACCGCCGAGAACGTCACATTTTTGACACCCGCCTGCGCGCAGGCGTTCATGACGTCAATCACCCGCTGGTGCGGAACGTTGTCCTCCGCCCAGATCGTGATCATCGGCTCGTTCTGCGCCGCTTCCGACGACAGCCGATATCGGATCAGCAGTCCCACCAGCTCGGGCAGGTCCTGCGACGTCGGGCTGTCGTACTCGCGGCCGTTGAGGATCACCCGCCCGTTCTCCCGGATTTCGATCATCTGCTCGTCCGGCAGGTCCACTGCCTGCGCCTGCGCCAGCATGCCGGGCAGCCGGATGCCGAGATCGGCCTCGGACTTCACCAGGCTCGCGCTGACGAGGAAGTACACGAGCAGCAGGAACACCATGTCAATCAAGGACGAGACGTTGACGTCGGGGTCGTCCATCCCCGGGGTCTGGACTCTCATGGGCCATCCTCCCCCGCGGAGCTCGGCGTGTAGACGCCGAAGATGAAGTCGTCAATACCCGCCGCCGCCATCGCTCCCATCACCCGCTTGACTTCCTTGTGTTTCGCGTTGGCGTCGGCGCGGAGGTAGATTTTCGTTCCGGGATCGGTCTTTACCCGCTCGGCGACCATCGCCTTGAGCGCGTCAATTTCGATGACATCCTTGCCGCTCATGATCGTGCCGTCCGCCGTGATGTTCACGATCCAGCGGTCGGGCCGGTCCTTGGGCACGACGCCTTTGGAGGCGATTGGCATTTCGATCTGGGCCGCCTGTTTCTGGCTGAGCGTGGAGGCGCACATGAAGAAGACGAGCAGCAGGAACACCATGTCGATCATGGGCGCCATCTGGAACTTCGCTTCTTCCTCGCCGGCCGGGGGCACGCGCATGGCCTATCTCCTGGACTCGCTGCTCAGGTTCCGGGCGCAGGCGCCGCGGCGGAGGCCGAGGCCGCGCCGGTCGCCGGCGGGGCGTTGAACTGATCAATCGAAATCTCGCCCGACTCGACCTTCTTGAAGATTGCGGCGAGGTGATGCGTCAGGTTGCCCGTGACCCGGCCGATCTTGGCCATGTTCGACTGGAAGCGGCTCTTGAGCTGGAAGTAGAAGAACATCATCGGGATGCCGACGATCAGGCCGAAGGCGGTCGTGATCATCGCTTCGCCGATGTCGCCGGCGAGCTTCTCGGGATCGCCCATGCCGCCGAGTCCGATCTTGTTAAACGCCTTGATCATGCCGCTGACCGTGCCGAGCAGCCCGAACATCGGCGCGGTCGAGGCGATGATCGAGAGATAGTTGATCGGGCGCAGACCGGTAACGTTCTCCTCGATCGAGGCCTCCTCCATCGCCTTCTCGACCGACTCGACATCGGTCAGGCCGTCGGCCAGCCGCATCATGCCGGCGCTGACGATGTTGGTCATCACACCGGGCGAACCGACACAGGTGCTGGTGACGCCCCGGAAATCGAGGTGCGAGATCTGATCCTGAATTGTGGGCACCAGCCCGAGCTGCACCATCTTGTCCTCGCGCACGGCGAGAAAACTGTAGATGGCCAGCGCGACGCCGGCGACGGAGAGCAGGGCGATCGGGTACATGGCCCAGCCGCCGGTTTTCCACATACGCCACAACGTCACTTCAGCTTTCTTCGGCTCGACGCTCGCCGTCGCGCCGCCGGCCGGCGCGGGCGCCGGCGCGGCCGGGGTCTGCGCCAGAACCGGCCCGGCCGCCGCGGCGCCGAACAGCAGCGCCAGACTGATCGCTTTACGAGTTTTCCGACTCACGGTTGTGCTCCTTCCGTTGTAGCTTCGGCGCCCATTTCCTGTTTCGGGGCGTCCACATCCACTTCCTTGTCCTGCTCGCTTCCCGCGAGAAACTTCTCGATCACTTCCTTCATGTCCTCGGACGACCCGAAGAAGACCGCGGCGATGTCCGTCTCCTCCTGCTCGGCGGCGAGGTCGTCCTTCATGATGCGCCGGAGGCGGACGCGCGAAAGATCGCCCCAGTCGGTGCCGCGGAAAAGGCGTGCGACCTCGTAATAGATATCGCGCGTCCGATGCATCTCATTCATTTCCTCATAGCAGCGCGCCGAGAGCATGAGAGCGTCCGGGAACGTCTCGACGTCCTTCGTCTCGTAGATGAGCGACTTGATCGCTGCGTCCATGGCCTCGGGGTATTTCTTGCGCGCGAAGAGCAGTTCGCCCTGCGCCAGCCAGTACACGCCGTAGGTCGCGTCGCCCTTCTCCGGTTCGCGGAGGCGGGCCAATTCCTTGGCGGCGTCGTCGAGCCGGCCGAGGTCAATCTGGCAGAGGATCGCGCGGAGACGGGAGACTTCGCCGAAGTAATGCCAGGTCGCACGGCCCGCGGCGGCCAACACGGTCTGGGCGGCGGCGAAGAGGCGGGGGGCCTCGGCGCGCGCGCGCTCGTCGCCGCGGGCGGCCGCCTGCGCGGCCTTCCGAAGATACAATCCCGCCGCCATCGCCCACTCCGCCGCGTTGTTGTCCGGCAGGTCGAGGAACGGCAGCGTCGGCTGGATGACCGTCAGGATGGTCTGCGCCGCGGAGGTCCACTCGCGCCGCCGGGCATACGCATAGACGACGCGCTCGTCGAGCTTGATGTCGAATTCGGCCCGCTGGATAATGTCCGGTTTGATCGTCGCCGACACGCCGGCCGGCGCGGTCGGCGTGCGATAGAGCACGTCGGGGCCGCGGCGGCCGAGCAGATAGACTTCGCGGGTCGCGGTCTCGATCGTGATGAACGTGCGCAACCCGCCGGCCGCCGGCGCCGGCGTCTGCCCGCGCGTTGTCGCGGCGAGGGCCGCGGCGGCCAGCGCCGCCCGGACGGTATTGGTTCCGATGCGATTCACCATGGCCATGTCACCCCACCCGCCGCCGGAGTTGCTCGAGCAATTCCTTCGCCTCGCCGACTTCGCTCATGCCCTCGTAGTCGCGGCTGTTGATCAGTTCCTGGAGCGTCTCCATCGCCTTTTTATGCGTCTCCATCGCCTTTTTATGCTCGTACATCCGGCTCAGGCATTTCGCCCGCTCGATGTACGAACGGGCGGCGAACTGCCGCGCGCCGGAATACATCACGTAGATGCGCTCGTAGTAGGCCGCCGCCGTTTCGAACTTGCGGTTGGCGACGGCGACCTCGGCGCGCAGGAACAAGGCCTCCGGCCAGTGCGCCCGCCATTCCTTCACGCCGAGCACATCCTTGAACGCCGCGTCCGCCTTCTCGAGGTCCTTTCGCTTGAGGTAGAGCCGGCCCAGGATCAGCAGCGCCTCGGCGGCCTGCGGGCTCGTCGCGTACACCTCGCGCACGACGTTCAAGTGGAGGATCGCCGTCGGGGCGTCATCCTCGTCCACCGCGTACCGCGCCAGCAGCATCCGGGCGCTCAGCGCGTAGTCCGTCTCGGTGAAGCTCTTGATCATCTCCTCCGCGGCCAGCTTGGCCAGCTCGCGGTTGCCGGCCTGGTCGGCCTCGATGATGATCGTCTCCAACACGCCGGGACTGCCCTCCGGCACGCTTTCGGGGCGCACGATGACCTTCATCCACGCCGCCTTCTCCGGCTCGGAGGCGTTCGGATCGAAGAAGAGCATCCGCATGATGCGCAGCGCCAGCGGCTGGTTGCGCTGCTCCTGCGCGCGACGCAGCAGGTCGCGCATCTCGCGCCAGGCCGACTCGCTGATCTCGCGCTCCGCCGCCTTGGCGCGGCCGACCCAGTCCTCGAAGATCAGGTCAATGCCCAGATCGAAACGGTTGGCGCCGTGATCCTCGATCGCGCGGCGGTAGTAGGCCAGCGCGCGCTCCTGGTCGCCGAGATCCCAATACGTTGAGCCGACCCAGTAGATCGCCATCGCGAGGTTCGACCCCTCGCGATTGTCCTCGAGGTAGCGCCGGAAGTGCGCGATGATCGCCTCCAGCCACCGCGTGCGCACCGGCCCGTCCTCGGAACCGCCGATTTCCTTCATCATCTCGGCGGAGCGGAAATAGGCGTAGTTGTACAGCTCGATGTTGAGCTGCTCGCCGAACTCGATTGCGCGGCCGAAGAACCGAACCGCCTCCTCGAGCTGGCCGAACGTGCCGGAAACGTCGCCGAGCATCAGGTAGGCCTCGCCGAGCAGCTTGCTCTCGGGATAGCGCCGGACGAAGGCCAGCAGGCGCGTCTGCGCCTCGTCGAACCGGCTGGCCCCGAACTCACAGCTCGCGGCGCGGAACATCGCGTCCTCGGCGAAAATGCAGTCGGGGAAGTCGCGCACGACGCGGTCGAAGTACGGCGTGCCCTCGTCGTACTTCTTATCGAACAACAGCGCCATGCCGGTCCAGTAGTGCCCGTCCGCCTCGCGCTCGTTGCCGACGTAGTCCGTGTTCATGCGCACGAGGTAGCGGACCGCGTCCTCGAACTGCTCCTCCATGAACGAGGCGTAACCGAGCAGGAAGAGCACTTCGACGATGCTCTCGTGCTGCGGGCTGATTTCGAGCGCCTTGGCGAGCACCTCGATGACCTTCGGCCAGTCCTTCAGGTTCGCGTACATCTGGCCGACGGTCAGCGACACGGGGTCGTACCACTTGCCGCCGGGATAGGTGTCGAGGTACTCGTGGCCGCGCGCAAAGGCCTTGTCCTTGGGCTGGAACTTCGTCGCGCTGTGGAAGGAGAGATAGAGGCATTCCTCGGCGCGCTCCTTCGGCCCGTCCTTATAGAGGTCGTAGAAGAATTCGCAGGACTCCCGGTAGCGGCGGATTTCCATATAGGCGCGCGCGATGCGGAAGAAGAGCTCGGGGTCGTAGTTCGGAATCTTCTTGAGGGCCTCGAGCTCCGCCTCCGCCTCCGCCACGCTTTCCTGCGTCCGCAGCAGCGCGCGGATCATGCCCGGGGTCCGCGTCAGGATCTCGACGCGCTTCTGGAGGATTTCGAGCTGGCGCTCCGCGTTCATCTGCAGCAGGTCGTGCGGATAGACCAGCCGGTAAATCCAGAGCGAATCGCGGTACTTCTCGTCCGCGAACAGGTCGTCGCCGGCCTGCAGCGCGGCCATGTTCAAGGCAACGCTGCGCGCCGCGAACGAGTCGGGCTGCAGCAGCATCGGCACGAGGCGATAGACGTTTTCGAGTTGGCGCTCGTTGAGGTAGAAGATCGTCAGCAGCGCGGCCGCCCAGTTGCGGCGGTGGTAGTCCGGCGCATAGCGGAAAATCTGCACCAGCAGCGGCTCGGCCGGCTTCCACTGGTCCTCGGCCAGCAGGCAGCG
>CAYLTB010000012.1:0-40679 GCA_964386675.1 uncultured Verrucomicrobiota bacterium
TAAACAAGGCCGCAGACTAACATGCCAGGTGGATCAGAAATTCGGGCCCGGTCACTCCGACCGGCGCCAGGGTGGCCGTAACGCCGGCGCAGGCCGGATCCAATTCCGCCAGGGACCGCTGCAACATTTGGGGGATTTCGATCCGCTGGGGGCATTTCGGCAGGCAGGCGCCGCACTGGGTGCAGCGATCGGCGCCGGCGATGGCCGCCAAGCCCGCGTAGCCGCGGCGCGCCGCCGCTGTCAATCCCATCGCGCGCAGTTCGTTGTAGCGGCGGAAGATATCCGGTATCGCGACGCCGCGCGGGCAGGGCATGCAGTAACCGCATCCGGGGCAGTTGACGCCGATCCGCGCGCGGGCATCACGAAGTTCCGCGTCCATCGCCGCAACTTGCTCGGGAGTGAAGGGCGGCTTCTCGGACACAATCCGCACGTTCTCCGCCAACTGATCCATCGAGGACATGCCCGAGAGGGCTAGTGACACCGCCGGATGTCCCAGCACGAATCGCAATGCGGCCTCGGGCGTGGACTGGACCGCGCCGCCGGTGAGCGCCGCGATCCGGTCGCTGTTGACGCCGAGGCGGCCGCCGCCGATCGGGCCCATGACGACAATCCCGATACCGCGGGCGGCCATTTCATGCATGACCTCCTCGTAGTCCCGATTGAGCAGGTTGTATTGCAGCGTGATGACATCGAACGCGCCGGTGGCGGCGATGCGCCGCAAGGCCTCGGCGCTGTCATGAACCGAGCAGCAGATATGGCGGATCAAGCCTTCGTCGCGCGCCTTCCGCATGCCGTCCAGCTTCCCGCCGGACGGGGCCACGTGGCGCTCAAAAGCATCCCAGTTGAGGCTGTGCAGGTGGTACAGGTCAATATGGTCCGTGCGCAGCAGGCGGAGCGAATCTTCGAGCGCGCGGCGCCAGCGGTCGTACGGCGCATCATGAAAGGGGTTCTTGGTGGACAGCACGACCCGATCGCGGAAGGGCGCCACCGCCTCGCCGAGAATCGGCTGGCTCTGTCCGGCGCAATAACCGACGGCCGTATCGAAATAGGTGACGCCCCATTCGAAGGCCTGTCGGAGCAGTTGGACCGACTCATCCCGCAGGGGTCTGCCATCCGGGCCCGACGGCAACCGCATGCAGCCGAACCCCAGCCGTGAAACGCGCGGGCCCCGGGCGCCGAGTTGCGTGTAGATCACCGCACCGCCCTCCCCGATCCGCCGCGGCGCCCGGCGATCAGGCGGAACGCTCCGGCGGGGCCGGAGGAACCGGTGCCGGGAATCATCCCGCCAGCGCCGCTCGCGCGGCCTGCACGATGGCGGCGAATCCCTGGGGATCGTGGAGGGCGATCTCGGACAGCATCTTGCGATTGATCCGGATGCCGGCCTTGGTGACGCCCTCGATGAAGCGGCTATAAGAGAGACCCTGCGCCCGGCAGGAGGAACCCAACCGGATGATCCAGAGGGACCGGTAATCGCGCTTTTTCAGCTTCCGGTGTTCCGTCGCCATTTTATTCGCGCGATCCACCGACTCGGTGGCCGTGCGGAAGAGGCGGCTGCGGCCGCCGCGGAAACCCCGGGCGGCGGTCAGGACGCGACGGCGGCGTTCGCGGGAGGCGGGGGCGTTGGTGGCTCTTGGCATGGCGGCAATCCTTCCTGAAAGACGATGAGGTTTTCCCGTCGCGTCAGCCGGCGATTTGGGTCAGTATGCGCCGGCGGTCGGCGCCGGAGACCAACGATCCGCCGCGCAGTCGGCGTTTTCGCTTGCGGCTCTTGCCCGTCAGCAAGTGACCGCGGCCGGCCGTGGTCCGCTTGACCTTTCCCTTGGCCGTAATTTTGACCCGCTTGACAACGGATTTTCGGGTTTTCTGCTTCGGCATGTTGACCGACCTTTCACACCGTTCCGGTGCATCAAAGCCCTCGTTTATACGCGCTTTTCCGGCCGGCGTCCACATATTTCGTTCCTTTTTCCATGTGAAGACGCGCCGATTTGTGCTTCAATGGGGACCTGTTGCCGCGCCAACGCCGCGGACAAGGAAGGATGCCATGCGCAGCGATATCGTCAAATCCGGGTTCGAACGCGCCCCACACCGCAGCCTGCTGCGGGCCACCGGGCTGAGCGACGACGCCATTCGCAAACCGTTTATCGCCGTCTGCAATGCGTACACCGACATCATTCCGGGCCACGTGCACCTGCGGAAGGTCGCCGACCTGGTCAAGCGGGAGATCGTTCGAGTCGGCGGCACGCCGTTCGAGTTCAACACGATGGGCATCTGCGACGGCATCGCCATGGGGCACACGGGCATGAAATACTCCCTGCCCAGCCGTGAATTGATCGCCGATACCGTCGAAACGATGGTCAACGCCCACGCCTTTGACGCGATGATCTGCCTGCCGAATTGCGACAAGATCATTCCCGGCATGATCATGGGCGCGCTGCGGGTCAATATTCCGACCGTCTTCGCCAGCGGCGGGCCGATGCTGGCCGGCCGCCTGCCCGACGGTCGGGCAGTGGATCTGATCAGCGTTTTCGAGGGGGTGGGCGCGTTCAAGGCCGGCACGTTGGATGACGCCAGCTTGCACGCGCTCGAATGCGCCGCCTGTCCGGGCCCCGGTTCCTGCTCGGGCATGTTCACCGCCAACTCCATGAACTGCCTCACCGAGGCGATCGGCCTGGGACTGCCCGGCAACGGGACGATACCGGCCGTGGATCCGCGCCGGCGGACGCTGTGGAAGAAGGCGGCGCGCCTGGCCGTACGGCTGGCGCTGGACGGCGGACCGCTGCCGCGCGACCTCGTCACGCGAGAGGCGATTGACAACGCCTTTGTGCTCGACATGGCCATGGGCGGCAGCACCAACACGGTGTTGCATACGCTGGCGATCGCACGCGAGGCGGGCGTTGCGTACGACCTCGATCGCATCAACGATCTGTCGCGGCGCTGCCCGAATATCTGCAAGGTGTCGCCTTCGTCCGCTTACCACATCGAGGACGTGGACCGCGCCGGCGGCATTCCCGCGATCCTGAAGGAAATCGCCCGCGTCGAGGGTCTGTTGCATGTGCGGGCGCGCACGGTGTCGGGGAAAACGATCGGCGCGATTCTCCGGGCCGCCGAGAACCGCGACCCCCAATGCATCCGGCCGATCGAGAGCGCCTACAGTCCGGAGGGCGGCCTGTTCATCCTCCGCGGCAACTTGGCGCCGGACGGCGCGGTGGTGAAGACCGCGGGCGTTCTGCCGGAAATGATGCGGCACACCGGCCCCGCGGTGGTCTTCGAATCGCAGGAAGAAGCCTGCGAGGGGATCCTCGGCGGACGCGTAAAGGCCGGCGATGTGGTCGTCATCCGCAACGAAGGACCGAAGGGCGGGCCCGGTATGCAGGAAATGCTCGCGCCGACGAGCTACATCATGGGCCGCGGACTGGGCGGCAAGGTGGCATTGATCACCGACGGCCGCTTCAGCGGGGGCACGCGCGGCGCCTGCGTGGGCCACGTCTCACCCGAGGCGGCGGCCGGCGGTCCGATCGGCCTGTTGCGCGACGGCGACACGATCGAATTGGACATCCCGGGCCGCCGGTTGGACGCTCGCTTGTCCGAAAGCGCATGGGCGGAACGCCGAGGCGTCTGGCGAGCCCCGGCGCCTCGTTTCACGAGCGGTTGGCTGGCGCGCTATACGCGCCTGGCTACCAGCGCCAACACCGGCGCCGTGCTCGAGTGATCGGCCGTCCGGCGGCACGGGCCAACCGCTGAAAAATCCTTGATTCGACGGGGTGGCGAAGCGTTGCCCCTTCAGCCTGTAGTCGCCGCCGATCCAACGTCCGTCCGCGTTCCCGGAGGGCGGCGCGATGCCGTCCCTTCGGCTCCAGCGCGCCTGTTATTGTCCCTCGCGTGAAAGACCGGAGGGCCCCCCCAACGGCGGGAAGGTTGACGCCGGGCCTGATCCGAGAGTAGAAAAGACACGGTGGCGATCAACCCGGAGGAAGGCCGGGCGCATCGAGAGCCAGTCCCCGTGGCGTGGATCGACAACTCCGGGCCGGCGGCGCGAACACCCGGCTTGCGCAGAAAAGGGATTTGGAGCCGCGACGACTGCAGAGGAGGGACGTATGAAATGGCTATCCGATCTTCGCCTGCGCTTCGCCACCAAGCTGTTCGTCAGCCACTTACTGGCCGTGTTTCTGGTTTCCGGCAGCATCGGCACGTTCTTCTATTTCCGCGCGATGGGCAGCTTGATGCGGAGCCTGAAATCCCGGTTGATGAACAGCGCGGCGCTGCTGAGCCAGAGCATTGACGCCCGCGCGCTGGAGCCCATCCGGGGACCGGACGACGTCCGCCTCGACGTCTACCAGCAGACGCTCGACACCCTGCGCCGCATGCGGCGGACCAATCCCGATATCGCCTTCCTCTACGTGATGCGGCGCGAGGGCGAGCGCGTTGAGTTTGTCGTGGACTCGGACGAAACCTCGAAGCAGGCCCCGCCCGGCCGCGAATACACGCCGGTCGTGCCGCTGATGGAACAGGGCTTCCATTCGGCTTCCGTGGATACGGAGCTGGTCGAGGACGAATGGGGCACCTTCCTTTCCGGCTACGCCCCGCTGTTGAACGGCGAAGGCCGCTACCTGCTGGGGATCGACATGCGGGCGGACGAGGTGCGTAATAAGCTATCGGAAATGCGACTTACCGGGATGCTGTCGCTGGTGGCTTCGATCCTGCTGGCGTTGTTGTTCGCGCTGCACCTTTCCCGCGGACTGGGACGGCGGCTGGCGACCCTGTCCCGCCAGTGCCAGGCGCTCATGGCCGGGCGACTGGACGCCCGCATCGAGGGCCGCACCTACGACGAATTCGACGACATCGCCGACTCCTTCAACGCCTTGAGCGAATCCCTGCAACAGACTCGGACGGAACTCGAACAAACCGTTTCGCGTCTGGAACAGAGCCATCGCACACTCGAAGACCGGGTCACGGAACGGACTCGAGAGCTGCAGGATGCGCTCCACCGCGTCAACCTGCTGAAAGGCTTGTTGCCGATCTGCAGTTCCTGCAAGAAGATCCGCGACGACCAGGGTTACTGGAAGCAAGTCGAGCAGTTCGTGGGCGAGCAGACCGGGGCGCGGTTCACGCACGGCATTTGCCCCGAGTGCGCGGGCAAGGTCTACCGGGAGCTGTTCCGTGAAACGCCCGCCGGCGGCGCCGCCGAAACGTCCGGCGGCTGATCAGCGCAACAGCTCCGACCATGCGGCGCGGGCGGCTTCAAGCGCGCGGGCGCGGTGCGAAATGCGGTTTTTCAATTCCGGCGGCATTTCCGCAAAGGTCTGCTCATAGCCGTAGGGGACGAACAGCGGATCATAGCCGAAGCCCCCGGTGCCGTGCGGCGCCGTCAACAGGCGGCCCTCACAGACCCCCTCGACGGTCCGGACCTGACCGTCCGGAGCAGCCAGCGCCAGCGCGCAGCGAAACCGCGCCTCTCGGCAGGTTTCGCCTTCGAGTTCAATCAGCAGTTTCCGCAGGTTGGCCGCGTCATCGGCGTCCTCGCCCGCATAGCGGGCGGAACGGACACCCGGCTCGCCACAGAGCGCGTCCACCTCCAGCCCGGAGTCATCCGCCAGCGCCCAGTGGGCGGTCGCCCGCGCCCAGGCGACGGCTTTCCGCACGGCGTTCTGAGCGAACGTCGCGCCGTCCTCGACCGGGACCGGCACCTCGGGATAATCCGCGGCGGACCGCCACTCGATGCCGGGCGCGTCGAGTATGGCTTTGATTTCGGAAACCTTGTGGGGGTTTCGTGTGGCCAGTACCAGGATCATTTTCCGAAAACCATCAGTCGTTCAATGGCGCGGTCGAAGGCCCGGCGCTCGGCGGCGGCCACGCGGGCGGCCGCGCGGGCGCGATCGCGCAGCCGGTCGAAATCCACTCCGGCCGGGGCGCCCAGATGGGTCTTGCGCGCAACGGCCGTGTCCGGATCGCGCCCCGCGAGTTCGCCCAGCGTTTCCTTGACCCGGCGGTAGGCGTCCCGGAAAGGAACGCCGCCAGCGACCAACTCCAGCGCGCGGTCGGCCGCGAACACGTCGGGAGTGAACGCCGCGCGCAACCGGTCGGGATGCACTGCGATCGCGGCAACCAGCGGACGGAGGACCCGCAGGGTCGAGCGCGCCGTGCGGACGCCCTCGATGAAAGGCTCCTTGGTCTCCTGCGCGTCGCGGTTGTAGCCTCCCGGCGCGGCGCGCAGGATTTCAAGCACGGCGAACTGGTCCGCCAGCACGCGGGCGCACTTGGCGCGGACCAGTTCGAGCACATCCGGGTTGTTCTTTTGCGGCATGATGCTGCTGCCGGTCCCGAAGGCGCGCGGCAGCGAAAAGTAGCCGAACTCGGGCATTGAATAGAGAATCAGATCCTGCGCCAGCCGGGACAGCGTCAGCATCGTCTGCCCGAACGCCGCCAGAATCACGGCCTCGATCTTGCCGCGCGCATGAATCGCATAGAGTGCGGTGTGCGTGGGCCGGCTGAAGCCGAGGAGGTCGGAGACGAGCTGCCGGTCCAGCGGCAGCGGAACGCCGTAGCCGGCCGCCGCGCCCAGCGGGCACTGATCGTTCAGTTCCAGCGCGTCCACCAGCAGCACGAGGTCGTCGAGCAGGCCCTCGGCATGGGCGGCGGCCCAGAGTCCGACCGACGAGGGCATCGCGGGCTGTTGGTGGGTGCGGCCGACCATCGGGACCCGTGCCTGCCGGCGTCCGAACGCGATGAGCGCCTCGGCGAGTTCGGCAGCCTCCGCGATGGCGCCCAGTAGTTGCCGCTTGCCCCAGAGCCGCAGATCCACCGCCACCTGGTCGTTCCGGCTGCGGCCGGTATGGATGCGCCGGCCGAGATCCCCCAGTCGCCGCGTCAGGGCGCGCTCGACGGCCAGGTGCACGTCTTGGTCCTCCGCCGTGATCCGAAAGCGGCCGGCCGCCGCGCGGCGCGCGATGGCGCCGAGTTCACGGACGATCCGGCGTGCCGCCGCGGGAGTCAGCACGGGCGGACGCACCGGCATCCTCGAAAGCATAACGGCGTGGGCGGCGCTGCCGTGGCAATCCGCCTCGACCAATTCGAGGTCGAGCTCGCAATCGCGGCCGGCCGTGAACTCCAGCACCCCGGCGTCGATGCTCCCCACCAGCGTGTCGCGGACGCCGGACGTCGAACGGGTTGGCGCCATCGCCGTTCAGCCTTTCTTCGGCGCCCGTACGCGCAGTTTGGTGGCGGGCTTGACCGGTTGCGTCGGCGGCGGCACGGGCGCCGCTCCGGCCGCGGGCGCCAACGGCTGGGCGCGCAGCGGCGGGGGCGCGGCCGGCACTTCTTCGACGATCTCGCGCAGCAGCGTGTTGTAACCCTTGCCCTGCGCCATCTCCTCGACGACTTCGCGCAGGATGGTGTGCTGGCCCTTCGCCGCATCCGAGTCGAACGTCATCGTGAACGAACCGATCCGAATCTGGTCGCCCGGTTTGAGTTTGGCCATCTCTATGCGAGCGCCGTTGACGAACGTGCCGTTCTTCGACTTGAGGTCCTTGATGTAGAAATCGCCATCCCACAGCCGGATCCCGCAATGCAACCGGGATGCTTTCTCGTCGAGAACCACGATATCGGCGTCGGAGCTGCGGCCCAGCGTGATAGGGCGCTCGCCGAGTTCGAATTCCATCTGCGTACCGTCCTGCTTCATATAGCGAAGAATCATCTTGAATCCTCCCCCGCGGGGCGGCCCGCATCGTCTGCGTCCCGCGGCTTCCGCTATAGCCTCAAAGCCGCCCGCTATCAAGCAGATTTCGGAAATAGGCAATGGTGTGCGTCAGGCCTTCTTCGAGCGAGACCTTCGGCGCCCAGCCCAGCTTCGCGCGCGCCTGGCGGATGTCCGGCTGACGGACCTTCGGATCGTCCACGGGCAGCGGCTGATAGACGAGTTTCGACCGGCTCTGGCACAAGGCGACGATTTTCTGCGCGAAATCCAGCACGGTCATCTCGGTGGGGTTGCCGATGTTGACCGGCTCGTGGGCGTCGCTGTTAGCCAGCCGCCAAATTCCCTCGATCAGGTCGGCCACGTAGCAGAAGCTGCGCGTCTGGCGTCCGTCGCCGAACACCGTGATCGGCTCATTGCGGAGGGCCTGTGTGATGAACGCCGGCACGACACGGCCGTCGCGGGGGCGCATGCGCGGGCCATAGGTGTTGAAGATGCGGACGATCTTGGTGTCCATCCGGTGCGTGCGATGGTAGGCCATCGTGAGGGCCTCGGCGAAACGCTTGGCCTCATCGTACACCCCACGCGGGCCGATCGGGTTGACGTTGCCCCAGTAGGTCTCCGGTTGCGGGTGCACCAGCGGATCGCCATAGACCTCCGACGTGGAGGCCAGTAGAAACCGCGCCCCCTTGGCACGCGCCAGTCCGAGCGCCTTGTGCGTGCCCAAGGCGCCCACCTTCAGCGTCTGGATCGGCAGCTCGAGGTAGTCAATCGGACTGGCCGGCGAGGCGAAATGGAAGACGAAGTGGACCGGGCCGGGCAGGAAGATGAACTCCGTGACATCGTGGTGGATGAACTTGAATTCGACCCGACCGGCGAGGTGCTCGATGTTCGCGACGTTGCCGGTGATCAGGTTATCCAACGCGATCACGCGATGGCCCTCGGCCAGCAGACGATCGCACAGGTGCGAGCCGAGAAAGCCGGCGCCGCCGGTGACCACAGAAACGGGTTGTTCATTCATGATGGCGCGCTCCTGCGGCTTTCGTTGTTGCGGGCCGCGCCGTGCATATAACATTCTGAACGGCCCGCCGCCAAGCGCGCGATGTCGGCGGGGCGTTGAACAAATGGCGCGCTCGTCGGTCTAATGGAGAGGCGGCGCCATGGGCGCACCGCGGGGATAAGCTATGTTTTTCGATCCGAGATATCTGTTGTTCATGTTGCCGGGCCTGCTGCTGGCCACCTATGCGGCCATCAAAACCCAGACGACCTTCCGACGCTATTCGCGCGTCGGTTCGGCCAGCGGCATGACCGGAGCGCAGGCGGCCCGCGCGCTGCTGGCAGCGCACGGCGTCGGGGGAATCAACATCCAGATGGCCCGCGGTTTTCTGAGCGACCACTACGACCCTTCCGCGCGCGCGCTGCGGCTGTCGCCGGAAGTGTACCACTCGCCCTCGCTCGCCGCGATCGGCGTCGCCTGCCACGAGGCCGGCCATGCGTTGCAGCATGCCGACGGCTACGCGCCGCTCGCGTTGCGCAGCCAGCTCGTGCCGATCACGCAGTTCGGCAGCAATCTGGCATTCCCGATCATCATCGCCGGGATGCTGTTCCAGGCGCCGTTCCTGATCAACGTCGGCATCCTGCTGTTCGCCGCGGTGGTGCTCTTCACGATCGTCACGCTGCCGGTCGAATGGAACGCCAGCGCCCGCGCCAAGCGACTGATGGTCAGCGCCGGCATTGTATCGCCGCGCGAGGCGCCCGCCGCGGCCGCCGTCCTCAACGCGGCGTTCCTCACCTACGTCGCCGCGACGGTGACCGCCGTGCTGCAACTGCTCTACTACTTGTCGCTGGCCCGCCGCCGGTAACCCCCGGCCGGCTGAAAGGCCCTATGCCCGCCGCCCCCCGCATCCTCACGACTACCATCGGTTCCTATCCCGCGCCCGGCTGGCTGACCGTGCGGCCGACCGCGGAGGCCATCCTCGACGCCACCCGCGCGGTGTTCGCCCTCCAGCGGCACGCCCGCATAGACCTGCCGACCGACGGCGAGCTGTACCGGTTTGATCCGGATCATCCGGACACCAACGGCATGATCGAGTATTTCGTCGGCGCCATGGCCGGCGTCGAGCGGCGGCTCGGCCGGTCCGCCGCGGAGGAATTCCAGCGCCTCGCCCCGATGGCCTTTCGACGGCGTCCCGCGGGAGCTGTCGTCGGACCGCTCGGCGAGGGGCGGCTGGACCTGGCGTCGGATTGCCGCCGCGCCGCCGAGGCTGCCGGCGGCCCGTTCCGATTCACCGTCACCAGCCCCTACATGCTGGCCCGAACGCTGCTGGACCGGCATTACGGCGATTTCGAAACCCTGCTGATGGCGCTGGCCGAGGTGCTGGCGGCCCAGATGCCCGGACTGCCCTGCGCCTGCGTCCAGGTGGACGAGGCCAACATTCCCGGCCGCCCGGCCGACGCGACGATGGCCGCCCGAGCGATCAACCTCGTCCTCGACGCCGTCGAGTGCGAGCGCGCCGTCCACCTGTGCTTTGGCAATTACGGCGGACAGGTCATCCAGCGGGGGACGTGGCGGACACTGATCGCCTTTCTGAACAGCCTGCATGCCCACCACGTCACGCTGGAGCTGGCGCACCGGCCGCCGTCGGACCTTCGCGCACTTCGCGACCTCGATCCGCGAATCGGCCTGGGCATCGGGGTCGTGGACATCAAGGTCAACCACATCGAGACGCCGGACGAGATCGCCGCCGCCATCGAGCGCGCCGAGCGGACACTCGGTGCGGGGCGCGTTCGGTGGATACACCCCGACTGCGGCTTCTGGATGTTGAAGCGCTCGATCGCCGATCGCAAGATCGCCGCTCTGGCCCCCGGTCGCGACTGTTATTTGGGCCTGCATTGAGTGCGGCCCAGACGCCCGGGCCGATCGCGCCGTACCGCGCCCGCCAGGGCGGGGAGGAGCAAGAGCCACGTCTTCCAGATCTAAATATCTCAAGACCGCCCGCCTCCCGCAGTGCTGAACGGACTTCGGCGCGAGACCTGCGGCGTCGAAAATGGCGCGGAGCTTCGCTCACCGCGGAATAGTCCATCCCTCCGACCGCTTCTCCGAGTGCGCGGAGGGTCATGCCGGTGTGCCGGCGCGCGACCCACAGCGCCAGCCCCCTCCCCCAGTCCCCGTACCGGTCGCGAAACGCCTCCCCGGGCATCCCTTTCACCCGTTCCATCGCTTGCACTACTCCCGGCCATCTCACATCTCCGCGCAGCACGCGTCGTCCGGCGGTTTCCCGCGCCACACGCACTCTCTGCGCAGGGTGTACATGTGCGAACGGGAGCAGAGGCCATGAAACGGAAGACGACCAACGAACATCAGAACAGGGAAACGAAACCGCCGCGCAAGCCTGGAACGATCCCGCCGCCCTCGCTGAACAACTCGCTCAACAGCCCGGCCTGACCGCCTATCTCGCCGACGGCCTTAACCGGCTGGCGCAAGCCCTGCTGGAGCGCGAGCGCGCCGCTCATCTGGCCGCCAATCCTGAAGACATCGCCAACGGTTATGCTCCCGCGCGCACCCTCCATTGGCGCCCCCCTGCAGATCGCCGCGCCCCGCACCCGCGGCGCCTTCTACCCCAGCAGCCTGCTCCGCTATCAACGCAAATTCCCCGACAACCACGGCGAGTTCCTTCGCAACCTGCTCCTGCACGCCAAGAGCTTCGCCGAACGCGCCCGTACCGTCCGCCGCCTCGGACTGCCCTTCTCCTCCGCTGAGATCGAACCGATGCTCAACGAACTCCACGACGAGGCCCGCGGGTTCCTCTTCAGTCCGCCGGGGTGTAGCCGCTGACGAGGTCGCCGTGCGATTTCCATCTCCGGAATTCGACATGACGGAGTCAAGGCGTCTGCGGCCCGCGCTTCGGGATTGACCGGGCCAAGGAAGCGGGTATTCTGAAGTTTTTTCGCCGCAAAAGGCGCGGGCCGGCCGGGGCCCGGCGTCGGCGGAGGGAAAGGCCGGAATGAACCTCAAGAAGATCATGTCGGAGGAGGCCGTCAGCCTCGACCTGAAGGGCTCCAACAAGAGCGAGATCCTGAACGAACTGATGGACCTGCTGGTCGCCTCCGGGCAGGTGCGCGATCGGAAGGCGGCCTTGAAGGCCATCGAGGAGCGGGAGGCCAAAATGTCCACCGGCATGCAAAACGGCCTTGCGCTGCCGCATGCCAAATGCGACGCGGTGGACCGCCTGGTCGCTGCCATCGGCATCAAGCGCGACGGGGTGGACTTCGACTCCGTGGACAAGGAACCTTCGCGCATCTTTGTGATGACCCTTTCGCCGTTGAACCGAACCGGTCCGCACATTCAGTTCCTGGCGGAAATCGGACGTCTGATCAGCCAGCCGGAGATCCGACAGCGCGTGTTGAGCGCTTCCACGGCCGCGGGCGTCATTGCGGCACTCTCGACGGAGTGAACCGGCCGTGCTGCCGACAGCCCTGAGCGTCTGGCCGGTGGCCGCCGCGGCGGTAGATGCGTCCGCCGCGAACACCGGAGTGGACCTGTTGCATTTTGTCTTCGAACTGGCCGCCATACTGATCGCGGCCCGTATCGGCGGACTGGTGTTTCAGCGATGGTTGCGCATGCCGTCGGTCATCGGCGAGCTGCTCGCCGGGATCGCCATCGGGCCGTTTGCCCTGGGGGGGGTGGACCTACCGCATCTGGGTGCGCTTTTCCCCCGGACCGCGGGCTCTGCGCTCCCGGTCTCCGCTGAACTTTACGCGCTGGCGACGCTGGCGTCCCTGTTATTGCTGTTCATGTCGGGTCTGGAGACCGATCTGGCCGTATTCCTGCGCTACTTCACAGTCGGCAGCGCCGTCGGCATCGGGGGGGTGGTCGTCTCGTTTTTCGCGGGCGCCGGGTATGCCGTCTGGGCGGGCCTTTCCCCCACCTGGTTCGCGCCACCGGCATTGTTTCTGGGCGCGGTCTCCACCGCCACCTCCGTGGGCATCACGGCGCGGATTCTGTCCGAGCGCCGCAAGACCGATTCGCCCGAGGGCGTGACGATCCTGGCCGCGGCGGTGTTCGACGACGTGCTCGGCATCATTGTGCTGGCCGTGGTGCTGGCGCTCGTCAAGGCCGACGAGACCCAGGGCGCCATGCCCTGGGGGCGCATCGGTCTGATCATGGCGCGCACCCTGGCAATCTGGCTGGTTTGCACGGCCGGCGGCATTCTGGCGGCCCGACGGATCAGCCGCGGGATCAAGTGGCTGGGCTCGCACGAGGCGATCGCCGCATTGGCCTTTGGACTGGCGCTGCTGTTGTCGGGCACAATGGAATCCGCCGGCCTCGCGATGATTATCGGCGCCTATGTCATGGGGCTGTCGCTTTCGCGCACCGACCTGGCGTTCGTCATCCGGCAGCAGTTGCATGGCGCCGCCAGCCTGCTGGTGCCGGTCTTTTTCTGTGTCATGGGGATGCTGATTGACCTGGCGGCGCTGCGTTCCGTCTTCTGGAGCGGGCTGGTGTTTTCGGCCCTTGCGGCGTTGGCGAAGGTCCTGGGGTGCGGAATCCCGGCGCTGGCGACCCGGTTCAACCTGCGCGGCGCGACCCGCATCGGCATCGGCATGATGCCGCGCGGCGAGGTGGCCCTGATCATCGCGGGCATCGGCCTGGCGACCCGCAGCGCGAGCCCGGAAGTCTTCGGTCTGGCCGTGTTGATGACCGTCGTGACGACGGTGCTCGCGCCGCCGTTGCTCGTCCGCTCGTTCGCGCGCGGATCGGGGGTGCGCATGGAGGACCGCGCCCTCGAGGACCTCCGGGTGCTCACGCTCGATTTCGGCAACGCCGATTTGGCGGCATTTCTTGCCGACCGAATCGCCGCACGGTTCCGCGACGAGGAGTTCTATGTGACGGCGATGGGAGAGCATCCTCCGTTCTTTCAAATCCGCAAGGACCAGATGGTGTTCACGCTGCAGCAAGAGGGTCCGATTGTTCACCTGTCCGCGCCGGCCCGGTATGCCGACATCGGACGTTTCGTGGTGCTGGAAGAGACCTTGACGCTCAAGGACATCTTCGAATCCCTCAAGAACGCGCACACAGCGGAAACCCTCTCGGACACCCTCGCCGGCTCGCTCTTCGATCGCCCGTGATCCCATGTCCCACCGCGCCACCCATAACATCGCCTGCCCCCAATGCCGCTGCGCGCAGGCGGTCGAACTGTACGACACCGTCAACGTCGCCGAGGCTCCGGAACTCCGCGAAGAACTGATGGCCAACCGCCTGAACACGGTGGTCTGCGCCGCCTGCGGGTTCCGTTTCCGCGTGGACAAGCCCCTGCTGTATCATGATCCGTCGCGCGGTTTCCTGATCTGGCTGCAGCCGGCCGGCGACGGCGCGGCCGATGCCGTCGAGCGCGAATTTCGCGAAACCGCCGTCCGGCTTCGGCGGGCGCTGCCCGCCGGGGCCGCGGACCCTGCGCTGCACCTGGTGCTCGACCGCATCGAGCTGGTGGAGCGCATCTTCCTGCTTGAGGCCGGCCTCGACGCGCGCCTCGTGGAATACGTCAAGCACGCGATTTATACGAAGAACCTTGCCCGCCTCGACCCGGCGCGGAAGCGCCTGCTGTTCAACGCGCAGGATTCGGATGCCGAGCACCTGGTTTTTGTCGTTCAGGACGTCGCGTCCCGGCGGCTCGAAACGATCATCCATTATCGGCGGGAGGCGTACCAGGCACTGGCCGAAATGTTCGATGACGACGCGCAGACTCCGCAACTGCTCGACCTGTTCCCCGGTCCCTACATCAGCGCCCGGCGCCTGTTGCTGGCGACGCCGAAGGAGGGCTGACACCGGCGCCCGGAGACGGCGGGGGGACCGCGGCGAGTGGACGAAGCGCGGGCAACCGGACCTCCGCGCGGGTTGGCGCAGGCGGTGACCGGAATAGCAGTGCCCCGGAGGAGCGCCCCTCTCCAAGCCTTGGGACGAAACCGGCTTCCGGTTTCCAAAGCTTGGAACCGCGGGCCGGGACGGCTCCTCAGGATGGAAGAAAGGCCATGAAGAAACGCGCGAACGGCAATCCTTTCGTCGTGTCGCTGGTCAGCCTCGGCTGCGACAAGAATACCGTGGATTCGGAGCGCCTGCTGGCGCGGCTGGTCGAAGGCGGATTTCTGATTGCGGAGCGGCCGGAAGACAGCGATCTGGCGCTGGTCAACACCTGCGGCTTCATCGCCGACGCGCGCGAGGAGTCGCGGCGCGCACTCGCGGCGCTGGCGGCGGGCCGCCGGCGCGGGCGCCCGCGCCGCGTCGCAGCCCTGGGGTGCCTCGTCGAGCGTCTGCGCGGCTCGCCGGGCGCCATCCCCGCCGATGCCGCGATCGGGTTCGGCGACTATCCCCGAATTGCCGAGATCTGCCGTGCGCTGCTGGAGGGGAAAACGGCGGCGGGCGCCTCGGCGGCGGCCCCCGGGGGCCTGCCGCCCGACTTTCACCGCAGCCCGCGGCTCCTGACGGGGCGCCCTCATCTGGCCGCGTTGAAGATTTCCGAGGGCTGTTCGAACCGCTGCCACTATTGCGCCATACCGCTCATCCGCGGGCCGCACATCAGCCGGCCGATCGAGGAGATCGTCGCGGAAGCGCGCGACCTGGCCGCCGCCGGCGCGCGCGAAATTTCGCTCATCGGCCAGGACACGACGAGCTACGGACACGACCGTTACGGCGAACGCTGTCTGCCGCGCCTGCTGCGCGCGCTATCCGCCGTGGAGGGCCCGGTCCGGTTCCGGCTGATGTACGCGCACCCGCGCCACGCCGGCGACGAGCTGCTGGAGACGCTGGCGGCGGACCCCCGGTTTCTGCCCTATCTCGACCTGCCGCTGCAGCATGTCAGCGACCGCGTGCTCGCCGCCATGGGGCGCGGCGTCACGCAGGCCGATCTGCGACGGCTGCTCGACCGCATCCGCGTGCGCTGGCCTGCGGCCGCACTCCGTACGACATATATCGTCGGTTTCCCCGGCGAGACCGAGGCCGAGTTCGAGGAGCTGCGGCAATGGGTGGCGGAAGGCGCTTTTCTGCACGCCGGTGTGTTCGCCTATTCACGCGAGCCGGACACGCCCGCGGGCGCGCTGCCGGACCATGTACCGCCGGCGGAAAAGGTGCGCCGGCGCGCCGCGCTCATGGAAGCCCAGCGCGCCGTCTCCCGCGCGCGGCTGCGCGAATGGGTCGGACGTCGGATCGAGGTCCGCGTGGACGGCCCTGCGCCGCGCGGACCGGAAACACCGGCCGGCGTTCGCTGGGTTGCCCGAGCGCCGTGGCAGGCGCCGGAGGTGGACGGCGTTGTCTGGCTGCGGGGCGCCGGCGCCGCGCTGACGCCCGGCGCGGTCGTGAACGCGCGGGTGGTGCGATCGCTCGATTACGATCTATTGGCCGACCGCATCGGCGGCGCGACGTGATGTTCCGTTCCGGGCCGGCGACCCCGCGGTCCACCGCACCAGCCCGGTACCGGTCCAGTGGCCGAAGGACGTGAGGTCCAGTTTAGGCTTCGCCAGTTCGCGCCAGAACCGCAGCATGTTCAGCTCCCGGATATCGTCGAACAGCACCCAGGGCGGGCGCGTGAAGGTCAGCGTGTCGAGATGGGCGGCGAAGGCCGGCTCGAAACGGCGGTCCTTGGGACCGTCCACGAAGATGAAATCGGCCGATGCCAGCAGCGCGGCGTGCTCCTGGAAGACCACGGGATCGGCTAGGTCGCCGATGACCTGCCGCAGCCGCCCGCCGTCGAAATCCTCCGATCTAAACAGCGTGCCCGGGACGCGGGTCCACGGTACGATGTCGAAGGTGGTGACCGTGCCGCCTTCCGGCAGGTAGCGGCAGAGACTGAGCGTGGACAAGCCGGTCAGTGTTCCGATTTCGACGACGGTCCGGGGTTGCAGCCGTTGCACGATGGCCGCCAGCAACCGGTAATGTTCGCCGGGCCACAATTCGATATCCCATCCGAGCGCGCCCGCGCGGAGACGGATTTCCGAGATATCTGCGTCCAGGGCGGCGCGCGCGACGTCGAGCGCGAATTCGATGACGCAGCGGTCAGGTTGGCCGGGCTCGTCATCGCGACTTGCCGCGAAGGTCCTTTTGATGTGCCGCGCCGCGAAGGGCGCGCGCCAAGCCAATCGGGTCAGGATCATACGAAAAATGCGCTCTGCATGCCAACGGTGTCCAATATCGCCGTTCGGACGGAAAAAGTATAGAATGAACGCGCCGTCCGCGATGGGCGGCCAATTCGGGAGAACGGGAATGAAACGACGGAACGCCTATCGGTGGTGGGCCTGTCTGTCCGCCGCGGGTTGGTTGATGGCGCGACCGGCCGCCGCGCAGACTGCGGCGGCGCCGCCGGCGGCGGGCGGCGGAGTGGCGCTGACGATGACGGCGGAGGGCGCCGAGGGCCTGACGGAATCGCTGCGGCAGGAAGCGCGCGCCGCCATTGCCCGCGGGCTGGACTGGCTGCGTGCGAAGCAGACGGTCACGGAGAACGGCGGCCACTGGTCAAATCCGCTGCACCCGGCCCTGACGGGCCTGCCGCTGTGGGCGCTGATCCGCGGGGGCGACCGCGACAGCGAGACGGTGAAGCGCGCCATTGCCTATCTGAAATTCGCCGCCAAGCCGAACGGCGGCATTTACTTCGATCCACCAGAGGCGACGCGCGGCGGCGGACTGAGCAACTACAACACGGCCATCTGTATGGTCGCGCTGCACCTGACCGGCGATCCCGAGCTCGTTCCGCTGATTCAGCGCGCGCGCACCTTTGTCGCGCGCAGCCAGCACCTGGGCGGCGACATCTACCGGGGCGGCATGGGCTATGATGCGGGCACCGGCCGCGCCTATGCCGACCTTTCGAACTCATACATCGCGTATGAAGCGATGCGCATGACCCAATCCGTCGAGGATCTCCGCCGCGAGGGCGAGGAGCGGGCCGATCTCGACTGGGGCGCCGCGCGCGAGTTCATCCAGCGGACGCACAACGAGCCTTCGGTGAACAAACAGCCCTGGGTCAGCGACGACCCCCGCGACCGCGGCGGTTTCGTATATACCCCCGAGCAAACGCGCGCCGGCACATTTAAGGGACCCGACGGCATTGTCCGGTTCCGTTCCATGCAGGGCATGACCTACGCCGGGCTGCTCAGCTACATCTATGCGGAGGTGGATCGCACCGATCCGCGCGTCGAGGCAACGATCAATTGGGCGGTCAACCACTGGAACCTGGACGCGAACAACACGAAGTCCGACGGCCGCGAGGCCCACGACACGCAGGACGAACGCGAGGGGCTTTTCTATCTGTACAATGTCATGGCCAAGGGGCTGGCCGCCTACGGCCGCGATGTGCTGCGGCCTCAGGACCGCCCGGCGTTCAACTGGCGGGTGGAACTGATCCGCAAGCTGCTCTCGCTCCAGAAGATCGACCCGGCGACCGGGCACGGCTACTGGGTCAACGAGGTCGGCCGCTACTGGGAATCCGACCCGGTGCTGGTGACGAGCTACGCGCTGATCGCGCTGGAGACCGCGCTCGGGGAATGAGGCGAGGCTGAACGGCGCGACGACGGGTGAGGACGCGTTCCGCCGGGGCGGCGGAGGCGCCGAGCGCTTCGGCCGGCGGTCAGTTCGAGCCGCCCGGCGCCGGTGTAACCGGCGCGGCGGGCGCCGGGGCGGCCGGTTTCGGCGGCGCGGGCCGCGCGCCGCGGCGCGGTGCAAGCATCATGATGAGCGCCCGCCCCACTTTCGTCGGCACCTGATCGGGCGAAACGACGTCCGAGCAGTCGCGCAGGACGCGGTTCATGATCTCAAAGCCGAGTTCCTGGTGCGCGTTTTCGCGGCCGCGGAAAAACAGCGATACCTTGACGCGATGGCCTTCGGCGATGAATTCGCGCAGATGGCGCACCTTGGTCTGGTAGTCGTGCTCGTCCACGTTCGCGTGGAACTTGATTTCTTTGACCCGGGTGGCGACATGGGCCTTGCGGGCGGCCTTTTCGCGCTTCTCCTGCTCGTACTTGAAGCGCCCGTAGTCCATGATCCGGCACACGGGAGGATCGGCGTTCGGCGAAATCTCGACGAGATCCAGCCCGGCCTGCTCCGCGAGCTGGCGGGCGTGGGACAGCGAAATAACGCCGATCTGACTACCGTCCGCGCCGATGCAGCGCACCTGCGGCGCGCGGATGCGGAAATTCGTGCGTGTAAACGTTCTGATGATCGTCCTCCGGGTCAGGGTTTGCGGTTCGGGTTTTCGCCGGCCGCGGGCGCGGGGACCGGGGCCGTCAAAATCTTTTCGTCCACCTCGCGCTGCAGGCGGGCCACAGCCTCGCCCACGTCCATCGCGCCCAGGTCGCCGGTCGTCCGCGACCGCAGCGCGACCCGGCCGCTCTCGGCCTCGCGCGCGCCGACAACCGCCATGTAGGGGATCTTCTCGACCTGCGCCTGTCGGATCTTCGCGCCGATTTTGTCCGAGCGCTCGTCCAGCCCCACGCGGAAATCCCGCGCGCGCAGTTCGGCGGCGATGCGGCGGGCGTACTCCATCTGCTTCTCGGTCAACGGCAACACGCGCACCTGTTCGGGCGCCAGCCAGAGCGGAAAGGCGCCGGCAAAATGTTCAACGAGGATGCCGAAGAACCGTTCGATGCTGCCGAAGAGCGCGCGGTGGACCATGTAGGGACGGTGTTCCGCGCCGTCGGAACCGACATACGTGAGCTGAAAGCGCTCGGGCAGGTTGAAGTCGAACTGCACGGTGCTCATCTGCCACTCGCGGCCGATGGCATCGAGCACCTTGAGGTCAATCTTGGGCCCGTAGAACGCGCCGCCGCCGGCGTCGGTTTCGTACGGGATGCCCTCGGCGCGCAGGGCCGACTCCAGCGAGGCGGTCGCCTGCGCCCAGCGCGATTCCTCGCCGACAGCCTTCTCCGGACGCGTGGCCAGGTAGGCCCGGATATCCGTGAAGCCGAACACGCCCCACAGCCGGCGGGCGAAGCGGACGACCTCCGCGATCTCGCTTTCGATCTGCTCCGGGGCGCAGAAGATATGGGCGTCATCCTGCGTGAAGCCGCGCACGCGCAGCAGGCCGTGCAGCACGCCGGCCTTCTCGTAGCGGTACACCGTGCCCAGCTCCGCCCAGCGCAGCGGCAGCTCGCGGTAGGAGCGCGGCCGCCCGCGGTAGACGTTGATGTGGAACGGGCAGTTCATCGGCTTGATGAAGTACTCCGCCTCATCAATCGTCATCGGCGCGTACATGCTCTCGCGGTAGAAGCCGAGGTGGCCGGAGGTCTCCCACAGTCCGCTGCGCCCGAGGTGGGGCGTGTAGAGCAGCTCGTAGCCGGCGCGGAAATGCTCGCGGCGCCAGAAGTCCTCGATGATGGCCCGCACGCGGGCGCCCTTCGGGTGCCAGTGGATCAGGCCGGGACCGACCGATTCCTCGATGCTGAACAACTCCAGCTCGCGCCCGAGCCGCCGGTGGTCGCGGCGCTTGGCTTCTTCGAGCTGCGCCAGTCGCGCCTGCAGCTCCGCGGCCGTCGGGAATGCCGTACCGGACAGTCGCTGGAGCATCGGATTGGTTTCGAGGCCATGAAAATAGGAGCCGGCGACACTCAACAGCTTGAAGGCGCCGATCTGTCCGGTCCGCTCCAGGTGCGGGCCGCGGCAGAGGTCTTCGAAATCGCCGCAGCGGTAGAAGGTGATCGTCTCGCCCTCCGGAATCTCCGCAAGCCGTTCCAGCTTGTAGGTCTGGCCGCGCTCCCGCAGCCGGCGTTCCGCGTCGGCGCGGGATAGTTCCAACCGCTCGAACGGAACATCCGCCGCGATGATGCGCGCCATTTCCTCCTCGATGCGGGGGAAGTCCTCCGGACCGAGCCGGTGCGGCAGGTCGAAGTCGTAATAGAAGCCCTCTTCCGTCGCGGGACCGATGTCGAGCCGCACCGAATCGAAGAGGCGGCATACCGCCGCGGCCATCACGTGCGATGTGCTATGCCGCAGCCGCTCAAGCGATGAATTGGCGTGACTCATTCCCGATATGACAGGTCCCCACGGAATCCGCCCCTCGGCGAAGCCCCGAAGGGCGTGTAATCAATCCATGCCAGAAGCGGACGCGGGCGTCAAGCACGGCCCGCGCATCGGCGCGGCGGCGCGGTGAGCTGCGGCCCGAAAAGCGGTGGCGTGCAACGCGCCAGCGTGTATGCTGGGAGCCATGAATACGCTGAAGATCGGCTGGGCCGGTCGCGACATTTCTACGGACCGGCCGGTGGACATCCCCGGCCAATTCCACATCCGGGTATCGCGCGGGGTCAGCGACCCGATCACGGCAACCGCGCTGGCATTGGAGGGCGACGCCGACCCGGCCATCCTCGTGTCCGCGGATCTGATCGCCATCCGTCCCCCGCTCCTCGAGGAAGTGCGCGCGGCCGTCGCGGCAAGGATCCCGGGCTTCCCGGTCGAAAAGCTGTTGCTCAACGCGACGCACACCCACACCGGCGCCAGCTACTCTGGCGCGATCGCGGGCATGGCGACGCCGTCGCAGGTGCCCCACGAGGGCATCGAGATCGCCTCCAGCGACGAGTACCGCGCGTTCCTCGTCGCCCGGATCGCCGAGGCCGCGGCCGAGGCCTGGGCACGGCGCGCGCCCGGCGGCATGACCTATGGTTACGGCTACGCCGTCGTCGGCCACAGCCGGCGCACCGTGTATTTCGACGACGTCTCGAAGCGTCCTGGCGCCGCCGGGCGGCCCGGCATGAACGTGGCCGGGCATGCGGTCATGTATGGCAACACCGACGACCCGCGGTTCAGCCACTACGAGGCGGGCGCGGACGCGACGGTCAACCTGCTCTACACCTTCGATACGGCCGGCCGCCTCACGGGCGCCGTCATCAACGTCCCCTGCCCCTCGCAGAACTCCGAGCACGAGTGGCAGCTCTCCGCGGACTACTGGCACGACGTCCGCGTCGAGATCCGCCGCCGGCACGGCGACATCTTCCTGCTGCCGCAGTGCGCCGCGGCGGGCGATCTGGCCCCGCGGGTGCTGCACGGGAAAGCGGCGCAGGATCGGCGGTTCCGGCTCCAATACGGCGCGGACGACCTTGCGTCGCAGCGGGAGCGGATCGCCCGCCGGGACATCGCCCGGCGTATCGCCGCTGCCTTCGACGAGACGCTGGAGTGGTCGCGGAAGGACGTTCGGAGCGATGCGCCGTTGCGGCACACGGTGCGCACGATAGCATTGCAACGGCGTTTCATCACGAAGACCGAATATACGGCCCACCTTCGCGAACTGCGGCGCCTCGAGGCGGAGCCGTTCGCGCGCGCGGGGACGCCCGAGGAGCGGCTGGTCCACGACTCGACGCTGGTGGCGCGGCGCAACCGGTGCCGCCGCGTCCTGGAGCGATACGCCGAACAGGCCGGACGGCCCCGGCTGCCGATGGAACTGCACACCATCCGTCTCGGCGATGTCGCATTCGTTTCCAACCCGTTCGAGCTGTACATGGACTTCATGCACCGCATCCAGGCGCGCAGCCCGTTCATCCAGACCTTTGTCGTCCAGTTGTGCGGCGTTCTGCCGGACGGCGCCGATGGCTACCTGGCCACCGAACGGGGCGTACGGGGCAAAGGCTACAGCGCTTCGTTGTATTGCAACCGGGTCTCGCCGCGAGGCGGACAGGAACTCGTGGATGCGACCGTGGCGGCGTTGAAGGAAATCTATTCGGGCGCCGCGCCCCGGCGCGACCAAATATGAAACGACGAAGAACCTTCGACCGCGGAGCGTGGCTGCTGCAGCGGCAGCGGCTGCACATCGCCGATGAGGAGCCGCCGCCCGGCGGCGGTCCCGCGCCGATCGGCGACGACGTCCGGCGGTTCCTGAAGTCGGTCGGACTGCACGGGGAACTCTGGCGGCAATCCCTGCAGACCCACTGGAAGGAAATCGTCGGCGAAGGACTGGCCGACCGCACCCGGCCCGGCGAGATTCGGGGCCAAACCTTGCTCGTATTCGTACGGCATTCGATTTACCTGCACGAACTCGCGCGAAACCGCGCCGCCGGCGAACTACTCGTGTCCCGCGTACGCGAACGCCTCCCCGACGCGCCCATCCGTGCGGTTCGATTTGCCATGGATCCCGGCGACCACGATGGTCCCTGAAGTGTTCCTGTGCGGCAGTCCGTCATTGAACTGACCGGTTCCGCACCGGCGCCGCGGTCTCCGCCGGCGAAGCCCTGCGCTCCGCACGCAGGGTGCGAGCCGGCTCTCCGCGGATGGCGCGACCGTGCGAGGGCCCTGCTGAGCCCATCGGCGATTTGACCGTAGCTACACGGATAGGACCCCCGACCCTGGCCTGCGGCGGTTTTGGCCCGCCTTTCATACCGGGTTCTGCGCCGGCCGCGTTAAGACGATTTGATTTCCCCCTCGTTTCCCCGCGGCGATGTTTCCCGTCTCGAATCCCTGATTCTCCCTCATTGACATCGCTTCCAGCCCATTTCAGTGGATCTCGTTATGAAGTGTCCTCGGGGGAATCTGGCAGGGATCACACATCCGGACATCGATGACGGAGATGACCCGTGTCTTATCTGCGGGTAGTCGTCCGCGTGTTTACACTACGCAGCGGAAACTGTGTGCGATATAATTGATGTAGCGTGGTTGAGTCGGATAGCCTTTGCGGAGGTTGCCATGAGCCGACACCTGGCGCTCGCTTGTCTGCTTGCGGTCGCAGGATGCGCGTTTTTTTCGAACTCGCTTAGCGGTCAGGAAACCAGCGGCCTCGGCGGCGGCCTTCCTGCTGTCTATCAGGGGATAGAGGTTACAGAGGTCTGTTCCCGATTAGGAATCGCCTGCCGCGCGATACGCGGTCCTGACGGCGGCTCTTGGATTGCGATCGACAGCGACGGCGACGTGGACCGAGTGCGCGCCGAAATCAAGCGGATGCTGTCGTCGCCTCCACAGAACGCTCAAACACCGGAACCGCCGACAGCGGGAATGCCGGCGGGCGGCCCTAATTCCGGCGATGCTGGGCAAGAATTTGCCCGACGACGCGAGGACCTCGTCCGCAAGGGAGATTACGCCGGTGCCGCCCGGCTCTTCCTCGAAGAGATTCCCCGCGTCCAACGCGAGTACGGGCCGCACCACTGGATGGTCGCTTCGTATCTGGCCTGCGCCGCGCAAGATTTCGAAAAAGGCGGCATATGGGCGGAGGCGGAGCGACTCCGGAAGGAAGCCGTGGCCGCCGCTGAACGGAGCGGCGACGCTGAGAACATTTCCATTCACCGGCGAAATCTGGCCGATTTCTATCGCGACCGCGAGATCGCGCGTCGAAAGCACGAGGAAGAGCAGCGGAAAAGGGAGGCGGAGGAACGGGCGCATATCGAGAAGGAAGAGGAAGCCAGACGCAGAGAAACGGAAAAACGCAGACAGGAAGACCTGCGAATTCAGCAGGAACAAGAACGCAGAGGGATGGAGGAAGAGGCGCGCAGACAGGAGGAAGCGCGAATTCAAGAGCAGGCTCGCATTCGGGAAGAGCAAGAGCGGACAAGAATGCGGGAAGAAGGGCGCCGGCGGGAAGAGCTCCGCATCCAGCAGCAGGAAGAAGACGCGCGGAGGAGGGCGGCCGAAGAGCAAGCGCGGCTGCAGGCGGAAGAGGAGAAAAGAAAGCGGGAGGAATCCATCCGGAAACTGCTTTCCGAGTTGAAGCCGGTGGCGTCGGATCGGCTGGCGACCGACTACGGCCTCCGGGCTGAATTCAAGCCGTTAGGCGAGGAATATGACGCACCCCAGACGGCATGGGAACAGGCCCTATTTGCCGCCCATGCCTCCGAAATGGCCCGGCAGGCGGCCAACGCCGAGGAAGCCCGCTTTTACGCGGCGGAAAGTTTCATGACCGGCGGCAAAATTCACGTCAAGTGGTCTCCGCCCAAGCTATCGCTGGCACAGGAGCGGAAGATCGAGGAGATGGGCCGTAAGATCGCCCAGAATCAGGAGCAGTTCCGGGCGCTGGAGCCTCGCATCGTCGACGCCCGGGAAGAAGTTCAGACCCTCGAGATCCGAAAGAACGAAATGACACGAAAAAGGGATGGGGCGAAACAGAACGTCGAAGCGGCCCGGCAGACGACCCGTGAAGCGCCGCCCGAGCGCAAACCCGAGATAGACAACCTGCTGGCGCTGGCGGAACAGGAGCTGCTGGACGCGAATACGCAATTGGCGGCAGCAGAGCAGGACTGGAATGCGGCGAAACAAGAAGAGCGGAACCTTTCCAGGCAGCAGAAAGAAATCGAGGAACAGATCCGCCAGCTACAGGAGCAGATCCTGGCCGAAGAGAAAAACTACAGGGAATAATGGAGCGAATAGCGATGCATTTCAATTGCCCGAATTGCCGTACGCTTTTGGATGTACGCGATGAACTCGCGGGCAGCGCTGTGCCGTGCCCCGGTTGCGGCCAAAAGGTCCGTCCCCCGTCCCCGTTGCCCAATCCGCCGGCGTTGGCGCCGCATATCTCCGGTCTTGCGATAACCAGCAGCGTACTCGGCATCTTCGGACTTCTGATCGGATTGGCGTGCTTCGGGATGTATCTCTTTTTTGGTGTGAGCGCAATTCAGCTTCTGGTCGGCGGGATCTTTGTCGTGGCCTGCACGGTTCCGGCGATCCTTCTCGGGCATGTCTCACTGTCGCAGATCCGCCGCAGCCCGCGGGAACGAACCGGAAAGGCCGCAGCCGTCGTCGGCTTGGTCGTCGGCTATATCGGCCTGATTCTGTCAGGCGTCAATGGGGCGAGGATCGTTCAGGCGCGATTTATATTACGAAGTTCTTCATCGTCGAACATGGACGAGGTGATGGCCGATGCTCTGGCATCCACCGACGTGACGAATGCGGAGTCGCACTACCGGAATGCGCTGGCCTGGAAGGAAAAACGCTTTGGCCGGGATCACGTGGAAGTGGCAAGAATCCTGGCGAAGATGGGGAAATTTTACCTGCATGATAGACATCAGATGGTTGAAGCAAAGGCCTTTCAACTGAGAGCTTTGGAAATCTGGGGCAAGCCATTCGCACTGAAAGATCGCGAGATTGCCACGGTCTGGGCGCTGCTATCGGAGCCGGCGTTCGTGATTGCCGGGCGCGAACACTTGGAAAACGCCCGACGGTATGAAGCGAAGGGCGAACACCTGAGCGCCTTGCGGGAGTTGGCCGACGCGCTCGATGGCGACAAACAGGAGCTAGACCTGGGGAACCTTGCCATCCGGCGCGCCATGGGGCGGATCGTCAGTCAGATGCCGATCGCGCCGGCCTTGCCGGAAGAGGCCAGGCGAAAGACGGTGCAGGCCGAGGAGTTGATCAGGAAGGGCGATTTCGCCGAGGCCGCTGCTTGTTTCAAGGACGCCATCCGCCTTGCGCCCTATGTACCCTCGCTCCACTACAACCTGGCGATGATGCAAATCAAAATTCTCTCCGATGCAGGCGGGGAGGACCGGTCCAGAGAGGTCGCCGATGCGATCAAATCCCTGGAGGCCTACTTGGATCTGGCTCCCGATGCGGGGGATGCCCGGGAGGTAAAGGACCGGGTCTACCGGCTGGAATTGATGGCGAAGAAGGAATAGCGAACGAAAGAGCTGCGTATGACCAACAAGATCCTGGCGCTCGTGGCCGCATTGTCAGGGGGCGGCCTTGCCCCTGCGGCTTTGTCCGAAACGCCGCTGCTGCTGTGGTCCGCGTACCTGCAGGCGCGGGAGACGGGCGACCGCGCCCGGGCGGAGATCGCCCGACTCGATGCCGAGATCGCCAAGAACGAAGCCTCCATCGTTCGCTCGCAGAAGATTGTCGAGTTGGCCCAACAACGCGGCAACATGGAGGCGCGCCAGGCCGAAGTCGTCGCACGGCAGGCGCTGGAGAAAGCAGCGGCGGCCCGGCGCGCCAACGAACTTGCCCGAATACGATGGGCGCTCGCCCGAGCCCAGGCAGAAACAACCGGCGCTTCGATCCGCGGCCTGCTGGACCGCGGCGGGGCGGGAGCGGTTGCCGGGGTCCGGGGCCTGCTGACACAGCGGTCCGGCAAGGTGCGCATTACCAAAGCCGACGGACGCGAGGTTGCGTTTACGGACGGCATCCTGGAGAAAGGCGACCGGTTGCTGGTCGAAGAGGGCCACGCAAGAGTGACGATGCTGGACGGCCGCTGCGTCGCGGTCGTCGGGCCCGGTTCCGAGATCGCGCTGACCGAGGATAACGCCGAGAAGCAGACGATGGAGCAGACCGGGGGCAAGGTCGAAGTGGAAGTCGAGAGAGCCGAGGACTTTACCGAACGAATGACCAAGAGCATCGCCCGTTTCTGGGATGACTTGGGCGCGATCGCGGGAGCGGACAGGTCGGATATCGAGGCTGCCTTGAAGTTTGGAAGGCGGCGTCTGGAGGCGCGCTTTCGTGCCGCGAATAAAGTAACCGCCGTCCTCGGGGTGCGGGGAACCCATTACGAGTGCGAAGCTCGTCGCGATGGTGGGCTGGAAGTGACCGTGTACGAGGGAGTGGTGGACGTCACTATCCTAGAAACCGGGCAATTCCTCGCCCTGGCCTCCGGCGAGAAGGGAATCGTCGCCCCGGGCGGGGCGCTCCGGAAGGAGAATTTCCCGCTTCCTCCCGCCGGAGAACGGGAGACGGAAATCCCCGCCCTGTGAGCGCTGAACTCCTTGCTCCCCCGCTATAGAAAAACGGTTTCAACCGATTCCATTGCGAGACGACCATGAAGAGAGTCGCTTCAATTCCGTTCGCGGTTGTTCTATGTACATTGGCCGGCATTATCGCCAACGCCGCCGAAATTCGTCCGCTGGCGGCTGCGCTAGCCCAAACCTACTCTTCGGTTCTGGTACTGTTTGACGGACAGGAAGAGCAGCTATTCTTCACGTTGCCCGCGGCGGCCGGGCATGAAGCCGGCAATCTGTTTTTCATGCCGCTTCCGACGAATGCGTCCTGTGATACACCCTCCTACGATCCATTCGCGGCGTTGAACGAGTTGCTGGAGCGCAAATCGCTGCGTGGGGAGGATGGCCCGATCAAAGGAGCCGGCCCGGCCCCCGCCGTGCCGGGCGCCGCCGCCCAGCATCCCGACAACGCGCTCCGAACCGCAACGGCGCGGATTGGAGATTGGGATGAATTTCACAAAAGGACTGCCGAAATCCTCGCCACCGATGACGCTCCCGCTATGGCCCCCCCACCCGAATTGAAGGAGTTGGTGGAGGAATACTTGAAAGCCGGAATCCACGATTTCCTTTTCGTGCGCCGGGGCGGGAACGCGAACAGCAAAGCCGGCGGCGCAGTCCGGGTGCGGTTTCCGACCCCCACCCTGTATTTTCCGCTACGGACCGCGGTTCCCCTGGATTCCGACGGGGTATTGGATATTTTCATGGCAATTCCGGGCTCGATCGGGCTGGCCGGGGACAAGCGCGACATCCAGGCATTATGGACGGCATCCCGCCCGGGCAGGTGGAATTTGAAGATCAGCTCCTCGGCGAAAATGTATCCGGATGAAATCGCCGCGCTGCGCGGCGATGGGGAACCGCAGACGAAGGCGGCCGACCGTTATTATCTGCAACACATGCGATGGACCGGCCGCGGGCCTTGGGTTGGAGATCTGCGGCTCAATGCCGCGGAGCTGGCTCCCTGCGCGTATATTCCAGCCGCGTTTGATTTTCCGGATCCCCCGATGCCCGCTGAATTGTATTCGGCGGGTGAACTGCAGGATTACCAGTCGGCACGGGCCGCTCAAAACGATCACCCCAATTGGGCGATCCCCGCACCGGCCTTGTCGCTTGAAATCCCCGGCCACCCCGACCTGCGGGCGGACTGTTTGACGGCGGCGCTCCGAGCCCTGGAACTGGAAATGGGGAATTATGCGCGCAAGATCGCGGCGGCCCGTGAGGGTCCCGGGGATCCCGCCCGGCGGGATCTCCTGCAACATCGGCTGGCGGAACTGCGCCGCGAGTTTCTGGCGTTGCGGGAGCTCCGAATCGGGCGTTACCCGCTCCCCGAAAAGCAGGTGTTGCGGATCAAGACCGGCAATGGGGTTCGGGAAAACGGCCTGTTGGATGCAGAAGGAACCTCTCGATCCGGACCTTTTTACCACGTGGCCGGCATCCGGGGCGGAAACTATAGTTCCCTGGCGCCCAACCGCGGATACGAGTTGACCGTCTTCCTCGTGCGACCGCGAGACTATCCCTTTGCGGATTTCTACGTTTTTATCGCTGACTGGAAGCCGCTTTGATGCCGAAGAATACGAAGATGCACGAAGGGGGCGCGCAATCCTTCGTGACCTGCGTGTCCTCGCGGTGAAAGAAGCCTCGACGAACAACGGTCCCTTGGTTTCGCCGCCCTGCGGACCGGTTTTAGCCCCGATCTTCGACGGAATCATCGGGGCGATCGGAAGCTTCAGCGGCCGGCGCGTTCGACCTCCCCGGCCAGAGCGAATAGCTGCGCGTTTCGCTCTTTCCAGCCGGAGCCGACGAACCAGGCGCGCCCCTGCTCCTGCGCCGCGCGGAGGATCGCCTCGCGCGCCCCCCGCTCCTGGGGCAGCGGATAACCGACTTTCGGCAGCGCCTGTTCGATGCCCTCGACGGGCCAACGGGCGTTGCCGTGTATACCCAGCGTCGAGAGCGCCGCCAGGTGCTCCTCGTTGAGCCAGACGCCGCGCCAGATCGCGCGCTGCCGCTCATCGAGCGCCGCCTGCGCGCGCTGTGCGAGACCCTCGCCGATCCGCCGCCGCCGTTCGGGATCCAGTAGCGTCTCCTCGAGTTGGATGCGGGCCTCGCATTCCTGCAGAGCCTCCCGGAGGTTTTCGAAACGTGCTGTCGCCAATGCGCCGTCGGGACCGGGGGCGAGGAAGTAGTTGGAGATGTCTATGCCGCGCCACTGGTTTTCGGGGTAGCGCGTAAAGACCGGCGCACGACGGCCGCGCGCGTCGCGCAGCGCCGGCCAGAAATCGCCGCCCATCCGGCCGATGCCGCGTTGCGCGCCGGTGATGTTGATCTCGGGCATGAGTCGGACCGTCAGCGCGGATCCGTTCAGCAGGTTCACGCGGTCGAGCCAGGCGCGCAATTCGGGCGCGCGCCAGCCGTAGGACCGCGCCCGGTCGGGATTCGTCTGGAACTCCGCGCGGTACACCTGGGCCTCGTACACGATGTCCGCGATCCCCTTCAGCGCCCGATTTGGCGCCGGCCGGCCGCGGGTGCGCTGGTAATGCGAGTGCGCCACCCACGGCAGGCCGCCGGAGACATCGTGCAGGAATTCTACCTCCTCCTTCGACGGCTCCATGTCGCTGACCATTCCCAGCGCCATCGCACCCTCCAGCCCGCGCCGTCGCATCCGCGCGCGCAGTTCGGCAAAGACGGGGGCCCAGGTTTCCCGACTGCCTGGTGCGGTATAGTGCGGCAGGAAACCGGCCTCCACCCCGCCGGTCGCCTCGTCCACGATCGTCACGGTCAGGCCACCCTGCCGGAGATCCCAGCGCTGCTGCGCCCTGCGCTGCAGGGTCCGCTCGTACTCGTTGGCGTTGGGATCCACCGTGGGCCGCTCCGCATACGACACATTGCGGTGCGACGTCACGAGGTAGGCATCCCAGACGTAGAACACGACCCGTTTAGGTTCGCCGAGGTTCCGCTGGGCGACATCCAGGTAACGGTCCATGATCGAGTAGTCCGGCCGCAGCGTGCCGTCGCGCCCGCGAATCCAGCGCACCATCGCCTCCGCGTTGCCCTGGTTTGTGTGGCGCAGGAGCGGCACATAGACGACCCGGCTGCCCGTGCCGCGAATGATCCGGAAACTGCGCGCGATCAGGTCCCAATGGCGTTCCGACCACAGGGGCACGTCGTATTCCACCGCCAGCGTGTCCGGCGACTGGATCATCTCGGCCCAGGTCCGCCACTGCTGAGGGTCCGGCACGACCCAGTCCGCGACGCGCAGCACGATCGGGGTCGCCGCGGCCGGCAGTCCCTCGGCCTCGACGCGCAGTTCGGCCGCATACACACCGGGCGCCGCGTCGGCGGGCACCTCCACCGTGACCCAGACGCCGCAGAGCGCGCGCGGCTGACCGCCTACGGGCACTTCGGCTGGCGGCTGCTCATGCAGCACATCCAGTCCTCCGGGGCGGCCGCCTGCCCAGGGCAGGGCATACCGCACCGTCGTGCGGTCTGCCGGCAGTCGCGGTTCGCGCCCGGTGCCGGGAGCCACCGTCGCGCGCAGTCCGCGCAGGGGCCCGGACGATTCGACGGCCACCGCCCCGGAGAAGACGCCGCCGCGCGCGGCGACGATGACGACCGGCCCGAGCGCCGGCCGTTCGGTCGTCCGCGTTGCGCCGTCCAGTACTTCGTAATTCCATACGCGAACGTCACCGAACGCGTGGGCGATCATGGCAAGGAGGGTCAGCGCGACTCCAGTCCACGTGCTTTTTTTCATGGGAGCAACAATGACGCGAACCGTCGGTCAAGACAATGCAAAGTGAATCTCGCAGGAAGGTACCGTTCGGACGACCGTCCTAAAGGTCCGACCCGCGGAACCCGCGCTGGCGGGTTCGACAAACCGCAGTAATTCAGTCCGGATTCTTGCGGTTGTTGTTCCCGGGGCGAGAAGGCCGGTCATCGGTGCGGCGCGTCCGTCCGTTCACGTAGCCGCTCACCCAGCCCGCGATGAACGCGGCCTGTTGTGCGCGCACGTCTTCCCGGAAATGGACGTGGTCCCTGTAGAGGTCTCCGCCGAGGTTCCGGGTGAAGGAGTACAAGTCAATGACCGGGACCCCGTGCGCCCGCATGACCGCGTCCGCCGCGGCGTTGTAGGCAGCCAGGTCGGCCGCGTGGCGATGAAACGCGGTGGAGATCCGGTTGTGCCGCTCCTCGTCGAACGGCGTGGAACGAATCCAGACCGGACTCGGCCCCAGTTCCGCGATGACCCGCAGGATGGTCCGCAGGTTCGCCTCGTAACGATCGAGGGGAACCTGCCGGGCCCCGCTGGCCGGGTCGGTCTTGATGTCGTGAAGGCCGCAGTTGAAGAGCAGAAGGTCCGCCGCAATGCCGCCGCGCGCGGCGGCCTCGCGCAGGAACTCCAACACCTGGCCGGAATCCCCGCCGTTGGCGCCGCGCGGGATATCCAGGTTCTCGAGCACGCCGTCCTCGCCGGTCTTGCGCGCATAACCCGCGACGCCCTGGAGGAAGGACTCAAGATACGGTCCGTAGTGGATCGAGATGCTGTCGCCGATGACGTAGAGCTTCATAAGGCCGTCCGCGGTCCCGCCGTGCTCAACCGGAGAAACGCTTCACACATCGCCGCGACCGCTTCCGGCCGATGTCCGGCGCCCACCGGATCGCTGTACCATTTCGCCATGAATCCGCCGTTCGGACGGCCCAGCGTCGCGACCATGCGCCGGCAATAGGCTCGAATCTCCCCGAGATCGCCGCGCGCCAGGACCGTCTGGATGTCCGCCGGGCACCAGAACGTGATGCGCCCCCCAAACGCGCGCCCCAGGCGTTCCAATCCCATGTTCTCCTGCTGGTCCATCTGAATCACATCGAGGCCGATCTCGATGAAGTCGTCGAGAATCTCCGTGATATCGCCGCAGCTGTGCAGAAACGTCAACAAGCCGGCCTCGTGCGCGGCGCGGTATATGCGAGCGTACCGCGGCTTCCAGATTTCGCGCCAGGCGGCCGGGGGAATCATCAGACGTCGCTGGAGACCCCAGTCGTCGCACCAGGTGAGGCCGTCCACGTCGGCGGCCGCATAGCGTTCGATCGCGTACAGATTCATATCCGCCAGCAGGTCAACCAGCCGGCCCAGCCGCTCCGGCTCTTCCGTGATATCGGTCCATATGTTGGGCAGACCGCGCAGGAAGTGCGCGCGCTCGTACAACGAGATGCCGCCGCCCAGCAGAAAACGGTCGCCGGCGCGGTCGCGCGCCCCCGCTAGGTCTTCCCATCGGCGGGGGTCTCGGATATCCGGGATGCGCAGCGCCGGCAGATCCGCCCAGTCCTCCAGGGCCGGCCGCTTCACCTCGCCGAGATTCGAGACGCCGATGTTCTCCCACTCGCAACCCCACTCGTCGGTCCCGCTGCGAGGGCGCGCATCCGGCGACGGCGTCATGCCGGTGCCGGCGAAGTCCGTTCCGTATTCGGGTGCCAGATCGTACGGAATGCGTTCCGCGCCCTCGAAACAAACCGTGCGCCGCACCACTTCTCGGGGCGTCATGCCCATGCCGCTATCTCCGATCCGGAGCGGACAGCCATGTGTCGAATAGCGTTATCCGGCGGAGGATGCCCGCCACGTCGCCGGCGACCGGCGCAGTCTGGGCCTGGATCGAAACACCGCCGCCGATCACGGTCACCTGCATCGGCGCGCCGTTGATCTCCATGCAGGCCTTCTTTTGTTTTTCCATTGGCTCTTTCTCCGAGACGATTCCGCGCCAGCCGCGGCCGGGGTCCGTTCCCGCTTTATGGCGCGGCGCTTCCCCGGTCCACCCGATCCACGGCCTCGACCGGGCAGACCTGGCGGCAGGTGTCGCACCGCACGCATTTGGCGTCGTCAATGACATGCCGTTCGTAGGGCGTGAGCGGAATGGCCTCGGTGGGGCACCGCTGGGCGCACCGGGTGCAGCCGATGCAGCGCTCATTGATGGTATAGCGGATCAGCGCACCGCACTTGCGGGCGGGGCAGCGGCCGGCGACGTGCGCAAGGTACTCCTCGCGGAAATAGCGGAGCGTCGAGAGCACAGGGTTCGGCGCTGTGCGGCCCAGCCCGCACAGGCTGCCCTGCTGCACCTCCCGCGACAGGTGTTCCAGGGCCTCGATGTCACCCGCGCGCCCCTCGCCGCGGCAGAGCCGTTCGAGGATTTCGAGCATTCGCCGCGTCCCGATCCGGCAGAAGGTGCATTTGCCGCAGGATTCCTTCTGCGTGAAGCTCAGGAAGTAGCGGGCGATGTCCACCATGCAGTCGTCCTCATCGAGGACGACCATCCCGCCGGAGCCCATGATGGCGCCGCAGGATTGGAGCGCCGAGTAGTCCACCGGCGTGTCGGCCAGCGCCGCGGGCACGCAGCCCCCCGAAGGGCCGCCCACCTGTACGGCCTTGAACCGCCGGCCCTTTCCCACGCCGCCGCCGATCTCCTCGACGATCCGGCGCAGCGTTATGCCCATCGGCACCTCGATCAACCCGCCGCGCCGGATCTTGCCCGCCAGCGCGAAGGTCTTCGTGCCGGCGCTGTCCGGGGTGCCGATCGCCGCGAACGCGGCGGCGCCGTTGCGCAGTATCCACGGCACCACGGCCAGCGTCTCGACGTTCTGCACGAGCGTCGGGCGTCCGTTCAGGCCCGACTCGGCCGGATAGGGCGGCCGGAAGCGCGGCGTGCCGCGCCGCCCCTCCAGCGAGGCGATCAGCGCCGTCTCCTCGCCGCAGACGAACGCGCCCGCGCCCGCGACGACGCGCAGGCGGAACGCAAAACCACGGCCGCCGATGGACCCGCCGAGCCAGCCGCGGCGCTCGCACAAGGCGGCCGCTTCGCGCATGCGGCGTAACGCCAGCGGATACTCGTCGCGGATGTAGGCGATCCCCTCGCTCGCGCCGACCGCATACCCCGCCAGCAGGATGCCCTCGATCACGCGCAGCGGAAACGATTCGAGGATCATCCGGTCCATGAACGCGCCCGGATCGCCCTCATCGCCGTTGGCGATGATATATTTCGTTTCGCCCGGCGCCGCACGCACGGCGCGCCACTTGCGGCCGGTCGGAAAGCCCGCGCCGCCGCGTCCGCGCAGCCCGCTGCGCTCGATCTCCCCGATCAGTTGCTCCGGTGGCCACTCGCCGTCGAGCGCCCGGCGCAACGCCGAAAAACCGCCAGTGCGTTCGTAGGCCTTGAAGTCCAGCGGATCGAGATCGCCGGCACACTCGGTCGCGATGCGGATCTGCGGGCCGAAATAGGCGGCGTCCGGCCCGTCGCGCACATCCACGGCATAGCGGGTCACCGGTTCCCAAGCCTCGTCGGTGTAGAGCCGCTCGAGCAGGTTGAGCGCGGCAGCGCGCGCCCGATCCGTCGCGCGGGGGGGCCGAAAGTGCCGCAGCAGGATGCCCGCCGCATCGCCCGGCTTCACGCGCCCGTACCGGAAGACCGCGTCGGGGAAAACGGCGATCTCGACGAGCGGGGTCTGGTAGGAGATGCCGGTGCAGCCGACCGACTTCACCGACACCGGCAGCCGCATCTCGGAGATATGGCGGCGGAATTCGTCGAACACCGGACCCGTCCCGCCGGCCGCGCAGCTCGAGCACAGACACATCCGCACCTCGCCGAGCGGCGCCGCGGTCGGCGCGGCGCTCGGCGCGGAGGCCGCGGCCTCCCGGCTCCCCAGAAAATCGCGCAGCAGCGCGCCGATGCGGCGCGGTTCGACGAAGCCATAGGTCACATCGTCCACCTGCACCGCCGGCGCCAGCATGCAGCAGCCGAGACAGGCGACGCGGCTGACGGTGAACAGGCGTTCGGCGTCGGTATCGTCGTCCGCGCCGATACGCAGGTGCCGCTTGAAGGCGTCCACGATGGCCTCCGCGCCCTTCACGTGGCAGGCCGTGCCGATGCAGACCTTGATGTGGTGCCGGCCCGCGGGGCGGTGGCGGAACTGCGGGTAGAAGTGCGCGACGCCATCCACCTGCGCGGGTGACAGGCCCGTGCGCTCGCAGACCCGGCGCAGCGCCGCCACCGGCAGATAGTTGAAGCGCCCTTGGATGGCCTGCAGCAGCGCCAGCAACGTTTCCGTTCCGCCGCCGATCTCCGCGATCAGCGCGTCCACAACGCCGAGGTCTTCCTCCATCTGCGGTGTCGCGCTCATTCCGGCTGCGCATCCCGCCGGTCCGGCGCGGCGCCGGACTCGATCGCGAAAAGGTGGTCGTAGCCGCGCAGGTAGATGCGGCCGTGCGCAAAGGCGGGCGTGGCGACGGCCGGCTCTCCCAGCGGAGCGCGGCCGAGTTCGCGATACACGTCGCCATCGGCGAAAATATGCATCACGCCGCCGCGATCCAGCGCGTACACGCGGCCGTCCGCGACGACCGGCGAGGCGTAGAAACCGCGCTCGAACTCGTGGACCCAGCGCTCCGCGCCATCGGCCGCCCCGAGGCATGTGACCGCGCCGTCGCTGGCGGTGAAATACACCCGGCCGCCGCGCGCCACTGGGCTGGCGACGTCCGGCAGGCGATCGTGCGTCTCCCACAGCCGGTCCACGCCGGCTCCGTCCGGCCGCACGCGCAGCGCCGCGCCGACGGCATATTCGTTGGCGACGATGATGATGCCCTCATCGAACGCGGGCGAGGCCCCGACCTCGCCCCCCATGCAGGCTTCCCGCCAGAGCCGGCGACCCGTCGCCGGGTCGTAGGCGGACACCGACTCGCTGGACAGCCGCACCAGCAGGGCCCGTCCGGCGACCTCGACCAGCGCGGGCGAAGCCCACGAGATCACGTCGCCCTCCGCCTCCCAGCGCGTCGCACCGGTCGCGGCGTCCATCGCGATCAATACCGTCTCGGCGGCGTGATCGAATTGCACGAAGAGGATGTCGTCGCGGACGATCGGCGAGGACGCATGTCCGTAGGCGTTCTCCGGCACGCCCAGGTGCCGACGCCAGACTTCGCGGCCGCTGAAGTCGAGCGCAACGACGTCGCCGGTGGCGAAAACGGCATAGACCCGCTCGCCGTCGGTCGCCGGCGTCGGAGCGGCGTAGCCGGTGTCGGCGGCGACCTCCGGGATTGTCGTCGCGTCGGTGGGTACTTCGACCCGCCATCGCAGCCGGCCGGTGTGCGCATCGAAGCAGAACACCTCGCGCGCATCGCGGTCGGCGCCGGTCACGAAGACGGCGTCGTCCCAGACCACCGGCGAGCTGAACCCGCGGCGCGGGACACGCGCCTTCCAGTGGATGTTCTCGCCAGTAGCGCCGTTCCAGAAGAGCGGCGCATGGACCGGCGCGGCGGCGACGCCGATACCGCCCGGGCCGCGGAAACCCGGCCAGCGGCGCGCGGCCGCCGCCGGCTCGGCCTGCCCCGCCGCCGGTTCCGCCGGACGGGGCGCAAGGGAAGCCGACGGCGCGCCGGCTCGCGGAGGCGGTCGCTCGAACACGGATGCCACGATCTCCGGCGCGGGCGGATCGACGAGCAGCGCGGCCGCGCCGAGCATCAGCAGCGCGACGGCGCCCAGCGCGCCAAGCGCGCGACGGGCGGCGTGATTCTCCGCCCACCCGCGATCGGAGTCCTCCGCATGGCGGCCAGGATTCGGCAATTCGATCCGCTGCGCGGCGGCGATCTGGAAGGCCAGCAGAAGGACGATTACCCCGCCCGCCATAAGGCCGGCGCCGAGACGCATCTGCCGCTGGCCGGCAAAGAACCGTCGGCGGAGCAGCAGGTCCGCCTCGCGGATGTCGCGGCGCAGCGCGTCATCCTGCGGCTGGGCCGCCAGCCGCGCTCGCATTCGGTCGAGGAGTTCCGTCGAAAGGGGATCCTGCCGCTGCGCCTGAAACCACGCAGCACCCATCAGCAGCGCAACCGAGAAGGAGAAGACCGCCGCCGTCCAGCCGACGGCGAGCGCCACCCGGCGTATCAACTCGCGGCGGGCAGCGTTCGCGATTGGGGTCGTGGGGGTCATGGATGTTTTCCATGCTATTCGGTGCCGCGGCATCGTTCAACCGGGAATGGCGGCGCGGGAGCGCATGACGCCGGCGTTGACCCGCCGGCGCGTTTCACGTTTCGGCGCAGCGGGGGGATTCGCCGCACCCCGGTCGTTTCCCGCCCTTGGACCGTTCCCGTTCCTTGGGACAACTCAGGAAGCAACGGCCGCAGCTCAGACAACCGAGGCGGTCAGGCTCGTAGTCGGTACGGCTGCGGCGGACGCAGAGCGCGATCAGGTTTCCGCCGAACAGAAGGCCGACGTAGCCGCCGAACCAGCCGCCGCCGGCCTGGAAGAAGCGGAGGCGGTCGGCGGCCTCCGCAAACAGCTCCGCGTTGCCCCGCCCCATGCCGCGGAACGCGTCGCTGTCGAGCGTGCGGCGCAGGGCGGGGTTTCGCTCCTCGGCGGCGATCTGCTCGGCCAGGCGGACGGTCCGATGCGTGCGGGCAAACAGCGGCCCGGCGCCCCGACCGGCGAGCGCGCCGGCGGCCACGAGCAGCGGCAACGCAAACAGCGCGATCGCCAGCCGCAACATGCCGCGCTCGCGCGGCTCCGGCGGGCGAACGGGGGTCGGCTCGCGGATCTGGCCGAACGGACACGCCTTTTCGCACAGCCGGCACTGGATGCATTCGTTCGGCGTGATCGTCACGCGCCGCCACGAGAGCGCCGAGGCCCAGCCGAGCAGCGCGCCATAGGGGCAGAGGAACCGGCAGTAGGGCCGCGCGATGACGATGCCGATCAGCAACAGGACCGCCCCGGTGGTCAGCAGGGCGGCGTCGCCGTGCAGCCGGTAGATCGGCACGAAGGGATCGAGGCGGCAGAGCCAGAAATCCGCCCCGCCCGCAGCCAGCAGCACGACCAGCCCCAACAGCACCGCCGGCACGAACTCCAGCGCGCGCTGCAGGCCGCGCGGAACGCGCAGCGGCTTAAGAACGACGATGTCCTGTATCGCGCCGAGCGGGCAGACGCCGCCGCAGAAGGCGCGGCCCCAGAACAGCGCGGCCAGCAGCGGCAGCGCAAAGAACGCCAGCACGGCCCACGAGATCGGAAACGCAGGATCCGCCAGCGCCGCGGCTACGTTCTGGATCGAGCCGACCGAGCACACGCAGCCGCGCCGCCAGAATCCGAAGTAGGCGATCGAGAAAAGGACCAGACCCACGACGCCCCGGCGCCGGCGCCGCCGCAGGGTGAACCACGCGGTGAGGGCCAGCGCGCCGGCGAGCAGCGCGACATCGAGCGGTTGCCACAGCGACGCGCGCGCCGGCGGCGTTTGCATCGTCGGCATGCGGTAGTCCGTTTCGAACTCCGGTTGCGGGAAACGCGCGGCCGGGCCGGCGGCCAGGGCCGGGCCGGCCAGCGCCGCCAGCGCGACCACCGCCCCCGCGATCCGCCGCGCCCGCATCATGTCGCAACCTCTGCAGCGGGCGGCCGGGTTTCGGCGTTCGGGCGGACTTCGCGGATCACGTACGGCTGTTCCGCCGGCAACCGGATGAACGCCCCGGCGGGACAGGCGGCGGCGATCGTGCATTGGTTACAGTTGACGCAGCGGTCGTGACGGACCTGCAGGTAGAGCGATCCGTTGCCGAACGCGCCGCAGCCCTTCACGCAGCGGCCGCAGCCGATGCACAGTTCCTCGACGATGCGATACTCGTAGTACGGATCCTCGATGAACGTCCGGCGAATCGCGTCCATCGGACAAAGCTGGTTCTCGGCCGAGGAATCCGGGTTGACCGTGGACGGCCGGTGGTAGCCGCCGCACAGGTCGCAGTAGCCGCAGACGGAGTAGGCGTGGACGCATTTTACGGCCGAGGGTGTCATCACGCAGTGGGTCGCGCAACGGCCGCATTGCACGCAGCGGTCGGGGTCAATCTGCCAGACGAGCCGGGCCGCGGCGGCGCGCCGCGCGAGACCGCCCGCGCAGCCGAGCGCGGCCACCGCGGCCAGGCCCCGCAGCAGGTCGCGCCGGCCGAGGCCGGGCGCGGGTGTTTCCGGCCGTGTTTCGTTCATGCCGCGCCTCCCGCCCGACGCCGCGAAACGGCGGCGGGCAACATGCAGCCGTTCCGTTCTCCGCAACCGGCGCAGACGCCATCCCGACGGCAGACCTGCGCTTCCGCTCGGGCGGCCCGCCGGCCCAGGATCGCCGACACCGCCGCCAGGCCGCCCAGCGCGGCAAACCGCGCGCCGGCGGCGAGGAACGCGCGGCGCGACAGCGCGCGCGGGCCGCCGCCCGCTTTGCTGTTCACGGACATTTCACGGTCGAACATCGTCGGCTTCTCCGGTTGATTTTCCGGCCAACGCATACACCCGCACCTCGCCGCGCGACGGAACGAGAACCAGCACCCGCCCGTCGGGCAGCGCCGCCAGGTCGAGCCCGTCCTCTTGCTCGTCGAATTCTGACGGCGCCGCGATCACTCCGATAAACGTGCCATCCGGTCCGTATAGTTTCACGCGCGGGATGCCCTTTTCGGCGGTGACGAACGAGCCGTCCGCCCGCAAGGCGATGTGCGCCGGATTGCAGCAGCCCGGAAAGGCCTCGATGCCTTCCGGTTTCGGCTGCCAGGCCGAATCGAAAGCCCCGTCGAACCGGTATTTCTCGATCGAGCGACGGCCGGGATTGACGACCCATACGAAGTCGCCCGGCCCGATCGCAACGTCCAAATACGGGCTGGGCACCACGAGACCGGGCGCGCCGCGCACCGCATCCCGGGCGCCCAGGTCGCCCAACGGCCGGCCGTCGGGCGCAAAGCGATGAACGATGCGTTGTCCGGCGTCGGCTACGAAGACCTGCGCGTCGCTCACGGCGACGGACGTCAGCATTGCGCGTTCGCCGAGCGCGGACCAGGCCGTCGAGTCTCCGGTCTCCAGATTCAGCATCTCGACGCGGTCGCGCGAAACGACATACAGCGCGCGCCCGTCGGGGTCGCCGGCCACGCCGCGGGCCGGTCGGCGCAGCGCGAAGCGCCGCAGTTCCTCGCCGCGATCATTGAGCAGAACGACGTCGTCCGAACCGGCGACGGCGATGCGGCCGTCGGACAGCACGGCGATGGCGGACGGACTCGTGACGCGCGCGGGCCACGCGGCGGCGCGCCGGGCCGCGATCTGTCCGGCCGGCACCTCGCGGGTGTCCTCCCAGTTGTACTGCAGGTCGAGCGCGCGGACATCGCGTCGGTCGCGGCAACCGGCGGCGGTCGCGGCGATCCCCAGCGCGGCGCCCAGCGCGAGCGGAACGGCGCGGCCGCCGCGAACGCCTGTCTTGCCGTTCCGGCGCAGAACGCGGATCGGTTCGCGGCGGCGCGCGGGCCCCCAGCTCCGGGCCGTTTTTTCCAAGGGTTGGAACATCGGGCCGGCGGTTCTTCCAAGGCTTGGAAATCGCGGTT
>CAYLTB010000013.1:0-8262 GCA_964386675.1 uncultured Verrucomicrobiota bacterium
GACCACCACATCCATCGCCTTGGCCGCGGCCAGGTGGTGGCTGACCGGGCAGATACCGCAGAGCCGCTGCACGAGCACCGGGGCCTCCCAGTAGGGGCGGCCGCGGATATATCGCTCGAACCCGCGGAACTCGACGATGTGCAGCCGCGCCTGCCGCACGTGGTCCTGCTCGTCGAGCAGGATGGTGACCTTGCCGTGCCCCTCGACCCGCGTGACGGGTTCGATGACGATTCGCTTCATCGCGGGGGCGCTTTTCTGGGCGGTCGTCGCAACCATGGCGGACTCCTTCGGTCAGTCGTATTTCAGCAGTTCGTACGGCAGTTGGATAGGCCGGTTCGTCAGCAACGCCGTCAGCGCCGCCCAGATGGCGTCCGCCGGCGGCGGGCAGCCCTGGAGGTAGTAATCCATCTTGACGATCTCGTGGCACGGATAGACCCGGTTCAACAGCCGCGGAATCTCCGGATCGTCCGGGATCCGGTTCGAGGGATTGTGCACGGTCGGCCCCGCGATGTAGGCCTCCTCGAGGCACTCGCGCAGCGGGATCGTGTTGCGCATTGCCGGGATGCCGCCGCAAATGGCGCACTCGCCCACCGAGATCAGAATGTCGCAGTTCTTCCGGAAATCCTGCAACACGTGCACGTTTTCCGCATTGCAGCAGCCGCCTTCGACCAGGCCGATCGCGCAACGCTGCGTGAACCGCTTCAAGTCGTCGATCGGCGACTTGTCGAACTCGACCAGCTCGATGAGCTGCAGGATCCGTTCGTCAATGTCCAGGATGGACATGTGGCAGCCGAAGCAACCGGCGAGCGAGCAGGTCGCCACGCGCGGCTTGGCGGGGGCGGTCTGGGGGGCGGGGGCCGGGGCCGCGGCGGCCTTCGGGCCGGCGGCGGTTTTCCGGGGAGCGGCTCCTTTCCGGGGAGCGGCGGCGGTGCGGGTCTTCGGCATGGTCAGGATCCTTTCGCGGTGGGGGCGGCGGCGCGCGCCGCTTCGATCTCGGAGCCGATGGGTTGGCGGTCGTAGGCGCGTTTTCCGATCGGCGTCGCATAGCCGGTCCGCTTGCGCAGTATCGCGCCGACCGGGCAGGCGCCGACCGCGCGGTCGCCGACGGCGAGCGGCGTGTCGGACAGGCGCTCCTTCGCGTCCACCCAGATCCGCTTGTGGGAGCCCCGGCCGACGAAGTCGAACACGTGCTTGTGGTCGAGCTCCGCCGAGGCGCGCACGCAGCGGGCGCACAGCACGCAACGGTTACGGTCAATGAAGACGTCCGGGTGCGAGCCGTCCAGTGAGCGCTCCGGGAACTGATAGGCGTGGCGCGGCGCGTCAATCCCGAACCGGTAGGCCAGCGCCTGCAACTCGCAGTTGCCGCTGCGCTCGCAAAACATGCAGAAGTGGTTGCCTTCCACAAACAACATTTCGATTAGCGAGCGGCGGTGTTCCAGCAGTTCCGCCGTGTCGTTCTCGATCACCATGCCTTTGGTCGCCGGCGTCGTGCAGGCCGCTTGGGGCCGGCCGTTGACTTTGACCGTGCAGACGCGGCAGGCGCCGAACGGCGTCAGTTCCGGGTGCGCGCACAGCCGCGGGATATAGATGCCGGCGGCATCGGCCGCCTGGAGGATCGTCTGTCCCGGCGCGGCCGTCACGGCGACGCCGTCAATGGTCATTTCAATCGCCTCGCTCATGAAGGGCTCCTTCCGTTCGCTCCGTTGTCGCGTCAATACGCCGCCGCCGCGCCCGCCTGGGCGCGGACGATGGCCTCTGCCTCCGCCGTCGCCGCCGCCAGGTCAAACGACGGCCGGCGGCCCTCCACGCGGGGCCGGACGAGTTTGTCATAGGCGTCGCGGAAATTCTTCAGCGTCGAAAGCACGGGGTTCGGGGCCGTCTGGCCGAGGCCGCAGCGGCTCGCAAACTTGACCGTGCGCGCCAGGTCTTCCAGGTAGGACAGGTCGTCCGCTTCGCCCCGGCCGGCCAGCAGCGCCTCAAGTTTCTTGCGCATCAGCACCGTGCCGACGCGGCACGGCGTACAGTAGCCGCAGCTTTCATGCGCGAAGAACTCGACGAAGCGTTTGGCGACGTAAATCGGGTCGCGCTCCGCCCCGAACACGATCATCGATCCGCCGGTCGCCAGGTCGTCGAAGCAGATCGTCCGGTCGAAATCGGCCGGGCCGACCATCTGGCCGGACGGGCCGCCGATCTGGACGGCGGTCGGCGATTCGGCGCCGACATCTTCGAGCACCTTTCGCAGCGTCACGCCGAACGGATATTCGTACACGCCGGGGCTGGCGACGTCGCCGGACACGCTGAACAGCTTGGTGCCCGCGCTCTGGCGCGAGCCGATCTGCGCGAACCAGCCGGGGCTCTGGTCGAGGATGCGCGCTACGCAGCAGAAGGTCTCGACGTTGTTGACGCAGGTCGGTTTGCCGAGGTAGCCGCGCTGGGCCGGGAACGGCGGGCGATTCTTCGGATCGCCGCGCAGGCCTTCGCACGAGCTGATCAGCGAGGTTTCCTCGCCGCACACGTACGCGCCCGCGCCCATTTGGATGCGGATGTCGAAATCGAAGCCGGCGTGGCCGAGGATTTTCGCGCCCAGCAGGTTCTTCCGTCGCCGTTCCTCCAGGAGGTGCTCCAGCAGTGCCCGCAGGTAGGCGTATTCGCCGCGCAGGTAGAGAATGCCGTTCTTCGCGCCCATCGCGTAGCCGGCGATCGTCATCCCCTCGAACAACAGGTCCGCGAACTCGGTCAGGATCACGCGGTCCTTGAACGTGCCCGGCTCGCCCTCGTCCGCGTTGCAGATGACGTATTTCGGCTCGCCTTCGGCCGCGCGCGTGAATTCCCATTTCAAGCCGGTCGGAAAACCGGCGCCGCCGCGGCCGCGCAGGCGCGAGGTCTTGATGTCGCGGATGACTTCCACCGGCGACATCGCCGTCGCTTTGCGCAGCGCGCTGCCGGACTCGAATGGCGCGAACACCACGGGGCCCTTGCTGCGGATGCTGTTGTGCACCATCGAGCGCACGAGCGGGTGCGCGTTGTTGCCGTCGCCGAGCCGGTGCACGAGCCGCCGCGGATCGCCGTGCTTGCGGAGCTGCGCGACGATCTCGCGCGCCTTGTCGCTGGAGAGGTAGGTCACCGGCACATCGTTGACCAGCGCCGCCGGCGCCTGGTCGCTCAGGCCGATGCACGCCGTGTATTCGAGGCTGAACTGGCCATCGGGCGTCGTGCCGCCGAACGGAATGCCCAACGCCTCGGAAAAGGCCTCGGCGACCGGCCGCATGCCGCTCATCTCGTCCACGATGTCGTCGCACAGGCGGATGACGATGCGCCCCTTCGGCCGGTTGGAAAGGAAGGAGTAGAAGGACACGACGCTCTCGACCTCGACCCGATGGACGCCGGTCGCGGCGGCAATCAGGTCGAGCGCCTCGCTGGATACACAGCCGAACTGAGCCTGGACGGTCTGGACGATGTCCATCATCCGCGTGCGATCGTCATCAAAGGACGCGCAGATTTCCCGAATGCCCACAGCCAAATCGTTCATTCGCATTCGCCTTTCCCCGCACCTCGGCGGTTCGCCCGAAGACGCAGCGCATTCAGCCTACGCCGGAGCGCCCACCGCCGTCAATTCCGAACCGCGGCCGGGAGACCTGCCGTTACGGATGGCAGCGGAGGATCGGGGCCGGTCAACGGCGGCCGGAGATCGCCGGGACGCGGGCGGGTTGCGATCTCCTTGAACCCGCGCGCCCGGCGCGATACGGTGGAGGCGTTGCATGTCCGCGCTGCGGGAGGGAATGGCCGTGAAGAAAGCTACACTGGGCGTCATCGTCGGCAACCGGGGCTTTTTCCCCGCGCACCTGTGCGTCAACGGCCGCCGCGCCGTGCTCGACGCGCTGGAGTCCGCGGGGCTCCGCGCCGTCCTCCTTCCGGAACAGGCCACGCCGTACGGCGCCGTAGAGTCGCTGGCCGACGCGCGCCGCTGCGGCGAGCTCTTCCGCAAGCATCGCGATGCGCTCGACGGCGTCCTCGTAACATTGCCGAACTTCGGCGACGAGCGCGCCATCGCCGACACGCTCCGGTTCGCCGACCTGCGCGTCCCCGTGCTCGTACACGCGTTCGCGGACGACGATGCGCACATGACCGTGCGGCACCGCCGCGACAGTTTCTGCGGGAAGATATCGGTCTGTAACAACCTGCGGCAGTACGGCATTCGCTTCTCGCTGACCACCCGCCACGCGGTAGACCCGGCGGACCCCGACTTCCGCGAAGATTTGCGCCGCTTCGCGGCGGTGTGCCGAGTCGTGCGCGCGCTGCGCGGCGCGCGGCTGGGCCTGATCGGCGCGCGGCCGGCGGCGTTCAACACCGTCCGCTTCAGCGAGAAGCTGCTCGAGGCCGCCGGGATCAGTATTGAAACGGTGGACCTTTCCGAAATCAACGGGCGGGCGCTGCGGCTGAAGGATCGCGACCCCGCCGTGCGCCGTAAGCTTTCGGAGATTGCGCGCTACACCGACACGAAGCCCGTTCCCGCTTCGAGTCTCCTGCGGATGGCCAAGCTCGGGCTGGTCATCGAACGCTGGATGGAAGAACACGCGCTCGTCGGCAGCGCGATCCAATGCTGGACGGCGCTAGAGGAGTTTTTCGGTGTGGTGCCCTGCACACTGATGAGCATGATGTCGAACGCGCTGCACCCCAGCGCGTGCGAGACGGACATCGCGGGCCTGGTCGGCATGCTCGCGTTGCAGGCGGCCTCCGGGCGCTCCGCCGCGCTGCTCGACTGGAACAACAATTTCGGCAACGACCCGGATAAGGGCGTTGTGTTCCACTGCTCGAACCTGCCGAAGGACTTCTTCGTCGCGCACGCGATGGACTACCAGGCGATCATCGCCGGCACGGTCGGTAAGGCCAACACGTTCGGCACGATCGTCGGCCGCATCCGGCCCGGCCCGTTCACGTTCTGCCGCGTCTCGACCGACGACCTCCGCGGCCGCATCGCCGCGTACGTCGGCGAGGGCGAGTTCACGGATGACGCGCTGAAAACCTTCGGCGGCTATGGCGTGATCCGCATTCCGGCGTTCCAGCGGTTGCTCGCGCACATCTGCCGCGAGGGCTTCGAGCACCACGTCGCGGCGACGCGCGCGCCGGTGGCCGACGCCGTCCGCGAGGCGCTGGAAAACTACCTCGGCTGGTCCGTGTACCACCACCGGGCCTGACCGCGCCGCGGGGGATTGGACGACTCCTGGCGATGGCCATCGCGCTGGAACCCGGCGCGATCGAGCGTCGGCGTGATTGAGTCCGATGTTCTCCTGCATCCGAGCCGGATTCGCCGGCACGGCCGGACAGGCGTGCGCGCGACGCCCGTCCACCTGCTTGTATTTGGGACCGTATCTTCTCGGGTCAGCGCGGCCTGCCGTATCCGCCGCCGTCGCGGCAGGGGGGATGCCATTCGCAGCGGCGAGCCTCTTTGCCGCCGCGCTGCCCCGCCCAGGGTCCGGCGCGCGAGAGACTTCGCGCCCTGCTCAGTGCCCGGCATCCCGCGCCATGTTTCGCGGATAAACAAGGACCGCGTTGCTCATTCGCCGACCGGCGATGCCGGGGAGCAGAAGCTCAATATCCGGCCCAAGTGGGGTGTGTTGCTGTCGCTTCGGCGCTTTGGGCGAAGTCGCCTTCGTCGCCGGATTATTGACGGCTGACGAGAGTGCGCGGCGTTCGTATACTCGTCTCTTATGAACAACTTCATCTTTCGGAATCCTACGGAAATCCTCTTCGGCCGCGGCATGATCGCGGAAATCACGGCCCGCGTGCCGGCCGACCGGACCGTGCTGCTGCTCTACGGCGGCGGCTCGATCCGGCGTAACGGCGTTTACGACCAGGTCCGCTCGGCGTTGAAGGACCGGACGATCGTCGAGTTCGGCGGCATCGAGCCGAACCCGGACTATGACACCTGCCTGAAGGCGGTCGCCCTCATCCGCGACCGGAAGATCGGCTTCATTCTCGCCGTCGGCGGCGGATCGGTGCTGGATGCCGCCAAGTTTATCGCCGCGGCCGCGGTGTTCGATGGCGACGATCCGTGGCAGATTCTCGTGACGGTCGGCGCGAACGTGAAACGCATGCTGCCGCTGGGTGCTGTGCTGACGCTGCCGGCGACCGGCTCGGAGTCCAACGGCGGTTCGGTGATCTCCCGCCGCGCGACGAAGGAGAAGCTGTTCTTCCATTCGCCGCTGGCCTACCCGGTCTTCGCGGTCCTCGATCCCGACACGACCCGCTCGCTGCCGCCGAAGTACGTGCGCAACGGCATCGTGGACGCGTTCGCACATGTGATGGAGCAGTACGCGACCCGGCCGTCGAACAGTCCCTTGCAAGATCATCTGGCCGAGGCTGTGGCTCGGACGCTGATCGAGGTCGGCCCGGCGACGCTGGCCGATCCGTCGGACTACGATGCGCGGGCGGCGTTCGTATGGAGCGCAACGCTGGCGCTGAACGGCCTGATAGGCTGCGGTGTTCCGCAGGATTGGGCGACGCACATGATCGGCCACGAGCTGACCGCCTTCTACGGCCTGGATCACGCCGAGACGCTGGCCGTGATTCTGCCCGGGGTCTGGCGTCACAAGATCGCCGCGAAGCGCGCGAAACTCGAGCGCTGCGCCCGCGCCCTGTGGGGCGAAACCTCCGCCGAGGCAGCGATCGAACGGACCGAGTCGTTTTTCGAATCGCTCGGCATGCCGGTGCGGTTGTCGGCCTACGCGGTGGACGCCGCCGAGGCCGCCGCGCGCGTGGAGGCCCGGTTCCGGCAGCGCGGCTGCGCGTTCGGCGAGGACGGTGACGTTGACGGTGCGGCGGCCGCCGCTATCATCCGGTCGCGGGCTTGAGGCGAAACGAATTCACAGGCGGGGACAGCACGGGCAGGAAGGGTCACGTCTCGACAGCACGGGCAGGAAGGGTCACGTCTCGACAATCTACAAATGGCTTGACGGCAGAGGCCGTCGCAGGTAGACGAGCCGCATGACAAGACCGCTGCGAATGGATGTCGAAGGCGGGTGGTACCACATCACGGCGCGGGGGATCGAACGCCGGACCATCTTCGAGGATCGCCCCGATCACGAGCACTTTCTGGAGCTGCTCGCGGATCTGCCGGAGCGCTACGGGGCCGAGGTCCATGCGTATGCGCTGATGGGGAACCATTATCACCTGCTGATCCGAACGCCGAACGCCAACGCGAGCGCGGCGATCCAGTGGCTGAATGTCAGCTACAGCGTCTGGTTCAATCGGCGGCGGGAACGGGTGGGGCATTTGTTCCAGGGCCGGTTCTGGAGCACGCTAATTGATGGCGACGGGTCCTGGGTATTGAGCGCAAGCATCTACATTCACCTGAATCCGATCCGGACGATGGAGGTGGGACTGGACAAAGTGTCGAATCGCGCCGAAGCCGAGGGGATCAAACCGCTGGATCGCGAACGGGTGAAGGAGCGTCTGCGTCGGCTGCGCGGCCATGAGTGGAGTTCCTATGGAGCGTATGTTGGGTATCGTTCGAGGCCGGCGTGGCTGACGACGGAGGAATTGCTGAAGCGAGCCGGCGGAGTGGCGGCCTATCGCCGGCGGCTCCACGCGCACGTGACGCGCGGCGCGTTGCCGGACGGCTATGAAGATGGCGCGGCGCGCTTGGCGCGCGGCTCGCGGGCATTTCTGGAAGGGTTGAAAAGGCGGGTGGGCGTGTTGAGCCAGGAGCAACCGGCGCGTCGCGAATTGGCGCGTTGCGTGCCGCTGGAGCAGGTGGTGTCGGTGGTGGAACGGGTGAAGGGAGAACGCTGGGAGACGTTCAAGGATCGGCATGGCGATGACGGGCGGGACCTGGTGCTCTACCTGGCGCGGCGGCGCAGCGGTCGCACGTTGCGGGAGATCGGCGAGGCGCTGGGGGTAGGGACGTACAAAACCATTGATCAGGCCGTCCGGCGGTTCGAGAAATCCCTGACCCGGTCCCCCGCCCGGCGCGAATGCGTCGAGGCCTGCCTCGCCCAATTGTAGATTGTCGAGACGTGACCCTTTCTGACGAGACGTGACCCTTTCTGACCCCTTGAGGCGCTGGAGGTAGGGACGTACAAAACCATTGATCAGGCCGTCCGGCGGTTCGAGAAATCCCTGACCCGGTCCCCCGCCCGGCGCGAATGCGTCGAGGCCTGCCTCGCCCAATTGTAGATTGTCGAGACGTGACCCTTTCTGACCGTCGACGGCGCGAATGCGTCGAGGCCTGCCTCGCCCAATTGTAGATTGTCGAGACGTGAC